>NZ_QWFC01000023.1:0-312096 GCF_003576265.1 Pseudomonas sp. 91RF
GATCAAGGACATCTACGACGACACCCGTTCGATCACCGAGCCGGCCGGCGCCCTGGGTGTGGCGGGGATCAAGAAGTACGTCGAACAGCGCGGCGTCAGCGGCAAGACCTTCGTCGCCATCGATTCCGGGGCCAACGTCAATTTCGACCGCCTGCGCCACGTCGCCGAACGCGCCGAGCTGGGCGAGGGCCGCGAAGCGATAATCGCCGTGACCATCCCGGAGAAGGCCGGCAGCTTCAAGGCGTTCTGCGAAGCCATCGGCAAACGCCAGATCACCGAATTCAACTATCGCTACAACACCGGCAGCGAAGCGCACATCTTCGTCGGCGTGCAGACTCACCCGGAAAACGATCCGCGCAGCGCGCTGCTGGCGAGCCTGACCGAGCAGGGTTTCCCGGTACTCGACCTCACCGACAACGAACTGGCCAAGCTGCACATCCGCCACATGGTCGGCGGGCGCGCGGCGCAGGTAGTCGACGAAGTGGTGCTGCGCTTCGAGTTCCCGGAACGTCCGGGCGCGCTGTTCAACTTCCTCAACAAGCTCGGCGGGCGCTGGAACATCTCGATGTTCCACTACCGCAACCACGGCGCGGCGGACGGTCGTGTGGTCGCCGGCCTGCAAGTGCCTCACGACGAGCGACATCTGGTTCCCGCGGCGCTGGCGGAAATCGGCTACCCGTACTGGGACGAAAGCGACAACCCGGCCTATCAGCTGTTTCTTGGCTGAGCGGCTACGCTGATGGGCAGGCCATAAGGAAATTCGACAATGGAAACGTTAACTGCCCTGAAAACGGCGCACATGGTCGCCACCGTGGTTCTGCTGGCGAGTGCGCTGGGACTGGGCGTCTGGGTTTTGCTGGCCCGGCGCAAGGGTGATGCGACGGCGGGCAGCCGCACGTTGCAGCGGCCACGGGTGTTTGTCTGGCTACTGATGGGCCTGGCGCTGCTGAGCATGCCGTTCACCGGCTGGTGGATGGTGCATCTGGTGGGCTGGCCGCTGGGGCAGACGTGGATTCTGGCCTCCAGCGTGCTGTACACCGTGGCGGCGCTGGCGTGGTTCTGGCTGCTGGTGCGCTTGAACCGCTTGCGCAAGACGCCGGGCGGCGTTGGCCGGTTCAGCTTTGCCCTGGCGTTGTTCAGTTTTGTCTGTTTTGTCGCGATTGCCGGATTGATGGGCGCCAAGCCGGTTTAAGGCCTGGTATCGAGTCGACCCCAATCGCGAGCAGGCTCGCTCCCACAGGGAATTTGTGTGCGACACAGATCCAATGTGGGAGCGGGCTTGCCCCGGGCGGCGTTCCGACGAAGGCGTAGTCAGTCGCGCAGACTGATCACCGGCCAGCCACGCTTCTCAGCCTCGGCCCGCAGATTCGGATCCGGGTCGACTGCCGCCGGATTCGCCACCTGCTCCAGCAGCGGCAGGTCATTCATCGAGTCGCTGTAGAAGTAGCTGTCTTCCAGCGAATGCCCGGTCTCTTCCAGCCAGCGGTTCAGGCGCGTCACCTTGCCTTCGCGGAAGCACGGCACGTCGGTGCTGCGGCCGGTGTAGCGGCCGTCCTGCATCTCGCACTCGGTGGCGATCAGGGTTTCAACGCCCAGGCGCACGGCAATCGGTGCGGTGACGAAGCGGTTGGTGGCAGTGATGATCACCAGTTTGTCGCCGGCATCGCGGTGCTTTTTCAGCAGCTCGACCGCTTTTGGCAGCATCAGTGGCTCGATGCAGTCGCGCATGAAGTCGCTGTGCCATTGCTCGAGCACGGCCATGTCGGTGCGGCCGAGGATTTCCAGGCAGAAGTTCAGGTACGCGGCGTTATCCAGTCTGCCCGCCAGGTAATCCTGGTAGAACTCGTCGTTGCGCGCCTTGTAGGCGATCGGGTCGAGGAAGCCGCGTTCGCACAGATAGTCGCCCCAGGCGTGATCGCTGTCGCCGCCCAGAAGGGTGTTGTCCAAATCGAATAAAGCCAGGCGCATTGCAGTTACCCGCTGAAAAGTCAGTAAAAAGGCCACAAGAATACGGTCTTTTCACAAGAGTGCACATAAGCTCGGAACCTTCGTTGCCGCCTTCACAAGCTTTGTGGAACAATGCGGCGACATGCGTTTGCGAGGTTGTTGCCGTGATCGACCCCGATGGTTTCCGTCCTAATGTCGGGATCATTCTGACGAATGACGCCGGACAGGTGCTATGGGCTCGCCGTATCAATCAAGATGCCTGGCAGTTTCCACAGGGAGGAATCAATCCCGAGGAGACGCCGGAAGACGCCTTGTACCGCGAGTTGAACGAAGAAGTGGGCCTGGAACGCGAAGATGTTGAAATTCTCGCCTGTACCCGAGGCTGGTTGCGCTATCGTTTGCCGCAACGTCTGGTGCGAACCCACAGCCAACCGCTGTGCATCGGCCAGAAACAGAAGTGGTTTCTCCTGCGCCTGATCTCCAACGAGCAGCGGGTGCGGATGGATTTGACCGGTAAACCGGAGTTCGATGGCTGGCGCTGGGTCAGCTATTGGTATCCGCTGGGCCAGGTGGTGACATTCAAGCGCGAGGTGTATCGCCGCGCTCTCAAAGAGCTTGCCCCGCGCCTTTTAGCGCGCGACTGACGACGGAGTTCGACCCCGAGCCATGCTCAATACGCTGCGCAAGATCGTCCAGGAAGTTAACTCCGCCAAGGATCTCAAGGCGGCGTTGGGGATTATTGTGTTGCGCGTCAAAGAGGCCATGGGCAGCCAGGTCTGCTCGGTCTATCTGCTTGATCCCGAGACCAACCGCTTCGTCCTGATGGCCACCGAGGGCTTGAACAAGCGCTCGATCGGCAAGGTCAGCATGGCACCCAACGAAGGTCTGGTCGGCCTGGTCGGCACGCGTGAAGAACCCTTGAACCTCGAAAATGCCGCGGATCACCCGCGCTACCGCTACTTCGCCGAAACCGGCGAGGAGCGCTACGCCTCGTTTCTCGGGGCGCCGATCATTCACCACCGCCGCGTCGTCGGCGTGTTGGTCATCCAGCAGAAAGAACGCCGCCAGTTCGATGAAGGTGAAGAAGCCTTCCTCGTGACCATGAGCGCGCAGCTCGCCGGCGTAATCGCCCACGCCGAGGCCACCGGGTCGATCCGTGGCCTGGGCCGTCAGGGCAAGGGCATCCAGGAAGCCAAGTTCGTCGGTGTGCCGGGTTCGCCGGGCGCGGCGGTCGGTACGGCGGTGGTCATGTTGCCGCCAGCCGACCTCGATGTCGTGCCGGACAAGTCTGTCGACGACATCGATGCCGAAATAAGACTGTTCAAGAAGGCGCTTGAAGGCGTGCGCGCCGACATGCGCAACCTGTCGACCAAACTGGCCACCCAGTTGCGTCCCGAAGAACGCGCGTTGTTCGACGTGTACCAGATGATGCTCGATGACGCGTCCCTCGGTAACGAAGTCAAAACCGTGATCAAGACGGGTCAGTGGGCCCAGGGCGCGCTGCGTCAGGTGGTGACCGACCACGTCAACCGTTTCGAATTGATGGACGATGAATACCTGCGTGAGCGGGCGTCGGATGTGCGTGACCTCGGTCGCCGTCTGCTGGCCTACCTGCAGGAAGACCGCACGACCAACATGGTTTTCCCCGACAACACCATCCTGGTCAGTGAAGAGTTGACCGCCACCCAGCTCGGCGAAGTGCCGGAAGGCAAGCTGGTGGGGCTGGTCTCGGTACTGGGTTCGGGTAACTCCCACGTCGCGATCCTGGCCCGGGCCATGGGTATTCCGACGGTGATGGGTGTAGTCGACTTGCCGTACGCCAAGGTCGATGGCATCCCGATGATCGTCGACGGGATCAAGGGCGAAATCTATACCAACCCGAGCGAAGTGCTGATCAAGCAATTCGCCGACGTGGTGGAAGAAGAGAAGCAACTGGCGCTGGGCCTCGATACCCTGCGCGACTTGCCGTGCGTGACCCTCGACGGTCACCGCATGCCGCTGTGGGTCAACACCGGCCTGCTGGCGGACGTGGCGCGGGCGCAGAAGCGTGGGGCCGAAGGTGTCGGCCTGTACCGCACCGAAGTGCCGTTCATGATCAACCAGCGCTTCCCGAGCGAGAAGGAACAACTGGCGATCTACCGCGAGCAGCTCGCCGCGTTCCACCCGCAACCGGTGACCATGCGTACGCTGGACATCGGCGGTGACAAGGCGCTGTCGTACTTCCCGATCAAGGAAGACAACCCGTTCCTTGGCTGGCGCGGGATCCGCGTCACCCTCGACCACCCGGAAATCTTCCTGGTGCAGACCCGTGCGATGCTCAAGGCCAGCGAAGGCCTGAACAACCTGCGGATCCTGTTGCCGATGATCTCCGGCATCCATGAGCTCGAAGAAGCGTTGCACCTGATCCATCGGGCCTGGGGCGAAGTGCGCGACGAAGGCACCGATGTGCCGATGCCGCCGGTGGGCGTGATGATCGAGATTCCGGCGGCGGTCTACCAGACCAGAGAACTGGCGCGGATGGTGGATTTCCTGTCGGTGGGTTCCAACGACCTCACCCAGTATCTGCTGGCCGTGGACCGCAACAACCCGCGTGTGGCCGACCTCTACGACTACCTGCACCCGGCGGTGCTGCAAGCCTTGCAGATCGTCGTGCGCGACGCCCATGCCGAAGGCAAGCCGGTGAGTATCTGCGGCGAGATGGCCGGTGACCCGGCGGCCGCGGTGCTGTTGATGGCGATGGGCTTCGACAGCCTGTCAATGAACGCCACCAACCTGCCGAAGGTGAAGTGGATGCTGCGTCAGATCAACCTGAGCAAGGCGAAGGATCTGCTGGCGGAACTGATGACCATCGACAACCCGCAAGTTATCCACAGCTCGCTGCAACTGGCGCTGAAGAGTCTCGGGTTATCGCGGATGGTCAAACCGCTCTGAACAGAAGATCGCAGCCTTCGGGCTGCGATCTTCAGAGATTGATCTCCACTTCCCCCAGATGCCCGCCATACGGCCCGAAACTGCGCTCCACCATCCGCCGCGTCCCGTCCGCCTGCACGATCAGCGCCGTACTCGCCCGGGTCCCGTAACTCTGGCTGGCAATAAACACACTCGACAGCAGCGACTCGGTCGCCAGCCCCACGCCGGTATCCGGCAGCTCGGCAAACGGCGCCGTCTGCGCATCCCCCAGCAACGCCAGCAACCGCTCGGGCTGCGGATCATCCAGCACCGCACTCAATGCCGCCTTGGCCTTGAGCAGTTTCGGCCACGGCGTATCCAGCCCCGCGTTTGAAAGTCCATAAATGCCCGGCTGCAGCATCACCGGTTCCGAAGACCGGGCGTTGAAATGCCACAGCTCGTTGGCATTGCCCAGCAGCAGATTGAACCCGGCATACTCCGGCGAGCGGGCGACAACGTCGGACAAATAGTCATCGATCGACAGGTTTGCGGTCAGAAATCCCGCCACCAGTTCGCCCCGAGAGCGCCGGGCCGGAGGCTGATGCGGATCGCGGATGTTGGTCAGCGCGGCAAAGCGGCCGTTGGCGCCGAGGCCGAGCCAGGTGCCGCCGGCCTCCAGATCCCGTCCGGCATGAACCTGTGGCGACTCGGGCCACTGGGCCAGCGGCAGGCTGGGCCGGGCGTAGAATTCGTCACGGTTGGCCGCGACGATCAGCGGCTGGGCGTGCCCGGGCCGCCAGGCGAAAACGATCAGGCACATAAGGTGGTCCTTGTGTGTTTTCTGCCCACTCTACGCAGACATCGTCCGTGCATCCATCGCCAGTGGAGCCGAAGGCCATGCATCCGTTACCATGCCGCTCCGGTTTTGGGATGCGCCTCTGGAGGCAGTCATGGAATTTCTGCTCTATCTGGCGCTGGGTGCCTGTGCAGGCGTACTGGCGGGGCTGTTCGGGGTTGGCGGCGGGATCATCATCGTCCCGGTGCTGGTGTTCAGTTTCACCTTGCAGGGTTTCGATCCGTCGATCCTGACCCACCTGGCCGTCGGCACGTCGCTGGCGACGATCATCTTCACCTCGGTCAACGCCGTGCGTGAACACCATCGACGCGGGGCGGTGCGCTGGCCGATTTTTGCCTGGATGACTGTCGGGATCCTGCTCGGTGCCGGTTTCGGCGCGCTGACCGCTGAAGCGATCTCCGGGCCCAACCTGCAGAAGATCATCGGTGTGTTCGCCCTGGTGATCGCGGCGCAGCTGGCGCTGGACGTCAAACCCAAGGCCAGTCGAACGGTGCCGGGCAAACTTGGTCTGACCGTGGCCGGCAGTGTGATCGGCTGGGCGTCGGCGATTTTCGGCATTGGCGGCGGCTCGCTGACCGTGCCGTTCCTGACCTGGCGCAGCGTGCCGATGCAGCAGGCCGTGGCGACCTCGTCGGCCTGTGGCCTGCCGATCGCTTTGGCAAGTGCAATAAGTTTCATGATTCTGGGCTGGCATGATCCATTGCTGCCGGCCCATAGTCTCGGGTTTGTGTATCTGCCGGCGCTGCTGGGCATTGCGCTGACCAGCATGGTGTTCGCCCGGATCGGCGCGCGGCTGGCGCACAAGTTGTCGCCGAAGTTGCTGAAACGGCTGTTCGCCGCTTTGCTGTTCTGCGTGGGGCTGAGCTTTCTGTTCTGAGGCGTCTGTTCCGAGCAGGCCACAATCCTGGCTTAATCCTGAGGTGGCAGCGTCGCCCGGGAATTTTGAAGATTTGAACTCTAACGAGGAGTCGCAATGCTGCCTTACCCGCAGATCGACCCGGTGGCCCTGGCCATCGGTCCGCTGAAAATCCATTGGTACGGCCTGATGTATCTGGTCGGCATCGGCGGTGCGTGGCTGCTGGCGTCGCGCCGGCTCAACCGTTTCGACCCGACCTGGACCAAGGAGAAACTCTCCGACCTGGTGTTCTGGCTGTCGATGGGCGTGATTGTCGGCGGGCGACTGGGCTATGTGCTGTTCTACGATCTGAGCGCCTACATCGCCAACCCGACGCTGATTTTCGAAGTGTGGAAGGGCGGCATGTCGTTCCACGGCGGCTTCATCGGCGTGATGCTGGCGGCGTTGTGGTTCGGCAAGCGTAATGGCAAGTCGTTCTTCCAGCTGATGGACTTCGTCGCGCCGATGGTGCCGATCGGTCTGGGCGCCGGGCGTATCGGCAACTTCATCAACGCCGAGCTGTGGGGCAAGGCCACCGACGTGCCGTGGGCCATGGTGTTCCCGCCGTTCAGCGACCCGGCGCAACTGCCGCGTCACCCGTCGCAGCTGTATCAGTTCGCGCTCGAAGGCGTCGCGCTGTTCCTGATCCTCTGGCTGTTCTCGCGCAAGCCGCGTCCAACCATGGCGGTCTCGGGCATGTTCGCGCTGTTCTATGGCATCTTCCGTTTCATCGTCGAATTCGTCCGCGTGCCGGACGCGCAGCTGGGCTACCTGGCCTGGAACTGGCTGACCATGGGTCAGATCCTCTGCGTACCGATGATCATCGGCGGGCTGTTCCTGATCTGGCTGGCCTACCGCCGTGCCCCGTCGGCGCCGGTTGCCCCGACAGCTTAAATATTCGAACCCCGGCGCAGTTCGCCGGGGCTCAAGGACACAGGTAACTCATGAAGCAATATCTCGATCTGGTGTCGCACGTCATCAACAACGGCACCAAACAGGCCAACCGTACCGGCGTGAACACCATCAGCTTTCCGGGCGCGATGCTGCGCTTCGATCTGCAGGAAGGTTTCCCGGCGATCACCACCCGCAAGATGGCCTTCAAATCGGCCATCGGCGAGATGTGCGGCTTTCTGCGTGGCGTGAACAACGCCGCCGAATTCCGTGCGCTGGGCTGCAAGGTCTGGGATCAGAACGCCAACGAAAACGCTCAGTGGCTGGCCAACCCGTTCCGTCAGGGCGAAGACGACCTCGGCGAAATCTACGGTGTGCAATGGCGCAAATGGCCGGCGTACAAGCAGATCCCGCTGAGCAACACCGCCGCCATCGAACAAACCCTGAGCAACGGCTACAAGCAGATTGCCCAGGGCGAAGAAGACGGCCAGGCCTACGTGGTGCTGTACAAAGCCATCGATCAGGTGCGCCAGTGCGTCGACACGATCATCAAGGACCCGGGCAGCCGCCGCATCCTGTTCCACGGCTGGAACTGCGCCCAGCTCGATGAAATGGCCCTGCCGCCGTGCCATCTGCTGTACCAGTTCCACCCGAATGTCGAGACCAAAGAGATTTCTCTGACCCTCTACATCCGCTCCAACGATCTGGGCCTGGGCACACCGTTCAACCTCACCGAAGGCGCCGCGCTGCTGAGTCTGATCGGTCGCCTGACCGGCTACACGCCGCGCTGGTTCACCTATTTCATCGGTGATGCCCACGTCTACGAAAACCACCTCGACATGCTCAATGAACAGCTCAAGCGCGAGCCGTTCGCCATGCCGAAGCTGAAGATTTCGGATCGTGTGCCGGAGTTTGCCAAGACCGGTGTGTACCAGCCGGAATGGCTGGAGCTGGTAGAGCCGAGCGACTTCTCGCTGGAAGGCTACGAGCACCATGCGCCGATGACTGCGCCGATGGCGGTCTGAAGCACGGGTGATCAAAACACTGAGGGAGCCAAATGGCTCCCTCAGTCGTTTCCGGGGTTCTTAATGGCCGTGACTGCGGCCCACATGCGAATGCTCGACTTCCGTCGCCACAACCCCGCCACTCACCTCCAGCCGCTGCAGGATCCCGCACTGATCCGCCTCCGGCCCTTCGCCACAACGCTGGCGCAGGTCGAGCAGTTGCGTCTGCAACGCCAGCAACCCGTCGATCCGCGCCTTGACGTGCTGGATGTGCTCGTCGATCAGCGCATTCACGCTCTCGCACTGATCCTGCGGGCTGTCGCGCAAGGCGAGCAGGCTGCGGATTTCTTCGAGGGTCATGTCGAGGGTGCGGCAGTTGCGGATAAAGGTCAGGCGCTCGGCGTGGGCCTGGGTGTAGACGCGGTAGTTGCCATCGCTGCGGGCCGGCTCCGGCAGCAGGTTTTCGCGCTCGTAGTAGCGGATGGTTTCCACGGCGCAATCGGTC
This sequence comes from Pseudomonas sp. 91RF, assembly GCF_003576265.1. Lineage (NCBI taxonomy): Bacteria > Pseudomonadati > Pseudomonadota > Gammaproteobacteria > Pseudomonadales > Pseudomonadaceae > Pseudomonas > Pseudomonas sp. 91RF. The sequence continues at coordinate 8,988 of NZ_QWFC01000023.1, forward strand.
TGTTTCGCCAGTTCTCCGATCTTCATGACGGCAATCTCCAAAAGGGTGCTTGACCCTATAGTGGCTACAGGGTCTTTACTTGGCAACAGGCACCTTCATGGACGCGACCAATGAGCGATTCCCAGCACACCCACCCTCACACCCACAAACCGGGCGACGGGCACGATCACAGTCATAAATTGCAGCCTGTGCATAAGCATTCCCACGGCGGCGATTCCTGCTGTTCATCGAAAGCCGCTGCGCCGGCGCTGGTACAACTGAGCGAAGCGAAAAGCGCCGACGCCCGGTTGAGCAGTTTTCTCATCGAAGCAATGGACTGTCCGACCGAGCAGACGCTGATCCAGAACAAGCTTGGCAAACTGGCCGGGATCCAGCAGCTGGAGTTCAACCTGATCAACCGCGTGCTCGGCGTGACCCACAATCTGCCGGATACTGCGCCGATCATCGACGCGATCAAATCCCTCGGCATGCAGGCCGAGCCACTGGAAGCGGGCGTTGATGCCCCGGCCGCCGCCCCGGTGAAAAAACACTGGTGGCCACTGGCGCTGTCCGGCGTCGGTGCGCTCGCTGCCGAAGTGATCCACTTCACCAGCGCCGCGCCGACCTGGGTGGTGGCGATCATCGCGCTGATCTCGATCCTCAGCGGCGGCCTGACCACCTACAAGAAGGGCTGGATCGCCCTGAAGAACCGCAACCTCAACATCAACGCCCTGATGAGCATCGCCGTGACCGGCGCCGTGTTGATCGGCCAGTGGCCGGAAGCGGCGATGGTGATGTTCCTGTTCACCGTGGCCGAGCTGATCGAAGCGCGCTCGCTGGACCGCGCGCGGAACGCCATCAGCGGTTTGATGCAGATGACGCCAGAACAGGCGACTGTGTTGCAGGAGGACGGCAACTGGGTCGAGCTGGATGTGAAAAGCATCGATCTCGGCGCCCGGGTGCGGGTGAAACCTGGCGAGCGTATCGCGCTGGACGGTGAAGTCGTCAGCGGCAGCACGACCATCGATCAGGCGCCGATCACCGGTGAAAGCCTGCCGGTGGAAAAAACCGTCGGTGATAAAGTCTTCGCCGGCACCATCAACCAGGCCGGTTCGCTGGAATACACAGTGACCGCAGCGGCCAACAACTCCACCCTGGCGCGGATCATCCACGCCGTGGAACAGGCACAAGGCGCACGGGCGCCGACCCAGCGCTTCGTCGATCAGTTCTCGAAGATCTACACCCCTGTGGTCTTTGTTCTGGCCCTGGCCGTGGCGATCATCCCGCCGCTGTTCATGGGCGCTGCATGGTTCGACTGGATCTACCGCGCTTTGGTGCTGCTGGTGGTCGCGTGCCCGTGCGCACTGGTGATTTCCACCCCGGTGACCATCGTCAGCGGCCTCGCGGCGGCGGCGCGCAAAGGCATTCTGGTCAAGGGCGGCGTGTACCTGGAGGGCGGTTTCAAGCTCGACTATCTGGCCCTCGACAAGACCGGCACCATCACCCACGGCAAACCGGTGCAGACCGATTACCTGTCCCTCGACCCGACCGCCGACGCCACGGCTCCGGCCATTGCCGCTGCGCTGGCCGGGCGCTCCGATCACCCGGTGTCGCTGGCCATCGCCAACGCGGCTGTGGATAAAGGTTTCGCGCCGCTGGTTGTGGATAACTTCGAAGCCCTGGCCGGGCGCGGTGTGAAAGGTGAGGTCAACGGCCAGGCCTACCATTTGGGCAATCACCGACTGGTGGAAGAACTGGGCCTGTGCTCGCCGCAACTGGAAGAAAAGCTGTTCGCGCTGGAGAAACAGGGCAAGTCCGTGGTGTTGCTGCTCGACAGCTCCGGCCCGCTGGCATTGTTCGCCGTGGCCGACACCGTCAAGGAAACTAGCCGCGAGGCGATCCGCCAGTTGCACGATCTGGGCGTGAAAACCCTGATGCTGACCGGCGACAACGTCCACACCGCGCAGGCGATTGCGGCGCAGGTCGGGATCGATCAGGCCAAGGGCGACTTGTTGCCGACCGACAAATTGCAAGCCATCGAAGACCTGTATGCGCAGGGCCGACGGGTCGGCATGGTTGGCGACGGCATCAACGACGCACCGGCACTGGCTCGGGCGGAGATCGGTTTTGCGATGGCGGCGGCCGGCACGGATACAGCGATTGAAACCGCCGATGTCGCCCTGATGGACGACGATCTGCGCAAGATTCCGGCCTTCATCAGTCTGTCCCGCAACACGGCCAGCATCCTGAAACAGAACATTGCGTTGGCACTGGTGATCAAGGCTATCTTTCTTGGGGTAACCTTCGCCGGGCTCGCCACCATGTGGATGGCGGTGTTTGCCGACATGGGCGTGAGCCTGCTGGTGGTGTTCAACGGTTTGCGCCTGTTGCGCAAATAGAGGAAGAGGGACGGTTGTGCTGAGTGCCGAGCTGAAAGCGTTTTACATGGTGGCCCGCCTGGGCAGCATCACGCTGGCGGCGAAGAAGCTTGGACTCAGCCAACCGACCGTGACCACCCAGATCCGCAATCTGGAAAGCCAGTATTCGGTGGAGCTGTTCTATCGTGGCGGCCGACGGCTGAGTGTCAGCGATGAAGGCGCGCGGCTGCTGCCGATGGTCAAGGCGTTGTTGCAGCAGGAGGCCGATATCGAATTCTTCCTGCGTAACAGCGGTCAGGTGCAGGGCACGTTGCGCATCGCCGCCACGGCGCCGTATTACATCCTCGATCTGGTGAAGACCTTCCGCGAGCGCCTGCCGCAGGTGGAGGTCTCAGTGGAAATCGGCAATTCACAGCAAGTGCTCGAAGCGCTGGAGGATTACCGGGTGGATGTCGCGGCGTCGTCGCAGTTGCTCGACGATGCGCGGCTGATCCGCCGGGTGCTCGGCAGCGATCCGCTGGTGCTGGCGGTGCATCGCAATCATCCACTGGCGGCGCACGACCATGTGACGCTGAACGCGCTGGCCGGGCATACCCTGTTGATGCGCGAGCCGGGCTCGACCACCCGTCGCCTGACCGAAGAGTTGCTGGCCGGTGCCGGGGTCAGTTTCGGGCCGTTGCTGGAGATCGGTAGCCGCGAGTCGATCCGCGAGGCGGTGCTGCGCAACATCGGCATCAGCATCATTGCCCGTCAGGAAGTGCCGCACGATCCGCAGTTGCGGGTGCTGACGCTCGAGAATGCGCCGCAGATTCCCGAATACCTTTACTGCCTGAAGGAACGCAAGAATGCGCGCTTGCCGGCGGCGTTTCTCGGGCTGGCGCAGGAAATGTCTCCGGCCTGATCAACCCAAATCCCTGAATACCACTATCGGTCGATTTTGCCTCGTTGCCATATGACCGACGCATTACAACTCTAGGATTCGTCTCATCTGCTTGATGAGGCCTGTCCATGAACCCTGCAATCGCAACTGCCCTGACCAACCCCGGCGCTCCGATGAAAGTGCGCGGCGTGCAGAAGCGCTTCGGCGCCTTCACAGCGCTGGATAACGTCTCCCTCGATGTTGCGGCCGGTGAGCTGGTGTGCCTGCTCGGCCCGTCGGGCTGTGGCAAGACCACGTTACTGCGCTGTATCGCCGGTCTGGAGAAGCAGGACAGCGGCGAGTTGTACCTCGGCGATCGCGACGTTTCCCACCTCGCGCCGCAGGCCCGGGACTACGGCATCCTGTTCCAGTCCTACGCGCTGTTCCCCAACCTGACCGTCGAAGCGAACATTGCCTACGGCCTCGCCGGCAGCGGTCGCGATGAAGTGCGCCGTCGCGTCGGTCAGATGCTGGAACTTGTCGGCCTCAGCGGCAGTGAGAAAAAATACCCGGGCCAGTTGTCCGGCGGCCAGCAGCAACGTGTGGCGCTGGCCCGTGCCTTGGCGCCGGCGCCGTCGCTGCTGTTGCTCGACGAACCGATGTCGGCCCTCGACGCCCGGGTCCGCGAGCATCTGTGCACCGAGCTGCGCCAGCTGCAACGCAACCTCGGTATCACCACCCTGATGGTCACCCACAATCAGGACGAAGCCATGCTGATGGCCGACCGCATCGCCGTGATGAACAACGGCAAGGTCGAGCAGTACGCCACCCCGCAGGAAATCTACAGCCGCCCGGCCACGCCGTTCGTGGCCGAGTTCGTCGGCCAGGGCAACTGGCTGCCGTTCCAGCGCAGCAGCGACAGTCACGCCAAGGTCGGCGGGATGAACCTGCGTCTGGCCGACGGCAGCGTCCACAGTCCGTCGGGCCGACTGTTCTGCCGCCCGGAAGCGATCAACGTCAATCCGCTGGTGCACGAAGAAAACCTGTTCCCGGCCAAGGTCCGCGAGATCACTTTCCTCGGCAACCGCTGCCGCATGAGCTTCGAGCTCGATCAATTGCCCGGTCATGCCTTGCTTGCTGAACTGGCGCCGGAAGCCATGCCGCGCCTCGGCGCCCAGCAGATCATGGTTGCCTTGCCGCCACGCAGCCTGCAGGTGTTTGCCTGATGAACAGCAACCTCGCACTGCCGCTACCGCAAAAGCAGGCGCGGCAGGTGTCCGGGGCCGAGGTCGGCGACCGGATCTTCGTCCTCGGCGGCAAACTCCTGCTGCTGGTGCTGCTCGGTGTGGCGGTGCTGTTGCCCTTGCTGGCGATCTTCTGGCGCGGCTTCAGCAGCGAAGCCGGGCAGGGCGGTGGCTGGCTTGCCGCCAAGGAACTGGTGACCAGCGACAACTTCCACTGGTTGCTTGGTAACAGCCTGAAAGTTTCCCTCAGCGTCGCGGCCATCGTCGTACCGCTGGCCTACCTGTTTGCCTACGCCTTGCAGCGCACGTTGATTCCGGCAAAAGGCATCTGGCGCGGGATTTCGCTGCTGCCACTAATGGCGCCATCGATGCTGCCGGGGATTGCGCTGGTCTATCTGTTCGGCAACCAAGGCATGTTGCGCGGGCTGCTGTCGGACAACATCTACGGCTTCTGGGGGATTGTTCTGGGTGAGGTGATCTACACCTTTCCACACGCCTTGATGATTTTGCTGTCAGCCCTGTCGCTGGCGGATGCGCGACTGTTCGATGCTGCGTCGAGCATGGGTGCCAGTCCGGCGAAGGCCTTTCGCAGCATCACCTGGCCGGCAACCCGTCAGGCTGTGTTCGCCGCGTTCTGCCTCGTCTTCACCCTGACCATCACCGATTTCGGTGTGCCGGTGGTGGTCGGTGGCGACTATCAAGTGCTGGCGCTGGAAGCCTACAAAGCAGTGGTCGGCCAGCAGCAATTCGGTCGCGGCGCCTTGATCGGCATGGTTCTGCTGCTGCCGGCACTGTTCAGCTTCGGTGTCGATGCCTGGCTGCGTCGTCGTCACGGCGACTCCATGAGCGGCCGTGCCCAGGTGTTCAAACCGGCGCCGTCGAAGAAGCGCGACGCCTGTTATCTGGCCATCGTCCTGCTGATCAGCGCGGCGTTGCTGCTGGTGTTCGGCATGGCGGTGTTCTCGTCGCTGGTGAAGTTCTGGCCGTACAACCTGTCGCTGTCGCTCAACCACTACCAGTTCAACGAGACCGCTGGAGGTGGCTGGCTGGCCTACGGCAACAGTCTGAAAATGGCGCTGGGCACGGCGTTGATCGGCAGCGTGCTGATCTTCACCGGTGCCTACCTGATGGAAAAGACCCGCAGCCAGCGCGGGCTGAATCTGACGCTGCGCATGCTCAGTTTCGTACCGATGGCGGTGCCGGGGCTGGTGCTGGGTCTGGGTTATGTCTTCTTCTTCAACCTCACCGGCAACCCGCTGCACGTGCTGTACGGGACCATGACCCTGCTGATCGTCTGCACCATTGCTCACTATCTGACCACTGCGCAGATGACCGCCACCACCGCGTTGCGTCAACTCGATGCCGAGTTCGAAGCCGCCGCGCTGTCGCTCAAGGCGCCGCTGTACCGGCATTACCTGCGGGTCACCGTGCCGATCTGCCTGCCGGCGCTGCTGGACATCGTGCGCTACCTGTTCGTCTCGGCCATGACCACCGTGTCGGCGGCGATCTTCCTCTACAGCCCCGACACCATCCTCGCGGCGGTGGCGGTGCTGAACATGGATGACGCCGGCAACGTCGGCGGCGCGGCAGCGATGTCGACCCTGATTCTGTTCACCTCGGCGGGCGTGTCCTTGCTGCTGGCGTGGGCTTCGCGCGGCTTGCTGCGCCGTTCCCAGGCCTGGCGGCAAACGGCGCCCGGCCACTGATCCACGACTTGTCCCTTTAGCCTCAACTCACCTACAGGAAAACGATCATGTTCAAGCCTATGGCCCTGGCCGCTGCTGTGCTCGCTACTTTCAGCCTGAATGCCTTCGCGGCAAAAACCGAGTTGACGGTGTACACCGCCCTCGAAGCCGAACAGCTGACCGCCTACAAGGCTGCGTTCGAAAAGGCCAACCCGGACGTCGAGATCAAATGGGTGCGCGACTCCACCGGGATCATCACTGCCAAACTGCTGGCCGAAAAGGATCGCCCACAGGCTGACGCGGTATGGGGCCTGGCTGCTTCGAGCCTGGCGATCCTCGATCAGCAAGGCATGCTGCAAAGCTATGCGCCGAAGGACCTGGGCAAGATCGGCGCGAACTACCGCGACGCCGCCAACCCGCCAGCCTGGGTCGGCATGGACGTCTGGGCCGCAACCATTTGCTTCAACACCGTCGAGGCCGAGAAGCAGGGCCTGACCAAACCGGTGAGCTGGCAGGACCTGACCAAGCCTGAGTACAAAGGCAAGATCGTGATGCCGAACCCGGCCTCGTCCGGCACCGGTTTCCTCGACGTCAGCGCCTGGCTGCAAACCTTCGGCGAGAAACAGGGCTGGGCTTACATGGACGGCCTGCACCAGAATATCGGCCAGTACGTTCACTCCGGTTCCAAGCCTTGCAAACTGGCGGCCGCTGGCGAATTCCCGATCGGGATTTCCTTCGAATACCCGGCCGTTCAGCTGAAACGTCAGGGCGCGCCGCTGGACATCATCCTGCCGAAGGAAGGCCTGGGCTGGGAGATCGAAGCGACTGCCGTGATCAAAGGCACGCCGCATGAAGAGGCCGCGAAGAAACTGGCTGACTTCTCCGCCAGCGTCCCGGCGATGGATCTGTACAAGGAAAACTTCGCCGTCCTCGCCCAACCGGGCATCGCCAAGCCGCAGACCGAACTGCCGGCCGACTACGAACAGCGCCTGATCAAGAACGACTTTGCCTGGGCTTCGAAGAACCGCGACGAGATCCTGACCGAATGGCGCAAGCGCTATGACGGCAAGTCCGAGAAAGTCGCTGCCAAGTAAGATCTTCATCGACTGACAGGGGCCTATCGCGAGCAGGCTCGCTCCCACATTGGATCTTCAGTGAACGCAAATTCTGTGTGCACCAAGAATCCCCTTTGGGAGCGAGCCTGCTCGCGAAAGCGGTCTCTCATTCAGAGCACTTCTCAATGACACAACACAAAGACTTGCTGATCGTAGGCGCCGGCATTTTGGGCCTGTCCCATGCTTACGCCGCCGCCCGGCGCGGTCTCAAGGTCACGGTTTTCGAGCGCACTGCCACACCTGTTGGCGCATCGGTACGCAACTTCGGCCAGGCACTGGTCACCGGCCAGCCACCGGGCCCGATGCTCGAACTGGCCAAGGCCAGCCGCGAAATCTGGGGCCAGTGGGCACAGCTCGCCGGCCTGCAACTCAAGCGCAACGGTTCGTACCTGTTCGTCCGCACCGAGGCGGAAGAGCACTTGCTCGAAGCCTTCTGCGCCGGGCGCGCCGTGGAGCACGACTACCGCGTCGAGCTGCTGCGCGGTGCCGCGTTGCGTGATCTGTATGGTGGCCAGTTCAGCCATCACCGCGCCGCGTTGCACGGCATGGACGATCAACAGCTGTATTCCCGGGAAGCGATTCCGGCACTGATCGATTACCTGCGTCGCGAACTCGGCGTCGAGTTTCACTTCTCGACGCTGGTGCGCGACGTCGAACCTGGGCGCCTGCACAGCACCGCCGGACTCTTCACCGCCGAGCAGATCATCGTCTGCTCCGGCCACGATTATCAGACCTTGCTGGCCGAGCCGATTGCCGCCCTCGACCCGCAGATCTGCCGCCTGCAAATGCTCCGCGCCCGGCCGCAGATCGAGCTGAACCTGCAACACGCCTTGCTCACCGGCCTCAGTTGCGTGCATTACGGCGCCTTCGCCGATCTGCCGGAAGCGGCCGCAGTACAGGCGCAGATCCTGCGCGAGCAACCGCACCTGCAGGAAAACGGCATTCACCTGCTGATCAGCCCGACGCCTTACGGCGAACTGATCATCGGCGACTCGCACCATTACGGCAGTGATCCTTCACCGTTCAACGCCGAGCAGGTCGACAACTGGATGCTCGAACTGGCCGAGCAGACCCTTGGCTGCAAGGTGCAAGTGGTCGAGCGCTGGCAGGGTGTCTATGGTTCCCGGGGGCCGGGGCCGTTTTCGTTCCTGCGTCCGGCGCCGGGGCTGAGTGTGGCGCTGATGCACAGCGGCGTCGGCATGAGCGTCGGCCCAGCCATGGCCGAACGCAATGTCTCACAGCTTTTCGGAGAGCGTTGATGTTGAATCACGAGCAAGTCATTGACCGGGTGTTCGGGCTCTATGAGCGCTTCGGCGCCAGTGACTACATCGGCGAACCGGTGTCGCAGATCGAGCACATGTCCCAAGCCGCGCAACTGGCCATCGCCGAAGGCTTCGACGACGAAGTGGTGCTCGCCGCGTTCTTCCACGACATCGGTCACTTGTGTGCCGAAGGTGCGGAGAACATGGGCGGTTACGGCGTGGTCAGTCACGAACGGCTCGGTGCGGACTATTTGCGTGAAGCCGGATTCAGCGAGCGCCTGGCACGGCTGGTGGAATATCACGTCCAGGCCAAGCGCTATCTGACGCTCAGGGAGCCGGGCTATTACGAACGCTTGAGCGAAGCCAGCCGCCGCACCCTGGAGTATCAGGGCGGGGTGATGACCGAGGCTGAAGCGGATGCGTTCGAGCAGGATCCGCTTTGTGCTGTCAGTCTGCGGATGCGCCAGTGGGATGAGCTGGCGAAGGAGATGGCGGTGCCGGTGATGGATCTTGCGGTGCTGAAGCACAAGGCTTTTACCGTGCTGTCACGCGAAGCGCGCTGAACCTTCTTACGCCAAACCGGGAAACGGTGCATGGCGCGTGTTGCCCCTTCGGCCCAGACTGGTGCTTTGCCGAAGGAGCGCACGGATGCGTTTTTTGAAAGTGATTGCTCGGGATCGATCCGGCAGCGGTGCGGGGGACAGTGTCCAGCTGCGCTTTCATCACACCGAACAGGACTGGCGCGAAGCCTCGGCTCGAGAGGTGGCGCAACTGCGGAGCTTCTCCGGCACCTATCTGAAATGTGCCTGGTTCAACGCCGCCGATGAAGACGCTCGGCATTTGCGAATCTTTGCCCTGAACTCCGGCAGCGATGGAACGCCGGAGTCAGTGAGGTTGCACTTTCACGAGGGCGAAACCATCGCTTATAAAGCAGCCGTCCACGACCTCGATAACGATGGCGGCTTCGAGGTTGTCCTGTGTTCGGACGTCGACAACGACGGGCGCGCCAATCGCACGGATCGCAGCCGCGTGACGGCGCTGGTCAAACAGTTCCTCAAGGTTGGCTGGTTCTAGAGTTCGAGGACGTTGCTCACCAGCTCATCGATCTGTTCCTGACGCTGGGCCTGATTCAGTTTCGGGTGCGGATTGAGCGACGACCACTGCGGATGGGCCCGGGCGATGTTCAGCGCCTCCGGCAGCTTGCCTTCGCGCCAGGTCTTGTCCTGCGGCGTCGCCACCTGAACGGCATCCATCGCCGCATGGCCTCGGGTATTCAGCGCTTGCAGCAGTTGCCGCTGACGCAGAGCCAACAGGCGCAGCACGTTGTCGTCGACCGTCAGTTCCCGCTGCCCTTTGATCTTGCCGAGCAGGCGGTTGCCATAGCTGCGGGCGGTTTGCAGCGCGCCGCCGGCAATGGCACCGGCCAGAGCGGCGGCGCCAAGGGTGATACCGCCCACCAGCAGATCCACCCCGGCACCGGCTGCGGCACCGGCGGCGATTCCACCACCGACTCGCACGCCGAGTTGCTTGAGGGTTTCCGGGTTGAACAGGTCATCGCCCCAACGGCCGTCGAGCAGCGGCAGATCGCTTGCGGCGGCGTCTTGCGGGCGGAAGGCGTAGAGCTTGAGCAGCGCTTCGACGCATTTCTGCTCGCGCTGGCGCACGGCTTTGCGCAGTTCGCTGATGGCCTGTTGTTCCTGTTCGGCGTTGCTCACCACGCTGCGTCGGCACGCGGCACAGTCGATCAACAGTTCGGCGATCAGGCGCGCGGCGCTTTGCTCGCGGGCGAGGCGTTGGGCCTGTTGATCGGCGATCAGCCGTTCAAGTTGCGGACGGGCGTTTTCCAACAGCAACGCGAGGCTTTCATACAGTCGCCGCTCGCCATCCTCCGGCGGGGCGACGCTGTCGAAACGCACCAGAGCATGCAGCCCCAGACGCGCCAGCGCTTCACGCCAGTCCGGTTCGCGATGGTTGGCGCTGCTGACGAAATTCAGCACCGGCAGCAATGGTTTTCCGCAACTGGCCAGCACCTCCAGTTCGTCGCGGTACTTGGCCAGCACCGGTTCCCGGGCGTCGATCACGTACAGGCCGGCATCGGAATCGAGCAGTTGCCGCAGTACCTTGGCTTCCTGTTCGAAACGCTGGCGTGCTTCGCTGCCGTCGAGAAACCGCGCTAATCGAGCCGGGCCGTCGAGGCGTTCGCCGGGACGTTCCAGGCGTTCGAGAAAATCCAGCAGGGCGATGGCGTCTTCCAGACCGGGTGTGTCGTAGAGGTCAAGCAGCGGTTCGCCATCCACCGACAACCGCGCGCCTTCGACATGCCGCGTGGTGCTCGGCCGATGGGAGACGTCGCCGAAGCCGACGTCGCGGGTCAGGGTGCGCAACAGCGACGTCTTGCCGACGTTGGTGTGGCCGACCACCGCCAGTTTCAGCGGCGCTTTCCAGGCATCAGTCATGTCCGTGCTCCAGCCAGTTCAACGGGGCGCAATCGGCGAACTCCAGCTCAAGCTGTTGCAGCGCCACGTGCCAGTCGCCCAAACGCTCGGCGTCCAGCGCCTGTCCTTGCGGTGCCTGCAACAGCCAGACGCGGGTCGCGGCGGCGTTGCGCGCCAGTTCGGCGATCAGTGCCAGGCTGCCGCGATCCGGCGAGCGCCGTGGGTCGCAGGCAATCGCGAGACGCGCCGGCGGGAAACGGCTGAGCTGTTCGAGCAGTTTGTTGCGCGATTCCCGGCTGTCGAGGATGCCGGCGTTGCTGACGTTTTTCGGTAGCGTCGGTGGCCATGGGTGTTGATCGTCGAGTTCGATCGCCACCAGCAACGCGCCGTCACTGGCGTGTTCGCCGACGGCGCTTTCGACGCGGTGCAATTGCGCAGGCTCGGGGTCGGTGATGCCGAGGCGCTCGCTGGTCGGCATCAGGCGTTCGCGCAACTGGGCGTAGCCGGGCAGGTTCAGGTCCAGACGCAACGCCGCTTTGCCACTGTTCCAGCGCCAGAAGCAGAACAGCGCCAGCAGCAGACGCGGCAGCACGCCGTACACCATCAGCACGCCGACCAGCCAGGTCGCCCAGGCTAGACGGGCGCTTTCGATGTTCAGCGCGGTGTCGCCACTGGCTCGGATCATGTCTACGGCCGGTACGTTGAAGCCCAGCAACGCCGGCAATGCGCCGAGGGCCTGGGTCATGTTGATGAAGGTGTCGGCGCTGAGAATCGTGGTTTCCCAGACGAAGCCGTAGCGCCGGGTCGCCATCAGCGTCAGCAGCAAAACCAGCGCGCTGAACATCGCCAGCAACCACAGGCCATTGACCAGCGTACCGAGCGCCCAGCGATTGAGCTTCTTGCGTTGCAGCATCAACAGCAAGGCCGGCGCCAGTTGCGCTGCCTTGGCATCGCGGGCGAGTTTTTCACTGAGCCACAGCCACAAGCGGCCAAGAGTAGCGCCGTGTTCGCCGGCAAAGATCAGCCCCAGCGCCCAGCTCAACAGCAAAATCAGATTCAGCCCGAGCAGACTGCCCAGGGCCCAGAACACATTGACCGGCGTCTGACCCAATGCAGCGAAGGCCAGACCTGCGCCGCTCAACACGGCGAGGATCGCCAGCAACACCAGCGCCAGGCGCGCGCCTTGCAGCCAGTGGCTGAGCGCCGAGGTCAGGCCATCGCGCTCGGCCAGCCACAGGGCACGGCGTTGAATGCGTCCCGGCAGGTCGCCGCCGGCCGCGCGGGCCAGGCGATTGGCTTCCTGATCGTCCAATGGGCCTGCGTGTTCTTCGCGCAGGCGCACGGTTTCGGTGAGCCAGAGGTTTTGCAGTGAAGTCAGTTCAGTCACGCGGCATCCCGATGCTTGATTGAGCCGTGAGCATAACCGCTGTGGCGCTTATCGGGGTAAGCGCGGCTCTGGTATCCTCGCCGGCATGACTAAATCACTCCCCCTCAGCCTGATCGCAGCCCTCGGTGAAAACCGCGTGATCGGCATCGACAACAGCATGCCCTGGCACCTGCCGGGGGACTTCAAATACTTCAAGGCCACGACGCTCGGCAAGCCGATCATCATGGGTCGCAAGACCTGGGATTCGCTGGGTCGTCCGTTGCCGGGCCGCCTGAACATCGTAGTCAGCCGTCAGCAGGATCTGGTGCTGGAAGGGGCGGAAGTCTATCCGTCGCTGGAAGCCGCCGTGGTTCGCGCCGAAGAGTGGGCGAAAGAGCAGGGCGTCGACGAGTTGATGCTGATTGGCGGGGCGCAACTGTATGCGCAGGGACTGGCCCAGGCGGATCGCTTGTATCTGACCCGTGTGGCGCTGAGCCCGGAAGGCGATGCGTGGTTTCCGGAGTTCGATCTGAACCATTGGAAACTGGTGTCGGATGTGCCGAATCCGGCTGAAGGCGACAAACCGGCTTACCACTTCGAAGTCTGGGAAAAAGCCTAAGAGCATCGCTGGCAGGCCAGCTCCCATTTCCCTGTGGGAGCGAGCCTGCTCGCGATAGCAATCTGTCAGACGCTACTTAAGCCTGGGCAAGCTCCGCATGCTCATCGGCCTCCAGCAGGGCCTTGTCGGTCTGCTGCATCACCTGGCTGGTAATCGCGCCAGCGGTGATCGAACCGCTCACGTTCAGCGCCGTACGACCCATGTCGATCAGCGGCTCGACCGAAATCAGCAACGCCACCAGCGAAACCGGCAAGCCCATGGCCGGCAGCACGATCAGTGCCGCGAAGGTCGCGCCGCCACCTACGCCCGCCACACCGGCCGAACTCAGGGTCACAATCGCCACCAGCGTCGCGATCCACAGCGGATCCAGCGGGTTGATGCCGACCGTTGGCGCAACCATCACCGCCAGCATCGCCGGGTACAGGCCGGCGCAACCGTTCTGGCCGATGGTCGCGCCGAACGAAGCGGCGAAGCTTGCCACCGATTGCGGAATGCCCAGGCGACGGGTCTGCGCTTCGATGCTCAGCGGAATGCTTGCGGCGCTGGAGCGGCTGGTGAAGGCGAACGTCAACACCGGCCAGATCTTGCGGAAGAAACGCAGCGGGTTGATCCCGGCGGCCGACACCAGCAGGCCATGCACGACGAACATCAGGCCCAGGCCGAGGTACGACACCACCACGAAACTGCCGAGCTTGATGATGTCCTGCAGGTTGGAACCGGCCACCACTTTGGTCATCAGCGCCAGCACGCCGTACGGGGTCAGCTTCATCACCAGACGCACCAGACGCATCACCCAGGCTTGCAGGGTGTCGATGGCGTTGATCACTTTCTGACCTTTCTCGGCGTCATCCTTGAGCAGTTGCAGCGCGGCAACCCCCATGAACGCGGCGAAGATCACCACGCTGATGATCGAGGTCGGCTTGGCCCGTGCCAGGTCGGCGAACGGGTTCTGCGGGATGAACGACAGCAGCAGTTGCGGCACATTCAGGTCGGCGACCTTGCCGGCGTAGTCGGTCTGAATGGTTTGCAGACGGGCCATTTCCTGCGTACCGGCGATCAGGCCTTCGGCGGTCAGGCCGAACAGGTTGGTCAGGCCGATGCCGATCAGCGCCGCAATCGCCGTGGTGAACAGCAGCGTGCCGATGGTCAGGAAGCTGATTTTGCCCAGCGAAGATGCGTTGTGCAGGCGGGCCACGGCGCTGAGGATCGAGGCGAACACCAGCGGGATCACGATCATTTGCAGCAGCTGCACGTAACCGTTGCCCACCAGATCGAACCAGCCGATCGAGGCTTTCAGCACCGGGTTGCCGGCACCGTAGATCGTGTGCAGCGCGACGCCGAACGCCACGCCCAGCACCAGGGCGAGCAGGACTTTTTTCGCCAGGCTCCACGAGGTGTGGCGGGTTTGCGCCAGACCGAAGAGCAGGGCGAGGAACACCAGCAGGTTGAGAATCAGCGGCAGATTCATGAGTTCTCCAGAAAAGACTTTGCCAACAGCCTTCCGGGGCTGTTGCGAACCGGCAAGCCTAACAGTTTGATTTCCAATGATTTAATACCGAAATCAAAGGTCGTCCGTCGTTTTTGGAATAAGCGGGTGTCGCTCTCGGGGATGCAGTTGGCGCAAAAGGGACGTGGACAGTCGCTGACAGACGGTAACTGTCACACTGATTTGTTAGCGTCGATCTCTTTCAATCGGGGAGAAACGCAGAATGAAGTTCGCACCTAAATTGCTGGCTGCCGCACTCTGCTTAGGCCTTGTTGGCCAAGCGTTCGCCACTGACCTCAAGCACTGGCCGGCGGATCAGGCCAAGGCGCTCGACGCGATGATCGCGGCCAACGCCAACAAGGGTAACTACGCGGTGTTCGACATGGACAACACCAGTTACCGCTATGACCTCGAAGAGTCGCTGCTGCCGTTCATGGAAAACAAGGGCCTGATCACTCGTGACAAGCTCGACCCGTCGCTGAAGCTGATCCCGTTCAAGGACACCGCCGACCACAAGGAAAGCCTGTTCAGCTACTACTACCGCCTCTGCGAAGTCGACGACATGGTCTGCTACCCATGGGTGGCGCAGGTGTTCTCCGGCTTTACCCTCAAGGAACTCAAAGGCTACGTCGACGAACTGATGGCGTCGGGCAAACCGGTGCCGGCGACCTATTACGAAGGCGATGTGGTGAAGAACATCGACGTGCAGCCGCCGAAAGTCTTCACCGGTCAGGCCGAGCTGTACAACAAACTGATGGAGAACGGCATCGAGGTCTACGTGATGACCGCCGCTTCCGAAGAACTGGTGCGCATGGTCGCGGCCGATCCGAAGTACGGCTACAACGTCAAACCGCAGAACGTGATCGGCGTGACCACCTTGCTGAAGAACCGCGAGACCGGCGAACTGACCACTGCGCGCAAGCAGATCACCGCCGGCAAGTATGACGAGAAGGCCAACCTCGGCCTGGAACTGACGCCGTACCTGTGGACCCCGGCGACCTGGATGGCCGGCAAGCACGCGGCGATCCTGACTTACATCGACGAATGGAAAAAGCCGGTGCTGGTGGGCGGTGACACTCCGAGCAGCGACGGCTACATGCTGTTCCACAGCGTCGACGTGGCCAAGGGCGGCATTCACTTGTGGGTCAACCGCAAGGACAAGTACATGACCCAGCTCAACGGCATGATGGCCAAGCACGCGGCAGCCCAGGCGAAAGAAGGTTTGCCGGTGACGGCGGACAAGAACTGGGTGATCGTGAAGCCGGAAGAGATTCAGTAAGCCTCAAGGCAAAAAAATGCCCCGCACTTGGCGGGGCATTTTTTGTTTCTGCGATTTGACCCTTACAGGCCGTCGAGCATGGCCTTGTTACGCACCGCACCCTTGTCGGCGCTGGTCGCCAGCAGGGCGTAGGCCTTGAGGGCGGTGGTCACTTTGCGTGGACGCTTCTCGACCGGTTTCCAGCCTTTCTTGTCCTGCTCGACCCGGCGTGCCGCCAGTTCTTCGTCGCTGATCAACAGGTTGATCGAGCGGTTCGGAATGTCGATCAGCACCTTGTCACCGTCCTGCACCAGACCGATCGCGCCACCGGCCGCAGCCTCTGGCGAAGCGTGGCCGATGGACAGGCCGGAAGTACCGCCGGAGAAACGGCCGTCGGTCAACAGGGCGCAGGCTTTGCCCAGGCCCTTGGATTTCAGGTACGACGTCGGGTAGAGCATTTCCTGCATGCCCGGACCGCCTTTCGGGCCTTCGTAGCGAATGATGACGATGTCGCCTTCCTTCACTTCGTCGGCGAGGATGCCGCGTACGGCGCTGTCCTGGCTTTCGAAGATCTTCGCGTTGCCTTCGAAGACGTGGATCGATTCATCGACGCCGGCGGTTTTCACGACGCAGCCGTCCAGGGCGATGTTGCCGTACAGCACGGCCAGGCCGCCTTCTTTCGAATAGGCGTGTTCGAAGCTGCGGATGCAACCGTTTTCACGGTCGTCATCCAGGGTTTCCCAGCGGGTCGACTGGCTGAACGCGGTTTGCGTCGGAATGCCGGCCGGGCCTGCCTTGAAGAAATGGTGTACGGCTTCATCGTCGGTCTGGGTGATGTCCCACTTGGCGATGGCCTCTTCCATGCTGCGGCTGTGCACGGTCGGCAGGTCGGTGTGCAGCAGGCCGCCACGGGCCAGCGAGCCGAGGATGCTGAAGATGCCGCCGGCGCGGTGTACATCTTCCATGTGGTACTTCTGGATGTTCGGCGCGACCTTGCACAGCTGCGGCACCTTGCGCGACAGACGATCGATGTCACGCAGGTCGAAGTCGATCTCGGCTTCCTGGGCGGCGGCCAGCAAGTGCAGGATGGTGTTGGTCGAACCGCCCATGGCGATGTCGAGCATCATCGCGTTTTCGAACGCCTTGAAGTTGGCGATGTTGCGCGGCAGTACCGACTCGTCGTTCTCGCCGTAGTAGCGTTTGCACAGTTCAACAATGGTGCGGCCGGCCTGCAGGAACAACTGCTCGCGGTCGCTGTGGGTGGCCAGGGTCGAACCGTTGCCCGGCAATGCGAGGCCCAGGGCTTCGGTCAGGCAGTTCATCGAGTTGGCGGTGAACATGCCGGAGCACGAACCGCAGGTCGGACAGGCGCTGCGCTCGTACTCGGCAACCTTCTCGTCAGAAGCGCTGGAGTCGGCGGCGATGACCATGGCGTCGACGAGGTCGAGACCGTGGCTGGCCAGTTTGGTCTTGCCGGCTTCCATCGGCCCGCCGGAGACGAAAATCACCGGGATGTTCAGGCGCAGGGCGGCCATCAGCATGCCGGGGGTGATCTTGTCGCAGTTGGAGATGCAGACGATGGCGTCGGCGCAGTGGGCGTTGACCATGTACTCGACGGAGTCGGCGATGATCTCGCGGCTCGGCAGCGAATACAGCATGCCGTCGTGGCCCATGGCGATGCCGTCGTCCACGGCGATGGTGTTGAATTCTTTCGCCACGCCACCGGCGCGTTCGATTTCACGGGCAACCAGCTGGCCCAGATCCTTCAGGTGCACATGGCCCGGTACGAACTGGGTGAAGGAGTTGGCAATGGCGATGATCGGCTTCTTGAAGTCGTCATCCTTCATCCCGGTGGCGCGCCACAGTGCGCGGGCGCCGGCCATGTTGCGGCCGTGGGTGGATGTTTTCGAGCGGTAATCTGGCATGGAGCACTCCGGGCGGCTAATCAGGTATCAAAAGGGAGTGAGCTTCTATTGACGTCTGGAACACTCAGAAATGGCCGTGTGTCCTGAAGTTGCCGATGACGTTGCGGGATCGCCGCTGGTCTCAGCCTGAGCTCATAAACCCGCCGGGGATGAATGGCGATGAATCTCGCGATTCTACACCGCTGGCGTCAGGAGGGAATGGCGCAAAACGTTGTTCCAGTGCTGACGCCGCGTGTGGAATGACGACCGGCAGGTTTATTCGCTGTGTGGTTGCCCCACCAGATCGTTGCGCCGACTGATCCGCGCGTTCAATGCCAGTGCCACCCCGCTGAGTATCACGAAGCTGTAGCCCAGCGTGGATTGCAGATTGGTCGGGCTGAGGCTGATCAAGGCACTGATCAACCCGCCGCAAATGAAGATGATCGTGCTGCCGGCCGAGGCCGAGGTACCGGCGTTGTCCGGAAACAGACTCATGGCCCGGGAGGTGGCGGCCGGCCGGGCAATGGTGGTGCCGGCGGTGCAGATCAGCATCGGGATCAGCACGGTTGCCGGTGCCAGAGCGAAGTTCGACGACAGGTACAGCATGGCCACGCCGGCAAACAGGATCAGGCTCAGACCGACGACGATCTGCTGGCCGCTGCTGATGCGCTTGCTCAGCACGCTGGCGAGGATGCCTCCGGTGATGTAAGCCGCGCCGTAGATCAGCAGAATCAACGAGAACTCGTAGGCGGACAATTGCAGCCGGTCCATGAAGATCAGCGGCGAGATCACGATGAATGAAAAGTGGCAGGCGAACGCAAATGCCGAAATCAGCCAGTAGCCGACGAAGTCGAATTCCCCCAGAACCCTTCGGTAAGCCTTGAGGAAGTTTGCACGTGTATCGCTGGTGGTTGGTCGGGTGTTTTCCAGAAACAGCCAGGCCTTGAGCAGTACCACGGCCGATAATGCGATGAACACCCAGAAGCTGCCACGCCATCCCAGTGTCGCCTGCAGGAAAGTACCGACAAGAGGCGATACCGAGATGAAAATCCCGCCGGCGGTGACCATCAGGATTCGCAGGCGATCGCGTTCCTCGCCTTCGAACAGGTCCTGGACCAGCGCCTGGGACAGCACGAAGCAACCGCAACCCAGTGCCTGCACGACCCGGAACATCAGGAACAGCGAATAGTCGGTGGTCATCACGCAGCCGAGGGCACCGAGCATTGAAACGCTCATGCCGGCGAGCAACAGGCCTTTGCGCCCGATCACATCCGACAGCGGCCCGATCAGCAACTGGGCGAAGGCGATGCCGACGGCGAATAGGCTGATGGACAGCGCGATGTCGGCCGGTGTGCTGCGAAAGTGTTCGGCCAGCGCCGGAAACGAAGGAAGCACGACATCCAGCGGAAAAACACCCAGCAACACCATCGCCAGCAACAGGCTGACGGCCCCGCGACGCTGTCGGGTCGTCACCCCGGATTTTCCTTTATCCATCGATCAATCCCGCCCTGGCGAAAAGTATCTGGTTGTAAGGTTCAGCGAAAAATCCGGCTTTCTTCAGTGCATTCAATGTGGCGATGCTGCCCGTCCGGGCACGTCGTCGGGAGGCTTGCGCTGTTGTCAGGCTTTCGAGTATTTCCAGCACGGCACCGTCGGCAATCCCGGTATCGCACAGGCTTTGTCGCAGCCACTGTTCATCGGTTTCGAAGAAAATCCCGAAGATCTCGAGCAGGGTGGTGGCGGCGAACGTTCGTTGCTGCGGTACCAGATGCAGCCATAGGTAATGGAACACTTCGGTGAAGTAGCGACTGTGTCGCGCCTCGTCGGTGAGGTGGTCGCGCAGCATGTCGTTGACCCCGGACACCAGGCTGTCCCGGCAGACATCGAGCAGTTCCCGGGCAATGATGGTTTCCGAGACGAAACCGAGCAGAAACCATGTCAGCGATCGCTGCTGCGGAAGGGTTTCGTCGATCAGCCTGTTCATGCGAGTGATCCGCCTGGGCATCACCGGGCGCCCGGTGATGCCGTAGAACCCGGCGATCTGTTCCGCGACCTGATGGGAAAACAGGGCGTGGTAGCCCTCATCGGTGTAGAGCTGCAGCGCGGCGGTTTTCATGGGCGGCGGAACATCGACCGGCAGTTCGCCGTGGACGATGACTTCCACGGCGCGATTGACGATGCGGTGTTCGAGCAGGGTGGTGTAGTCGAGAAAGTGCACCAGATGATTGGCCGTGAGCCGGTGCACCACCGAGCGGCCCGCAGCTTCGATGGCCGGGTGGGCGAGGTAGGGCAGAAATGCCGGCGGGAACCAGTGACGGGTTTCCAGCTGTTGCGCTATGTCATCCGGCAAGCGGTAATCGTGGGCACTGGCACGCACGGATGCGCGAGTGCTCCAGTCACCCAGTGAAAACTCGAAGGCTGGGGCCTGGGAGAGAAGGCTCATGCTGGCGTCTCACGCAGCAGGTCGCGCATTTCCTGGCACATCGCCTGGCCGTCGCTTTCCCCGCAACCGACGAAGAACAAAGGTTGTTCCACACTGTTCTCGAGTTTCAGCAAGCGCTCGACCTGGTCGTCGGAAAACGCACCGGTCAGCCAGGTGTTCATGCCCAGGGCCGTGGCCACCAGTTGAAACGTCTGTGAGAGGTGCCCGGCTTCGACGAATGCCATTCGATAGGCGCGCGAGTGCGGGTATTTCCACCAGAGCCTGTCGAAGCGGGCGGTGATGAACAGGCCCAGCGGCAGGTTATTGATGAAGTGCTGGCCTCCCAGCAGATTGCCCAGTGCTGTGTCGGGCAAGGGATTGATGAAGTTCAGGGCGTGTTCCGCCGGGTGATAGGCGTATACGCCCGGTGGCAGTCCGTCGACGTTCTGCACCAGCGCAAACCCGGCGCAGGCATTGAGGCCACCCCCGGAAGGGCTGCCGCGCCGCGCGCCAAGCCCTTCGGCGATGCTGTCGTCGCGGTCGGCTTCGCGTTCTTGCAGGTAACCGAGGGACAGGTAAAGCAAGGTGCCGACATCGTCCAGCGACAGAGGGGCGCCGGTGAAGGATCGGCAAGTCTTTCGCCGGATCAGTGAACCCGACAGGCTGTCGTCCTTCAATACCAGAGATGCGGGCAGGGCGATGAGTGCGTTCGGGGCGGTGTCCACAGGGACGTCCGCCGGAGGCGACGTGGCAAGCACGGTGTTGCAGTGTTCGAGGTATTGCCTGGACCATTCCTGAATATTTCGGGGCGTGTGTTCGCAGGGAATATTCCGGGTGCCGATATGGTAGATCCTGGACAGTTCATCCCAGCCCCAGACAGGCGCTGCGATTTTTGAAGAAGTCAGTATTCCGGCATTTAGAAGTTGCGTGTCTATTGTGTTGTCGCTGTCATATAAAGCCGGCTCGTGAATAAGTTGTGCCAGTCGAGAGGAGTATTCGAGGTCAAGTTCGTGCTGAGTATGATCTTTGTAGTTCCAGACTATCTGGCCGGGCGTTCGTGGCAGTATGAACAAATAAGGATTTATATGCATGTTGGGGCACGCTGCTCTGGGTAGGTATTTTGCCAGAGGCGCTGGGTAGCCGGCATACCCAGCGCCACCTTACTTAACGGGCTTTAGGTGCGACCAGAAAAGCCAGGTTTGCGAGGGTGCGGGATTCCAGAGTAATTGTTTTCATGATTGAACTCCTTGTTCATTGTTGCTTCGTGGTTAGTTGGTGCCACCTTCGTGGTGACGACTTAATAATAGTTTGTAATGGATTAATCGCAAGCAAATATTAAGTAGGAATAATCCAGTAATTTTGTCGGAGTGATCTTTGGATGGAAGTAAGTGTGTAAGTTGAATGCCGCTAAATAGAATAGTTAAGGAAATATCCTGCACGCCGGCAGGACAATAAATGTAGGAAAGCAAAGCTCAAGACAAAAAGAAGGGGAGCCCGCGGGCTCCCCTTTGACAGCATCAATGCCGTGCGTCTGTCAGCTGTTGGGCAGCAGACGGCAGGTGATGCTCTTGATGTAGCGGGTTTCTGCAATGGCCGGGTGCACCGGATGATCCGGGCCCTGACCGCCGCGTTCCAGCAACTGGATGTTGCGGTCCAGGTGACGGGCGCTGGTCAGCAGGATGTTCTGCAGATCGTCTTCCGGCAGGTGCATCGAGCACGAAGCGCTGACCAGGATGCCGTCCTTGTTGAGCAGGCGCATGGCTTGCTCGTTCAGGCGACGGTAGGCGCCTTCACCGTTTTTCATGTCCTTCTTGCGTTTGATGAACGCAGGCGGATCGGCCACGATCACGTCGAAGCGCTCTTCGCTGGCCTTGAGTTCCTTCAGGGCTTCGAAGACGTCGCCTTCGATGCAGGTCATCTTGTCGGCGAAACCGTTCAGTGCGGCGTTGCGCTCGACGCCGTCGAGGGCGAAGCCCGAGGCATCGACGCAGAACACTTCGCTGGCGCCGAATGCGGCAGCCTGCACACCCCAGCCACCGATGTAGCTGTACAGGTCCAGCACGCGTTTGCCTTTGGCGTAAGGCGCCAGGCGTGCGCGGTTCATGCGGTGGTCGTAGAACCAGCCGGTCTTCTGGCCCTGGATCACCGGGGCTTCGAATTTCACGCCGTTCTCTTCCAGAGCAACCCACTCCGGCACCAGGCCGAACACGGTTTCGGTGTAGCGCTCCAGACCTTCGGCGTCACGGGCGGCGGAGTCGTTCTTGAACAGAATGCCGCTCGGCTTGAGCACCTGGGTCAGTGCCGCGATCACGTCATCTTTATGGGCTTCCATGGTGGCGGAAGCGATCTGCACCACGAGAATGTCGCCGAAACGGTCGACCACCAGACCCGGCAGCAGGTCGGAGTCGCCGTAGACCAGGCGATAGAACGGTTTGTCGAACAGGCGCTGACGCAGGGACAGCGCGACGTTCAGGCGATGCACCAGCAGCGACTTGTCCAGTGGCAGCTTGATGTCGCGCGACAGCAGGCGGGCGCAGATCAGGTTGTTCGGGCTCATGGCCACGATGCCCAGCGGCTTGCCGCCGGCGGCTTCGAGGATCGCCTGGTCGCCGGCCTTGAAGCCGTGCAACGGGGTGGCGGCCACGTCGATTTCGTTGCTGTAGACCCACAGGTGGCCGGCGCGCAGGCGACGGTCGGCGTTGGCTTTGAGGCGCAAGCTAGGCAGGGACATGACGTCGCTCCGGAAAAAAGAGCGGGAGTATACCGTGTTGCGACGCAGGCGGGTTCGGTGCTGGACATGTGGCGCACAGGCGTGGCGCGCAAACGGACGAAGGCAGAATTCTGTCCATGGTCTTGAATGAAAGTTTCCGCCGATCTGCCCCCGATGTGTCGTTCGTCGGTTTTTAGGGGTTAGAATCGCCGCCTGTCCAAGAGTGTGTACTTATGTCCCAAGAGCTGACCACCGAACAGATTCAACAATCCCTGCAAGGCATCAGCGTGCCGGCGCAACCGCAGATCATGGTGGATCTGCAAATGGAGCAGTACATGCCCGACCCGGACCTGGAGACGATCGCCAAGCTGATCTCCCAGGATCCCGGCCTGTCCGGCTCTCTGCTGAAAATCGTCAACTCCCCGTATTACGGCCTGAGCAACAAGATCACCTCGATCAAGCGCGCGGTGAACCTGCTGGGCAGCCGCTCGATCATCAACCTGATCAACGCGCAGTCGATCAAGGGCGAGATGAACGACGACACTATCGTCACGCTCAACCGTTTCTGGGACACCGCCCAGGACGTGGCCATGACCTGCCTGACCCTGGCCAAGCGCGTCGGCACCGAGGCGAGCGACGAAGCCTACGCGTTGGGCCTGTTCCATGACTGCGGCGTGCCGCTGATGCTTCAGCGTTTCCCGGATTACATGACGACGCTCGAAAAGGCCTACGCCAACGCGAGTGTCGAACGCCGGGTCGTAGACACCGAGAACGATGTCTACAACACCAATCACTCGGTGGTCGGTTACTACACCGCCAAGTCCTGGCGCTTGCCGGAGCACGTCAGTGCGGCCATCGCCAACCACCACAACGCCATGGCGATCTTCAGCGATGAGACTTCGCGCAACAGCCAGATGAAAAACCTGCTGGCGATTCTGAAAATGGCCGAGCACATCTGCGCGTCGTACCGGGTGCTGGGCAACCAGAGCGAAGACTTCGAGTGGCAGGCTGTCGGGCCGCTGGTGCTGGAATACATCGGCCTCTCGGATTACGACTTCGAAACCTTGAAGCAGACGATCCGCGAACTCGGCGCACACTGATAAAGACACTCAAGATTCGAGACGCTCATGCCTGAATTGCCGGAAGTCGAAACCACCCGTCGCGGCATCGCCCCGCACCTGGAAGGCCAGCGCGTCAGCCGGGTGATCGTGCGTGACCGGCGGCTGCGCTGGCCGATTCCCGAAGACCTCGATGTGCGCCTGTCCGGCCAGCGCATCGTGCTGGTCGAGCGGCGCGCCAAGTACCTGCTGATCAATGCCGAAGTCGGCACGCTGATCAGCCATCTGGGCATGTCGGGCAATTTGCGGCTGGTCGAGGTCGGGATGCCGGCAGCCAAGCATGAGCATGTGGATATCGAACTGGAGTCGGGCCTGGCCCTGCGCTACACCGATCCGCGTCGTTTCGGCGCGATGCTCTGGAGCAACGACCCGCTCAATCACGAATTGCTGATTCGTCTGGGGCCGGAGCCGTTGACCGATCTGTTCGATGGCGAGCGGTTGTATCAGCTGTCACGCGGTCGGTCGATGGCGGTCAAGCCGTTCATCATGGACAACGCGGTGGTGGTGGGGGTCGGCAATATTTACGCGACCGAAGCGCTGTTCGCCGCCGGCATCGATCCGCGCCGCGAAGCCAAGGGCATTTCCCGGGCGCGTTATCTGAAGCTGGCGATCGAGATCAAACGCATCCTCGCCGCCGCCATCGAGCGCGGCGGTACGACGTTGCGCGACTTTATTGGCGGCGATGGGCAGCCGGGGTATTTCCAGCAGGAGCTGTTTGTCTACGGCCGCGGTGGCGAGCACTGCAAGGTCTGCGGCACGGGCCTGCGGGAAGTGAAGCTGGGCCAGCGGGCCAGCGTTTTCTGCCCGCGCTGCCAGACCTGACGAAAAGCTGAAAAAGTCCTACGGTCTATAGTGAGTTGTCTCACTGTTCAGCCCGAAGGATCGTGCCATGAAGTCCTCGCAAGCCCTGCTCCTCGCACTGCTGCTGTGTTCCAGCCTGACCGTTCAGGCCACGGAAGGCGGCAGCGGTGATCCGCGATACGCCATCCAGAATCCACCGGCCTACGCCATGATCGGCGATCTGCTGATTGCCCGCCCCTTGCTGGTGGCGGCGACAGTGATCGGTGCAGGCGTGTTTGTGGTGTCGTTGCCGTTTACCGCGCTGGGTGGCGGTGTCGGCGATGCGGGGGAGGCGCTGGTGGTGGCACCGGCGAAAGCGGCGTTCGTGCGCTGCCTGGGCTGTACCGGGGAAGGATTCGAGCAGCGGGAATGACGTGATCGCAGCCTGGCGCTGCGATCACGGTCAGCGACTCAAGCCTTGCCGGTAATCTTGCGGTACTTCTCCATCAACTGTTCTTCAGTCTCCGGATGGGCTTCGTCCAATGGAATGCAATCCACCGGGCAGACCTGCTGGCACTGCGGTTCGTCGTAATGGCCGACGCACTGGGTGCACAGGTTCGGGTCGATCACGTAGATCTCTTCGCCTTGGGAAATGGCGGCGTTCGGGCACTCAGGTTCGCAGACGTCGCAGTTGATGCAATCGTCGGTGATGATCAGGGACATGCTAACTCCAGCCGGGGCGGGGAGCCCGGGCGCTATGAATCAATGCGCGCAATTGTGCCGCATTGGCGCCCGCAGTGCACGCGGGCGCCGTTTGAACGGTCGTTACTTCTTGAAGCGCAGGGTCAGGGCATCAGCCACGGCCGGGTGGACGAACTTGCTGATATCGCCGCCCAGGGCTGCAATTTCACGCACCAGCGTCGAGGAGATGAACGAATAACGCTCGGACGGGGTGAGAAACAGGCTCTCCACATCCGGCGCCAACTGACGGTTCATGTTGGCCAGCTGGAATTCGTATTCGAAGTCCGACACCGCGCGCAAACCACGCAGGAACACATTGGCGTTCTGTTCCTTGGCGAAATGCGCCAGCAGCGTCGAGAAGCCGACCACTTCCACGTTGGGCAGGTGTTTGGTGACCTCGCGGGCCAGCTCGACCCGTTGTTCCAGCGGGAACAGCGGATTCTTCTTGGGGCTGGCGGCGACGGCGATGATCACATGATCGAACAGGCGCGAGGCGCGTTCGACCAGATCGCCATGGCCCTTGGTAATAGGGTCGAAGGTACCTGGGTACAACACTCGGTTCATCGCGTCGTCCTGGCGGGAATCCGTTGGGGAGTCGGATGGTATCGCAGCCGTCCCGGTCGGCCAAGTCGCCTTTTGGGTAAGAAAGCACTATGGACGGTACGAATCTTCGTCTTTTTCAAGGGTTTTTCAGCCGTTCGCCGAGGGATGTCGCCAGTTGCGCCGTCAGACCATACACCGACAACTGCGGGTTGGCGCCGATGCTGGTGGGGAACAGCGAGCCGTCGTGAATCGACAGATTGCGCAGCTGATGATGGCGGCCAAGGCTGTCGGTGACGGCGCTTTTCGGGTCTTCGCCCATCGCGCAACCGCCCATGACGTGGGCGCTGCCCAGGCGGGTGCGGTACAGCTCGAGGCTCAGGCCGTCGATCATATTGCGGGCCTCGGCCAGGCTGTTCACATAACGCGCATCGGCGTGCATCGGCATCACCGCTTTGGCGCCGCCGGCGAACTGGATTTCGGCCATGACGTGGAAGGCCCGGCGCAAACCGTCCCAGGCGTAGGACGACACCTGATAATCGAGCACCGGCGAACCGTCCCCGCGCAATTCGACACTGCCGCCCTGGCTGTCCTGATGAAAGCCGTCACGCAGCAACGCCAGCATGGCGTGAGTGTGGGGCAGGTCGGCCATGTGCTGCGCGTTTTCCTGGCCGAAGCCGCCGAGCAGGGTGGCGGCCAGCGCCGGGTGCAACGGCGGCACTTCGAGTTTGAAGGCCATCGGCCCGGTGGTGCCGTCCTTCCACTGGAAATGGTCGGAGTAGATCGACTGCGGCGCTCCGTAAAACGGGTTGATGACCTCGTCGAAGCGCCCGGCGGACATGTTCACCGGATGCAGGAACGTGCGCTTGCCGAGGCGTTGATGCGGATCCGGCGCGTCCGAGCGCAGCAACAGGGCGGGGCTGTTGATGCCGCCGCCGGCCAGCACGTAATGGCGGGCCTTGACCGTGATCTTGCGCCCGGTCGGCTCGACGCAGCGTTCGTCCATCGCCACGCATTGCAGGCCGGTGACCTTGTCGCCGTTGATCAGCAGTTTTTCGGCGCGGGCCAGATAGAGCAGTCCGCCACCCTTTTCCAGGGTCGCCGGAATGGTCGTAACCATCATCGACTGCTTGGCATTGGTCGGGCAGCCCATGCCGCAGTAGCCAAGATTCCAGCAGCCGCGCACGTTGCGCGGGATCACGTGCCAGCTGTAGCCGAGTTGTTCGCAGCCTTTGCGGATTACGTCGTTGTTGGCGTTGGGTGGCACCATCCACGGGGCGACGCCGAGGCGTTGCTCCATTTTTTCGAACCAAGGCGCCATGTCGGCGGGGCTGTGGCCTTTGACGTTGTGCTCTTTGGCCCAGTGTTCAAGGGTTGGCTCAGGGGTGCGAAAACTCGAGGTCCAGTTGATCAGGGTGGTGCCGCCGACCGCGCGGCCCTGAAGGATGGTGATCGCGCCGTCCTTGCTCATGCGGCCGATACCTTCCTGATAGAGGCTGCTGTAGGCCTTGTCTTCCAGCATCTTGAAGTCGCTGCTGGTCTTGAGCGGACCTTCTTCGATCAGCAACACCTTGTAGCCGGCGGCGCTGAGGATTTCCGCCGTGGTGCCGCCGCCGGCACCGCTGCCGATGATTGCCACGTCGGTTTCCAGGGTCAGGTCATCGGTCAGTTGCGCGCCGTTGTAGGTTTTCCAGCCACGGGCAAGGCCTTCGCGAAACGGGTCGGGTACGGGCATCAATCAGGCTCTCTTATTATTGTTCGGAGGCGTCGCAGGTCTTAAACCGTGGGCGGGCCGGGATAACCGCAGTGCGCCCAGGATTCGGCGTGGGTGTACCAGGCCATCATCACCATTTGCTGCAGGGAGCTGTGGCCCATGCGCAGCAGGCTCAACGAACTGTTTTCCCAGCGCTCGAGAAAGTGCCGGATCGCCTCGGGGCTGGCGTTTTCCCAACTGCCCCAGATTCCGGTCAGCGGTCCCCGGTTCACGGCCATGCCCAGCACGTCGAACAGTTGCCGGGTGAGCTTGAGCATTTCCGGCGACAGGTGATCGAGGCTGTAGTCCAGGGACTTCAGGGTTCCATCGACAGCGGCGGGCATCTTTTCCACCGCGACGGCGCCATCCAGCATCACCGGAATCAGCGCGCGCAGAAACAGCAGGTCACCGCTGCGCAACGCGGCGAATCCGTTGGCCGATACGCTCGATGAGCAACCGCTCAGACTGGCGCCAAGGCCGGCGGTGGCGAGGAAAGCCGTGGCGCCGAGGCTGAATTTCAGCAGGCCACGGCGCGAGAGGGCGGGTGTTTCGGTCAGGCTTGGGTGCATTGTTGTTATTACCCGGCGGTGACGTTAGCGAATGAACAGTTTCTGGATCAGTTTCTGAATGGATTTGCCGTACGGCGGGTAGATCAGCTTCGCCGCGTTGAAGCGCTGTTTGACCAGCACACCTTTGGCCTTGCTGAAGGTCAGAAAACCTTCGTGTCCGTGGTAATGGCCCATCCCCGACGGCCCGATACCGCCGAACGGCATATCGTCCTGGGCCACATGCAGCAGTGTGTCGTTGAGGCAGACGCCACCGGAGTGGGTTTCGTGGAGCACACGGTTCTGTTCGCGTTTGTCGTAGCCGAAGTAGTAAAGAGCCAGAGGACGTGGGCGCTGATTGATGTAAGCAAATGCCTGATCCAGGTCCCGGTACGGCACGATCGGCAGCAGCGGACCGAAAATTTCGTCCTGCATCACCGTCATCTCGTCGCTGACGTTCAGTAGCAGGCTGTGTGGCATGCGTCGGCCCTGGCCTTGCTCGAACAGCGGAATCAGCAGCGCGCCCTTGCTGGTGGCGTCGCTGAGGTAACTGTTGAGCCGCGCCAGTTGGCGTTCGTTGATGATCGCGGTGTAGTCCGGGTTGTCGGCGAGGGTCGGATAGAACCCGCGCACGGCCTGGCGATAGGCTTCGACGAAACCGCCGACCCGTTCTTCCGGCACCAGCACGTAGTCCGGGGCCACGCAGGTCTGGCCGGCGTTGAGGGTCTTGCCGAAGGCGATGCGTTCGGCGGCGTCCTTGAGCGGCACGTCGTGGGAGACGATGGCCGGGGATTTGCCGCCCAGCTCCAGGGTCACCGGCGTAAGGTTTTCCGCCGCCGCGCGCATCACGTGCTTGCCGATGCTGGTGGCGCCGGTGAACAGCAGGTGGTCGAAGCGCAGTTTCGAGAATGCCACGCCGACATCGGCCTCGCCGAGCACCACGCATACCAGGTCTTCGGGGAAGATCCGCGCCAGCAATTCCTTGAGCAGCAGGCCGGTGGCCGGGGTCGATTCGCTGAGCTTGAGCATCACCCGATTGCCTGCTGCGAGCGCGCCGGTCAACGGGCCCATGGCCAGGAACAACGGGTAGTTCCACGGCACGATCACGCCGACCACGCCCAGCGGCTGATACACGACTTTTGCCGACGCTGGCTGAAATGCGACGCCGACCTTGCGCCGCGAAGGCTTCATCCATTGGCTGATATGCCGGCTGGCGTAATGAATACCGTGCAGGCTCGGCATCAGCTCGGCGAGCAGGGTTTCGTCGGCGCTGCGGTGGCTGAAATCCGAGCTGATCGCCTCGACCAGTGCTTGCCGTTCGCTGCTCAGCAGATCGCGCAAGGCCTTGAGCCACTGCTGACGCTGGGCGGCAGGCGGCATCGGGTTGGCGGCGTAGGCGGCGCGCTGCGCGTCGAACAACCGGTTGAGCTCTTCCAGCGGCTGTTGCAACGATTGCAGGTAGGCAATATCGGCGGTCATTGTCGGCTCCGGATTTGTTGTCGTGAGGAACTTTCTAGAGTCTATGCTCTAGAAAGTCAAATGACTTCCTTGGGCATCATGGTTTTATCCCGTTCCGGTTAGGTCGTAAGATGCCTCCCAACGCACTCTGAATTAAAGCTCAAGCCATGGCCCCACGGATCAAAACCAGCGAGCGCATCGTGCAGAACAGCCTCGAGCTGTTCAATCAGCAGGGCGAGCGCAGCATCAGCACCAATCACATCGCCGCCCACATGGAGATTTCTCCGGGCAATCTGTACTACCACTTCCCCAACAAGCAGGCGATCATCGCCGTGTTGTTCAGTGAGTACGAAAGCCTTGTGGACAGCTTCCTGCGCCCGCCTCAGGGGCGTGCGGCGACGGTCGAAGACAAGCGCTTCTATCTCAAGGAACTGCTGTCGGCGATGTGGCGTTACCGCTTTCTGCACCGTGATCTCGAGCACTTGCTCGACAGCGATCCGGACCTTGCCGCACGTTACCGGCGCTTTTCCCAGCGCTGCGTGATTCAGGGCGCGGCGATCTATGAAGGTTTCGTCGCCGCCGGCATCCTGAAGATGGACCGGGTGCAGATCGAATCCCTGACCCTCAACGCGTGGATCATCCTCACCTCCTGGGTACGTTTTCTGTGCACCACCCGGGAAAACTCCAACCACCTCAGCGAGCAGGCCATTAAACGCGGCGTGTATCAGGTGCTGGTGCTGGAAGCGGGGTTTGTCACCGAGCAGGCCCGCGACGAGGTCAATGCACTGTTCGAAGAATTCTACGTACCGTTGGCCCAGGCCCTCGAAGAAAGGTCCTGACCCATCCGCTCACAGGAGTCGTTCGCTATGCCGATTGCGCAACTGATCAGCCCGACCACGCTGGATGCCCGCAAGGAGCAACCGGGGCTGGTGATTCTCGATTGCCGTTTTGCCCTCGAAGACCCGGATTACGGCCAGCGCAGCTATGCCGAAGGGCACATTGCCGGGGCGAGTTTCGCCGATCTTGAACGCGACCTGAGCGGGCCGGTGACCAAGGGCGTGACCGGACGTCATCCGCTGCCGGAGCCGGCGGCATTGATCGAACGTCTGCAAGCGTTCGGCATCAACAACGACAGCGACGTGGTTCTGTATGACGACGGCCCCGGTGCCTACGCGGCGCGGGCCTGGTGGTTGCTGGCGTGGCTGGGCAAGCGCGACGGCGTGTTCATCCTCGATGGCGGGCTCAAGGCCTGGCATGCGGCCGGCCTGCCGCTGAGCCTGGATGCGCCTTCGGTGGCGCGCGGGACGTTCAGCGGTCAGCCGGACAAGCATTTGCTGCTCAGCGCCGAGCAATTGCAGCAGCGCCTCGGCCAACCGGCCCTGACCCTGCTCGATGCCCGCGCCTTGCCGCGTTTCAAGGGCGAAGTGGAGCCGATCGACCCGATTGCCGGGCACATTCCCGGCGCGCAATGCGCAGCGTTTACCGACAATCTGGGCAGCGACGGGCGATTCCTGCCAGCGGATCAGCTCAAGCAGCGCTTTGCTGCGAAGCTCGGCGAGCGTTCGCCGAACGATCTGGTGGCGTATTGCGGCTCCGGGGTGACGGCGTGTCATAACCTGTTCGCCCTGTGCCTGGCGGGTTATCCGTTGGGTACGCTGTATGCCGGATCGTGGAGCGAGTGGATCAACGAGCCTTCGCGTGGTATCGCCACCGGCGAGTAAACGCGTTCAGCGGTCCAGTCGCGCGCTGCGATAGGCCGCCGGCCCCACGCCATAAACCTGTTTGAACTGCCGGCTCAGATGACTCTGGTCGGCAAAGCCCAACCGCGTGGCGACCTCCACCGGCAGGCAGCCGCTCTGCAACAAACCCCGGGCGCAGGCAATCCGCTGTTGCATCAGCCAGGTGTGCGGCGGCATGCCGGTGGCGCGGCGGAATACCCGGGCGAAGTGGAAGGGCGACAGGTTCACCGCTGCCGCCAGTTCTTCCAGCGAGGGTGGCGCCGCCAGTTGTGCATGCAGCAACTCCTTGGCCATCACCACTGCGCGGTGCTCTTTTCCGGGTTTGCCGTTGATCTGCACCGCCGCGTGACGTTGCAGCAGCAACATCATCATTTCGCGCCACACCGTCTGCTGTTGCAGCGCGGTGGCGGGGCTTTCCAGCAAACGGTGCAACTGGCTGAAGCCGTTGACCAGATCCGGATCGCGATACAGCGTCGCGCCAAAGGCCGGCATCGGCGCGGTCGGCAGTTCCAGTTCTTCGAGCAGCGAGACAATCTTGTCGGTGTCCGGATAAAACGCCCGGTACAGCCAGCCGTCCTCGGTGCCTTTGTGGCCGGTGTGCAATTCATCCGGGTTGATCAGCACCAGCGTGCCGCTACCGGCCAGGTGTTCGGCACCGCGATAACGATAGCGCTGGGCGCCGGCCATGATCATGCCGATCACATAGCCGTCGTGGACGTGCGGGGCGAAACGATGCTCGATGTAGCGCGCCGACAGTAATTCGACGCCGGCCAGTGGCGCGGTTTGCCAGAAACGGATCGACTCGCCCTGATCGCTCATGACCTCACCCGCGCCCCGTTTCGGCCAGCCACTGGGGGATGCGCCGTTCCAGGTAATAACCCGGTTGGCGGAATGAACCGTCGACGAAACCGACATGCCCGCCCCGGGCTTGCAATTCAAACGCGGTCGAACTCGACAGCTCGCTGGCCTGCGGCAGGCTGTGGGGAAATACGAACGGATCGTCCGCTGCCTGAATGATCAAGGTCGGCGTACGGATCTCGCCCAGAAAGTAGCGACTTGACGCCCGGCGATAGTAATCCTCGGCATCGGCAAAACCGTGCAGCGGAGCCGTCACCCGGCCGTCGAAATCCCAGAAAGTGCGCATGTTTTCCAGCGAGCCGAGGGCGGCCAGTGCGGCAAGACCGTCCTCGCGCCCGTCATGCTGGAACTGGCGCTGCTTGTTCTTGATGTAGGCCACCATCTCGCGCATGAAGTGCGCCTGATAGACCTTCGAAAAGCCCTGGCCGATACGGTCGGCGCATTGATCCAGTCGAAACGGTACCGATACCGCCACCGCACCGAGCACGCCGCTGGCGCTGCCGGTTTCCCCCAGATGCTTGAGCAGCACGTTGCCGCCAAGGGAATAACCAACCGCATACAGCGGCGCCAATGGCCGCTTGGCTTTCAGATGGCGGATGGTTTCGGCAAGGTCTTCGCTGGCGCCGGAATGGTAACTGCGCGGCAACAGGTTCGGCTCGCCGGAGCAACCACGCCAGTTCAATGCGACGCTGGCCCAGCCTTGGGCGGCGAGCGCTGCCTGGATTCCGGCGACATAAGGCGAGTTGGAAGAGCCAGTCAGACCGTGCAGCACCAATACCAATGGCGCCTCGGCGCTGTGCGGGCCGTGCCAGTCGAGGTCGAGAAAGTCGCCGTCCTCCAGCCACAGGCGCTCGCGCTGGCGATCAAGGTGCACGGTTTTGCGCCACAGCGGTCCCCACAAGGTTTGCAGGTGCGGATTGCCGAGGCCGAAGGCGGGGATGAACGGTTTTGACGAAGGGGACACGATTGCTCTCGATGCAGCGCAGCGAGCCTCGGCTGAGGCTCGCCGCTTTTTCAGGCCGGTCGGTTAACCGGCGATCACTGCCATACGTTGCCACAACGCGTAGTACACCCGCCCGGATTTCTGCTCACGGTGCAGGCGCCAGTTGCCCGGCAGGCCGAGGGTCGATGGCGCGGTTTCGCTTTCAGTGTAGATCCACGAATCATCGGCCAGCCATTGGCGCTCCTCCAGCAGCGTGCACACGGCTGGCAGCAGGTTCTGGTTGAACGGAGGGTCGAGGAACACCAGGTCGAACGCAGTCGCGGTCTGGGTTTCCAGATAACGCAAGGCATCGGCCGTCTGCACCTGGCCGTTGGTGCAGCGCAGGGTGCCGAGGTGTTCTTTCAGGCTGGAGACCGCGACGTGGCTGGCATCCAGCGCCTGGCCCATGGACGCGCCACGGGACAGCGCTTCCAGAAACAGCGCGCCGCTGCCGGCGAACGGATCGAGCACCTTGGCCCCGGCAACGTACGGCGCGAGCCAGTTGAACAGGGTTTCGCGCACCCGGTCCGGCGTCGGACGCAGGCCCGGCGCATCCGGAAAGCTCAGTTTGCGGCTGCGCCATTCGCCGCCGATGATGCGCAACTGGTTCACACCGTTGTGCAGTTTTTGTACAGGTTTCTTTGGACTGGCCATTAATGCTCCGGAACCCCGAGCGGCTGCTCGGCAGGTTTATCAGATGGGGCCGGTAACGGCTTTTGCGGCACGGTCGGGCCAGCGCTGACGATGACCATTTTGTCCGTGCTCAAGTGTTTGTTCAGGGCGTCGCGGACCTGCTCGACGGTCAGGCTCTGGGACTGACGCATGAAGTCGTCCAGATAGCTCAGCGGCAGGTTGTAGAAGCCCATGGCGCCGAGCTGGCCGACGATATCGGCGTTGCTCGCAGTGGACAACGGGAAGCTGCCGGCCAGTTCGCGCTTGGCGTCGTCGAGTTCTTTCTGGGTCGGGCCGGTCTTCAAGTAATCGGCAAGCACGTCCTGCACCAGTTTCAGGGTGCCTTCGCTCATTTCCGCGCGAGTCTGCAGATTGATCATGAACGGGCCGCGTGCCTGCATCGGGCTGAATGCCGAATACACGCCGTAGGCCAGGCCGCGCTTCTCGCGGACTTCGCTCATCAAGCGAGTGCCGAAGCCACCACCGCCGAGGATCTGGTTGCCCATCGACAGTGCGGCGTAGTCCGGGTCGTCACGGTCGATGCCCAGTTGCGCGAGCATCAGGTTGGTCTGCTTCGACGGGAATTCGATGTGGCCGACGCTGGCCTTCGGCTCCTGCGGCTGGGCGATCTTCGCCAGCGCCGGGCCTTTCGGCAGGGCGGCGGAGACCTGATTGGCTATCGCCTCGGCTTCGCTGCGGGACAGGTCGCCCACCAGTGCAATCACCACGTTGCCGGCGGCATAGGCCTTGGCATGGAACTCACGCAGTTGCGCCAAAGTGATCTTCGGCACGCTTTGCGCGCTGCCATCGCTGGAGTGCGCGTACGGGTGATCGCCGTACAGACGCTTCATCAATTCCAGGCTGGCGAGCTTGCCGGGGTTCTGTTTCTGGTACTCGAAACCGGCGAGCATCTGGTTCTTGATGCGTGCGAAGGAGTCGGCCGGGAAGGTCGGCTTGCCGATCACTTCCGAGAACAGTTTCAGCGCCGGCTCGCGTTTGTCGGCGGCACTCAGGCTGCGCAACGAAACGATGGCCATGTCCTTGTAGGCGCCGTTGCCGAAATCCGCGCCGAGGCCTTCGAAGCCTTGGGCGATGGCACCGACATCCTTGCCCGCCACGCCTTCGTTGAGCATGGCGTTGGTCAGCAGGGCCAGGCCCGGCGCGTTGCCGTCCTGGCTGCTGCCGGCGGAAAAGATCAGGCGCATGTCGAACATCGGCAATTCGCGAGCTTCGACGAACAGCACCTTGGCACCTTCGGAGGTGTTCCAGGTCTGCACGTCGAGCTTGCGGCTGGCCGGGGCCTTGCCGTCGAGTTCGGCCAGCGATTGCAGCTTCTGGCTGGACTTGGCGTTATCCAGCGCTTCGCTGGCCTTGCTGTTATCGCTCGGCGCCAGATACAGCGCGGCGGAGCCAATGACTGCCACCGCGATCAGGCCAAGCAGCAGGCGTGGGGTTTTGCGCTCACTCATGAGTCGTCTCCAGTGGCAGGACATGGGCGACGCTGAGACGTTCGCGGGTGAAATACAGCTTGGCGGCGTTCTGGATGTCTTGCGGGGTGACGCTTTCCAGATCGGCCAGTTCGGTGTCCATCAGCTTCCACGACAGACCGACGGTCTCCAGTTGGCCGATGGCGGTGGCCTGGCTGGTGATCGAGTCGCGCTCGAAAACCAGACCGGCGATGACTTGCGCACGCACGCGCTCCAGCTCTTCAGCGGACGGTGCGGTGGTTTTCAGCTGTTCCAGCAGTTTCCACAGGCCGGCTTCAGCCTGGGCCATTGTCTTTTTCTTCTGGGTGTTCGGCGTGGCGGACAGAGTGAACAGACTGTCGCCGCGGGTGTAGGCGTCGTAGCTCGACGAACCACCGGACACCAGCTCTTCGCCGCGCTCCAGCTGGGTCGGAATGCGCCCGCTGTAGCCGCCGTCAAGCAGCGCCGAGATCAGGCGCAAGGCGTTGATCGAGCGTTTGTCTTCGGCCGTGGCCAGGCTCGGCACGTTGAAACCGAGCATCAGGCTGGGCAGTTGGGTCTGCACATGCAGGGTGATCTGGCGTTCGCCGGGTTCGGCCAGTTCCAGCGGTTGCTTCGCCGGCGGCACGTCGCGTTTCGGGATAGGCCCGAAGTAGCGCTGGGCGAGGGTTTTCACTTCGTCCGGGGTCACGTCACCGACCACCACCAGCGTGGCGTTGTTCGGCACATACCAGGACTGGTACCAGTGGCGCAGTTCTTCGACCTTCATCCGGTCGAGGTCGGCCATCCAGCCGATGGTCGGCGTGTGATAACCGCTGGCCGGGTAGGCCATGGCCTTGTAGCGCTCGTAGGCCTTGGACATCGGCTTGTCGTCGGTGCGCAGTCGGCGCTCTTCCTTGATGACTTCGATTTCCTTGGCGAACTCGTCGGCCGGCAGGCGCAGATTGGCCATGCGGTCGGCTTCCAGTTCGAAGGCCACGCCCAGACGATCGCGGGCCAGCACCTGGTAGTAGGCGGTGAAGTCATCGCTGGTGAAGGCGTTCTCTTCGGCGCCGAGGTCGCGCAGGATCAGCGAGGCTTCGCCGGGGCCGACTTTCTCGCTGCCCTTGAACATCATGTGCTCGAGGGCGTGGGACAGGCCGGTCTGGCCCGGGGTTTCGTAGCTGGAACCGACCTTGTACCAGACCTGCGACACCACCACTGGCGCGCGATGGTCTTCGCGCACGACGACTTTCAGACCGTTGTCGAGGGTGAATTCGTGGGTCGGTTGCGGGTCGGCCGCCAGGGCCGAAAGGGGCAGGCAGACTGTGCTGAGCAGCAGGCCTGCGGCGCGGCGGGCTAGAGCATTCATTCGTTTTTAAACCTGTTCGGCTGCCCGCTTGGTCTTAGCCTAGGCGGGCGAGGAGGTGCTAGGATACTGATCCGTTTTACCGGCGACCACGCCTATCCGGTTTTGAAACTTGATCAGGTTGTATGGGTTTGCGGCAGAAGGCCTTGGTTTATCAGCTAAACTTCGCTTTTTCGCCGATTTTGCCGGCTAGTCCTTCATTAAAACGATTCCTTTGAGGTGCCGTTGGCGCCTCGACAAAATGTTGCGCGTGAACAAGCTGGGTGAAACACAGTCTGTTCTGCATCGAATATTTATTTGCCGGGGCGCCCCTGTGGCGCGTCGCTACCGTGAGATAGCCGTCCTCCATGTTTGGTTCCAACGACGACAAGAAGACCCCAGCTGCGGCTGGCGAGAAGAAAAGCCTGTTCGGATGGCTGCGCAAAAAGCCGCAGGAACCCGTCGTCGAACAGCCGACTGCCATTCCTGAGCCAGCCCCGGCGCCAGCACCTGTCATAGAAGAAGTGCCGGCGCCGGTTGTGCTGCCGATTGCCGAACCGGTGCTGCAACCAGTGGCCGAAGTCGAGCCTGAAGCGCCGGCTGCCGCTGAACTTCCGCTGACCCCGGCTGCCCAGCCATGGCTGACCTTGCCCGTGGCGGAAGAGCCGGTGGCGCTGGTGGAAGAGGCTGCGCCGCACGTCACGCCGCCGATTCCGGCACCGGTTGCGTTCACTCCCGAGCCTGTTCAAGCGCCGGTGGTCGAACCTGCTCCTGTCATTCCCGAGCCTGTGGTCGCCGCGCCGGTTGCACCGATTGTCGCTGCGCCCGAGCCTGCACCTGCACCTGCACCTGCACCTGCACCTGCACCTGCACCTGCACCTGCACCTGCACCTGTTGTCGCTGCGCCAGTCGCGGTCGTCGAAACTCCGGTGGAGGCACCGCGCACCGAAGAAACCAAGGCCGGCTTCTTCGCCCGCCTCAAGCAAGGTCTGTCGAAAACCAGCGCCAGCATCGGCGAGGGCATGGCCAGCCTGTTCCTCGGCAAGAAAGCCATCGATGACGATCTGCTCGACGATCTCGAAACCCGCTTGTTGACTGCCGACGTCGGCGTCGAAGCGACTTCGGTGATTATCCAGCGCCTGACCCAGAAGGTCGCCCGCAAAGAGCTGGCCGATTCCGACGCCCTGTACAAATCCCTGCAGGCCGAGCTGGCCGCGATGCTCAAACCGGTCGAGCAGCCGCTGAAGATTGCTTCGCAGAACAAGCCGTTCGTGATCCTTGTGGTTGGCGTCAACGGCGCCGGCAAGACCACCACCATCGGCAAGCTGGCGAAGAAGCTGCAACTGGAAGGCAAGAAAGTCATGCTCGCCGCCGGCGACACCTTCCGTGCCGCCGCTGTCGAGCAATTGCAGGTCTGGGGCGAGCGCAACAAGATTCCGGTGATCGCCCAGCACACGGGCGCGGACTCGGCTTCGGTGATCTTCGACGCCGTGCAGGCCGCCAAGGCCCGTGGCATCGATGTGCTGATCGCCGACACTGCCGGTCGCCTGCACACCAAAGACAACCTGATGGAAGAACTGAAGAAGGTTCGCCGGGTGATCGGCAAGCTCGACGCCGATGCGCCGCACGAAGTGCTGCTGGTGCTCGACGCCGGCACCGGTCAGAACGCCATCAATCAGGCCAAGCAATTCAACCAGACCGTCGAACTGACCGGCCTGGCGCTGACCAAGCTCGACGGCACCGCCAAGGGCGGGGTGATTTTCGCCCTGGCCAAGCAATTCGGTCTGCCGATCCGCTACATCGGCGTCGGTGAGGGCATCGACGATCTGCGTACCTTTGAAGCCGAACCCTTTGTCCAGGCACTGTTTGCCGAGCGGGAGCGTTCATGATTCGTTTCGAACAGGTCGGTAAGCGCTACCCGAACGGTCACGTCGGCTTGCATGAGCTGAGCTTTCGAGTCCGTCGCGGCGAGTTCCTGTTTGTCACCGGCCACTCCGGTGCCGGTAAATCCACTCTGTTGCGCCTGCTGCTGGCGATGGAGCGTCCGACCAGCGGCAAACTGCTGCTCGCCGGGCAAGACCTGAGCACCATCAGCAATGCGCAGATTCCATTCCTGCGTCGGCAGATCGGCGTGGTGTTCCAGAACCATCAACTGTTGTTCGATCGCACGGTGTTCAACAACGTCGCGCTGCCGTTGCAGATTCTCGGGCTGTCCAAGGTCGAAATCGCCAAGCGCGTCGATTCAGCGCTGGAGCGCGTGGCGCTGTCGGACAAGGCCGAGCTGTATCCGGGTGATCTGTCCACCGGTCAGCAACAGCGCGTCGGCATCGCCCGCGCCATCGTGCACCGCCCGGCCCTGCTGCTGGCGGACGAACCGACCGGTAACCTCGACCCGCGTCTGGCGGCCGAAATCATGGGCGTATTCGAAGACATCAACCGTCTGGGCACCAGCGTGCTGATCGCCAGTCACGACCTGGCCCTGATTGCACGCATGCGTCATCGCATGCTGACCCTGCAACGCGGCCGATTGATCGGCGACGGGGAGGCCGGCGTATGAGTGCTACTCGCAGTCCGAAGGTTTCCGAGCGCGTGGCCCCGAAAGCCGCCGATCCGCAGCCGCCGAAGAAGAAAAAGCACGACGAGGATGATGGTCCGGATTTCACCACGCTGTTCCACGCCTGGATCGAAAGCCACCGTGCCAGTCTGCTGGACAGCCTGCGTCGTCTTGGCAAACAGCCGATCGGCAGCTTTTTCACCTGCATGGTGATGGCGGTTGCGCTGAGCCTCCCGATGGGCTTGTCGTTGTTGCTGAACAACGTCGAGCGTCTGGGCGGTTCGTGGCAGCGCGCGGCGCAGATCTCGCTCTATCTGGAGCTTGAGGCCAGTCCGGCCCAAGGCGAAGCGTTGCGTGACCAGATCAAAGGCATGCCCGGCGTAGCTGATGCTGAATATGTCGGCCGCGACCAGGCGCTGGAAGAGTTCCAGCAGCAGTCCGGACTGGGCGAAGCCCTGCGCGAGCTGCCGGAAAACCCGTTGCCGGGCGTTGTGCTGGTGACGCCGAACGAGGTCGACAAGTCGACCCTGGAAGCATTAAGACAAAAACTTTCCGAACTGCCCAAGGTACAACAGGCGCAACTTGATCTAGTCTGGGTCGAGCGTCTGGCCGCCATCCTCAAGCTCGGCGACCGCTTTGTCTTCGGTCTGACGGTGTTGCTGGTTTCCGCATTACTTTTGGTGATAGGCAATACCATTCGTCTTCATATTGAAAACCGCCGCACAGAGATAGAAGTGATTAAACTCGTCGGCGGCACCGACAGCTATGTGCGTCGTCCCTTCCTTTATATGGGCGCGTTGTATGGCTTCGGTGCGGGGCTGCTGTCCTGGGGTGTGCTGGCGTTCGGCCTGAACTGGCTGAACGACGCGGTGGTCGGGCTGGCCGGCTTGTACGGCAGTGATTTCGCACTGGCCGGAGTGCCAGTTGCCGACGGTCTGTCGCTCTTGCTTGGCGCGGTGCTGTTGGGTTATATCGGTGCATGGATTGCAGTCGCACGTCATCTCAGGGAGCTGGCGCCGAAGTAGAATCTTTTTTGCGCGTGATTGACCTTGCGGTTTTTTGGGAACTTGTACCTGAGTTCCCGGTCAATTTTTCGCAGTGCCGTAAGGCGCGAGTATGTAAGTCGGAGGTTTTTTCGTATGACCAATTCTTTGCAACCTGCGTATGCATTGGTTCCGGGCGCAAACCTGGAAGCCTATGTGCACACCGTCAACAGCATTCCATTGCTGACGCCGGAGCAGGAGCGTGAACTGGCCGAGAGTCTCTACTATGAGCAGGATCTTGGGGCGGCTCGGCAGATGGTGCTCGCCCACCTGCGATTTGTCGTACACATTGCCCGTAGCTATTCCGGCTACGGTCTGGCTCAGGCTGACCTGATCCAGGAAGGCAACGTCGGCCTGATGAAGGCCGTGAAGCGTTTCAACCCGGAAATGGGCGTGCGTCTGGTGTCCTTTGCAGTGCACTGGATCAAGGCCGAGATTCACGAGTTCATCCTGCGCAACTGGCGGATCGTGAAGGTCGCGACCACCAAGGCCCAGCGCAAGCTGTTCTTCAACCTGCGCAGCCAGAAGAAGCGTCTGGCCTGGCTGAACAACGAGGAAGTCCACCGTGTGGCGGAAAGCCTCGGCGTCGAGCCCCGTGAAGTGCGTGAGATGGAAAGTCGTCTGACCGGCCATGACATGGCCTTCGACCCGGCTGCCGAAGCCGACGACGACAGCGCTTTCCAGTCGCCGGCCAACTATCTGGAAGACCACCGGTACGACCCGGCGCGTCAGCTGGAAGATGCCGACTGGAGCGACAACTCCAATCACAACCTGCACGAAGCGCTGGAAGTGCTGGACGAACGCAGCCGTGACATCCTCTATCAGCGCTGGCTGGCAGAAGAGAAAGCCACGCTGCACGACCTGGCGCAGAAGTACAACGTGTCGGCCGAGCGGATCCGTCAGCTCGAGAAGAGCGCGATGAACAAGCTCAAGTTGTCGATTGCCGCGTAACCGGTAGTCCTGCAATAAAAAACGCCCCGATCAGTGATGATCGGGGCGTTTTTGTGTGCGCTTCAGAAACTCATTGGGCCCAGGGTGCGCGGCGTGAATCATCGAGTGTCAGCAGATAGCTGTCGCCACCCAGCTGGCTCATCTGCTGGCGAATCCAGCCGGCCCGGCGCGAAACATAGGAAGTCGGGTGACTGGCGCTCCAGACCCGGGGATTGGGCAGTACGGCCGCCAGATAACTCGCCTGCTGCCGCGACAACGACCTGGCGCTTACGCCAAAGTGATGCCTTGCCGCCGCCTCAGCGCCAAACACGCCGTCATCCCACTCGACACTGTTCAGATACACCTCAAGAATCCGCTGCTTGGGCCAGAACACTTCTATCAGTGCAGTAAACCACGCCTCAAGACCTTTACGCAGATAGCTGCGGCCGGACCACAGAAACAGGTTCTTCGACACTTGCTGGCTCAGGGTGCTGGCACCGCGAATCGAACCGCCGAGTTCGTTGTGGGCCAGTGCGGCCTTGAT
Source organism: Pseudomonas sp. 91RF (assembly GCF_003576265.1). Classification (NCBI taxonomy): domain Bacteria; kingdom Pseudomonadati; phylum Pseudomonadota; class Gammaproteobacteria; order Pseudomonadales; family Pseudomonadaceae; genus Pseudomonas; species Pseudomonas sp. 91RF. The sequence continues at coordinate 50,760 of NZ_QWFC01000023.1, forward strand.
TGCACTCAGGTCAAAACCCCAATGCTCGGGGAATTTCTGGTCTTCGCCGGCAATCACCGCGACCTTCAGGTCATCGGAGATCTCGTCCCACGGCTTCCAGGTGCGTTGCAGATCGATCGGCTCGCCGTCGACCCAGGATTCGATCTTGCGCTCGACCATCAGCGCCGTGCCCGGCGGTGGCACAAAGCGAAACACCAACACCAGCAATACGCTGCCGCCCGCGAACCAGAGCAGGGCCTTCGTGAAACGACGGAGAAATAAACGCAGCATAGAGATGGCTTGGCCGAACCGGTTGAGCGGGCCATTATACAGACCCTGCCGATCGAGTCTGAGTGGAGTTCTACATGCTGCGTAGCTTTCTGATGCTGGCTGCCTTCTTTGGTTTCACCGGTGTCGGCCTCGGCGCATTCGCCGCCCATGGCCTGAAAAACCGCCTGACCCCAGAGTACCTCGCGATCTTCCATACCGGCGTCACCTATCAACTGGTGCACGCGCTGGCGCTGTTCGGTGTGGCGCTGCTGGCCACGCAGCTTCAGGGGCGTCTGGTCGCCTGGGCCGGCATTTCGTTCAGCATCGGCATCCTGCTGTTCTCCGGCAGTCTGTACCTGCTGACCACGATCGGTATCGGCAAGCTCGGCATCATCACTCCGTTCGGTGGTCTGGCGTTCCTGATCGGCTGGCTGTGCCTCGGACTCGCCGCCTGGCGCCTGCAGCCAACCGCTTGACGCTTGGTGCTGACCTTTAGGTCATGATCGGGCTAGAATGCCACCCCCTAAAAAGTGATGGCGGCGTTGCGCATGCGCATTCAGTTGAACGGTGAATCCTTTGAACTGCCCGACGGTGAAACCGTTGCGGCCCTGCTGACCCGTCTGGACCTGACCGGACGCCGCGTCGCGGTCGAACTCAATCTGGATATCGTCCCGCGCAGCCAGCACGCCGACACCACTTTGAATGACGGCGACAACGTCGAAGTGGTGCACGCCATCGGCGGCGGCTAGCCGTCCGGCCTGCATGGGCCGAGAATTCTGCAAGACCCTCACCCCAACAGAGGATTTCCCATGAGCATCGTTCGTAGCGACAAGCCTTTCGTTCTGGCCGGTCGTACTTACCAGTCGCGTTTGCTGGTCGGTACCGGCAAGTACCGTGACATGGAAGAAACCCGCCTGGCCATCGAAGCCTCGGGTGCCGAGATCGTCACCTTCGCGGTGCGCCGCACCAACCTGGGCCAGATCGAAGGCGAGCCGAACCTGCTCGAAGTGCTGTCGCCGGATCGCTACACCTTCCTGCCGAACACTGCCGGCTGCTACGACGCGGTCGAAGCCGTGCGCACCTGCCGCCTGGCCCGTGAGCTGCTCGATGGCCACAACCTGGTGAAGCTGGAAGTGCTGGCCGACCAGAAAACCCTGTTCCCCAACGTGATCGAAACCCTCAAGGCCGCCGAAGTGCTGGTCAAGGAAGGTTTCGACGTGATGGTTTACACCAGTGATGACCCGATCATCGCCCGGCAACTGGCGGAAATCGGCTGCATCGCGGTGATGCCGCTGGCCGGTCTGATCGGCTCGGGCCTGGGGATCTGCAACCCGTACAACCTGCAGATCATCCTCGAAGAAGCCAAGATCCCGGTGCTGGTGGATGCCGGTGTCGGTACCGCTTCCGACGCCACCATCTCCATGGAACTGGGCTGTGACGCCGTGCTGATGAACTCGGCCATCGCCCACGCCCAGCAGCCGATCATGATGGCCGAAGCCATGAAACACGCGATCGTCGCGGGCCGCCTGGCCTACCTCGCCGGCCGCATGCCGAAAAAACTCTATGCCAGCGCCTCTTCGCCGCTGGATGGTCTGATCAAGTAAGAGCTATTGATGACTGAATCGAACGACACGCCAATCCAGACGGAAGAAGGCGACGAGCGCCAACACCGCCGCATCAAGAGTTTTGTGATGCGCGCCGGGCGCATGACCGAAGGCCAGCAGCGCGGCCTGGATCAGGGCGCGCCTAAGTTCGTCCTGCCGCTGGCCGATGCGCCGGTGGATTACGATCAGGTGTTCGGCCGCTCCGCGCCGCGTTCGCTGGAGATCGGTTTCGGCATGGGCCACTCGCTGCTGGAAATGGCAGCCGCTGCGCCGGAACAGGATTTCATCGGTGTCGAGGTTCACCGTCCGGGTGTCGGCGCGCTGCTCAATGGCGTACTGACCCAGGGCCTGACCAACCTGCGGGTCTACGATTGCGACGCGATCGAGGTGCTCAACCGCTGCATCGCCGACAACAGCCTCGATCGCCTGATGCTGTTCTTCCCGGACCCGTGGCACAAGAGCCGTCACCACAAGCGCCGCATCGTTCAAGCGTCCTTCGCTGAACTGGTGCGCAGCAAGCTGAAAGTCGGCGGCATTCTGCACATGGCCACCGACTGGGAACCGTACGCCGAATACATGCTGGAAGTGATGAACGTCGCCCCGGGCTATCGCAACCTCGCCGAAGACGGCAAGTGCGTGCCACGCCCGGCCGAACGTCCGATCACCAAGTTCGAACGCCGTGGCGAACGTCTTGGGCATGGCGTTTGGGATCTGAAGTTCGAGAAACTCGCTTAAGCCTTACGCAGAACCTAATGTGGGAGCGAGCCTGCTCGCGATAACGGTCTTACAGTCAACGATGATGTTGAATGTTAAATCGCTATCGCGAGCAGGCTCGCTCTCACAGTTGTTTTGTGTGTGCTGAAAATCAGCGGCGGTCGGCGACCACGCCGATCAAAACGAGCACCACCAACAGCACCGGCGCCAGACTGTAGTTGTTGAACTGGCTCAGCCCTTTCACTACCCAAGGTGTGGCGTAGATCAGCGCCGCGCCGCTGCCGATCATGCACAGCAGGGCCATCAGCGGGACGCGCAGGGCGCCGGCGATGCTGCCCAGGCGTTGCTCGACCCAGCCTTTGAAGTCGGCGCCGAACAGCACCAGCAGGCAGCCCACCAGGGCCAGCGCGATTTCCGAGAGATTGCTGCGGCTCCAGCGGGAGACAGTGGCGAGCAGGTCGAGTATCAAATCCATGCGGTTTCCCCGGGAGCCATTCAGCTCAGAAATTTCTGCAGCAAATCGTTGAGAAAGAGTTGTCCGCGCTCGGTGGCCGCCAGACGTGACGGTTCGACCTGCAACAGACCGCTTTGTTCGGCCTCACGGCGGTGTTCGTCGAGGCTTTCCAGCGGCAGGCCGGTGCGCTCGGGGTACAGGCGTGATTCGACGCCGGCAGTCAGTCGCAGGGCGTTCATCAGGAACTCGAAGGGCATCTCGTCGTTGGTCAGAGCTTTCTCGCCGGCCTGGAAGCTTTTGGCCGGGTTGAGGTAGTCCTTCGGCAAGCGCGTCTTCCAGGTGCGCACGATGCGCCCGTCCGGATGGCTGAGCTTGCCGTGGGCGCCGGCACCGATGCCGATGAAGTCGCCGAAACTCCAGTAGTTGAGGTTATGCCGCGCCGGACGACCCGGTTGGGCGTAAGCGGAAACTTCGTATTGCGCGTAACCGTGTTCGGCCAGCAGCGCCTGTCCGGCTTCCTGAATGTCCCACAACGTGTCGTCTTCCGGCAGCACCGGCGGCTGGTTCCAGAACACGGTGTTCGGCTCCAGTGTCAGTTGATACCAGGAAATGTGCGTCGGCTTCAGCTCGATGGCCTGGCGCAGATCGCTCAGGGCATCGTCCAGCGACTGGTCCGGCAAGCCGTGCATCAAGTCGAGGTTGAAGTTATCGAACCCGGCCTGGCGCGCCATGCCGGCGGCACGCACCGCTTCGTCGCCGTTGTGGATGCGGCCGAGGGCCTTGAGCTTTTCCTGCTGGAAGCTCTGGATACCGATCGACAGGCGATTGATCCCCAGTTTGCGGTAGGCGACGAACTTCTCTTGTTCGAAGGTTCCGGGGTTGGCTTCCAGGGTGATTTCGATGTCATCGGCAAACGGGATGCGTTGTTTCACGCCTTCCAGCAAGCGGCCCAATGCTTCGGCACTGAACAGGCTCGGCGTGCCGCCACCAAAGAAGATCGAACTCAACTCACGGCCGTACACCGCGTGCAGATCCTGATCCAGGTCGGAGAGCAGCGCGTCGACGTATTCCTGTTCCGGCAGCACCGGGCTGGCGGTGTGGGAGTTGAAGTCGCAATACGGGCATTTGCGCACACACCACGGGATGTGGATGTACAGCGCCAGGGGCGGCAGCGTCGGCAACGGCGCGCGAGGCGAGGAGGCGGCGCCACCGACGATCAGTGGCGACGCAGAAGAATCACGGGTCATTTCAAGCCCAGACGCTGGCGCAGCAGATCCATTGCACGGGCGCGGTGGCTGATCTGGTTCTTGTCGCTCGGGCTCAGCTCGGCGCTGGACACGTTACGCTCCGGCACCCAGAACAGCGGGTCGTAGCCGAAACCGTGCTCGCCGCTGGCGGCGGTCAGGATGCGCCCGTGCCACAGGCCTTCGCAGAGGATCGGCAGCGGGTCGTCAGCGTGACGCACCAGCGCCAGCACGCAGACGAACTGTGCGCCGCGCTCGGCTTCAGGCACATCCTTCAAGGCGTCGAGCAGTTTGGCGTTGTTCGCCGCGTCGCCCTTGCCGTCGGCGTAGCGCGCGGAGTAGATGCCCGGCGCACCGCCGAGGAAATCCACCGCCAGCCCCGAATCGTCGGCCAGCGCCGGCAGCCCGGAGATGCGTGCGGCATTGCGGGCCTTGAGGATCGCGTTCTCGACGAACGACAGACCGGTTTCTTCCGGCTCCACGCTGCTGAACTCGCCGATCGAGCGCAATTGCACCGATTCGCCGAGCATGGCCTGGAGTTCCTTGAGTTTGCCGGCGTTATGGCTGGCCAGTACGAGTTGCTTGAGGTTCATCATTCGCCGGGGAAAAGCTCTTGGTTGAAATTGATGGTGTTGATCTTGTCACCGTTCTGCACCTTGATTTCAAAGGTGCGGGTTTCCTGCTGTTCCACCGGGTACTGGGCGATGTAATAGATCGCGCCCTGTTCGGTGACCTGGCGGAAATTCAGGGTCACGGTCTGGCTGGTCAGATCTTTCACCGTGCCGGTGACATTGGCGATCAGCGGCTTGCCGTCCTTGATCACCGAGACATTGATCACGCCCTGATTCTTGCTGCGGATCAGCTCGGCAGCCTTGGCGATGTCCGGTTGCAGGTAGGTCGAGTTGAAAGTGTTGTAGTGCACCGTCACGTCGCCGAAGGTTTCCTGGCGCTCGCTCTTGATGGCATCGGCTGCCACGGCCGACAGGCTCAGGCAGGCGGCCAACAGCGTGGTAATCAGGCGTCCCATGTTCGTTCTCCTCGCAATGTCGTGGTTCAGACCGCGATTTTGTGATCCTGCAGCCCCGGGCTGCTGACGCGGTAGATACCGATCTCACCTAACAGATTAGGCCATAGCTTACTGGCCCACCCGTGGCGGTGCTGTTGATCCACGGCAAGCCGATCAATGACCTTCGCCTCACGTTCGCGACAAAGTTCTTCAAAGTCTTCGAAGGTGCAGAAGTGAATGTTCGGCGTGTTGTACCAGGTGTACGGCAGGAACTCGGACACCGGCATCCGGCCCTTGCTCGCCAGGTACCAGCGGCAGCGCCAGTGGCCGAAGTTGGGGAAGGTGATGATGCACTGGCGACCGACCCGCAGCATTTCGTCGAGGATCTTGTCCGGGTAGTGCACGGCCTGCAGGGCCTGGGTCATCACGACCACGTCGAAGCTGTTGCTGGCGAAGTTGCCCAGGCCCTTGTCCAGGTCCTGTTCGATGACGTTGATGCCATTGGCCACGCACTCGGCAATGTTGTCCGGGTCGTTTTCCAGGCCATAACCGGTGACCTGCTTGTGGTCGCGCAGCCAGGTCAGCAACTCGCCGTCACCGCAACCGAGGTCGAGCACGCGGCTGCCGGCGGGGATCCATTCCTGGATGATTTCCAGATCAGCTCTCATGGCTAGTTCACACCGTAATTCGGTTCATGTAATTGCCGAACGCCTGCAAATAACGCGGGATCGGAATCAGGAAGGCGTCGTGGCCCTGGGGTGCGTCGATTTCCAGGTAGCTGACGTCCTTGCGCGCAGCCATCAGTGCGTCCACCAGTTCCCGCGAGCGGGCCGGGGAGAAGCGCCAGTCGGTGGTGAACGACATCACGCAGAACTTGGCTTTCGCACCTTCGAAGGTTTTCGCCAGGTTATCGTCGAAGTTCGCCGCCGGATCGAAGTAGTCCAGCGCCTTGGTCATCAACAGATAGGTGTTGGCATCGAAGCGCCCGGAGAACTCTTCGCCCTGATAGCGCAGGTAACTTTCGACCTGGAACTCGACGCTGTGGAAGTCGTAGTTGAGTTTTTCGCTCTTCAGTCCACGGCCGAATTTCTCGCCCATGGAGTCGTCGGACAGGTAGGTGATGTGCCCGACCATCCGCGCCAGCATCAGACCGCGCTTGGGGATCACGCCTTGTTCCTGGAACGAGCCGCCGTGGAATTCCGGGTCGGTGAGAATCGCCTGGCGCGCCACTTCGTTGAAGGCGATGTTCTGCGCCGACAACTTGGGGGCCGAGGCGATGGCCAGGCAGTGGCGAACGCGATCCGGATAGGTGATGGTCCATTGCAGCGCCTGCATGCCGCCGAGGCTGCCGCCGATCACCGCGGCCCACTGGCCGATGCCGAGCAGGTCGGCGAGGCGCGCCTGGCTGTGCACCCAGTCTTCCACGGTCAGTACCGGGAAATCGGCGCCGAACGGCTTGCCGGTGTCCGGGTTGAGGCTGCTCGGGCCGGTGGAGCCGTTGCAACCACCGAGGTTGTTCAGGCTGACCACGAAGAACCTGTTGGTGTCGATCGGTTTGCCGGGGCCGATGCAGCTGTCCCACCAACCGGGCTTGCGGTCGTCGACGCTGTGATAACCAGCGGCATGGTGGTGGCCGGACAAGGCGTGGCAGATCAACACGGCGTTGCTCGCTTGCGCGTTCAGCGTGCCGTAGGTTTCGTAGATCAGGTCATAAGCGGCCAGCGAACGGCCGCAGGCCAGGGCCAGCGGTTCGCTGAAGTGCGCCGTTTGCGGCGTCACCAGACCAACAGAATCGGGGGGAAAGGCAGCTGGCATCGACCCTGCTCTCGTTGAAATGAGGCGTAAGTCTAAAGACCGCTGCCCCCAGCGGCAAGCAACGATCAGGCCTGATTGGTTCGCTCTTGATCGAGGTGCGGCCATTCGCGAGCAGGCTCGCTCCCACAGGGGATTTGTATTGAACACAGATCTAATGTGGGAGCGAGCCTGCTCGCGAATGAGACGACTCGGTGGATCAGGCTGGACGCGCCAAATCAGGCAAATCCGGCAACTTCTTCGGCGAGCAGATCTTCACCCGCTTCTGCCGGTTCAACTCACCACTGATCAGACTCACCTGACTCTTGGAAACCCCGAATGCCTTGGCCAGAAACCCCATCAGATAGGCATTGGCCTTGCCCTCGACCGGCGGCGCGGTCAGGCGGATTTTAAGGCGATCACCGTGCAGCCCGGCGAAGTCATCGCTGCGGGCTGCCGGTTGCAGGTGACACTCGAGGATCAGGTCGTCCCCGTCCCAACGGAACCAGCTCACATCAACAGGCGCAGGATTTCCGGCATCATCGTCATCGCCGCGAGGTTGTTGATCACCAGCATGTCGATCAGCTTCAGCGCGAGGAAGGCGAAGATCGGCGACAGGTCCAGGCCGCCCATGCTCGGCAGGAAGCGGCGGAACGGCGCCAGGGCCGGTTCGCAGATCTGGTTGACCAGTTCGGCACCCGGGTTATGGCTGCCCGGAGCGACCCACGACAGGATCACGCTGATGATCAGGGCGAAGAAGAAAATCTTCAGGAACAGCGCGGTCACGCCGATGATCGACCAGATGAACAGTTGCAGCGGGTTGCCGGTGGTGCCGTAGGTCAGCAGCAGGGTCAGTGCCATCAGTGCCAGTTGTACGAGGATTGCCAGCACCAGCGAGGACATGTCGAGGCCGAACAGGCTCGGGATGATCCGGCGCAGTGGCTTGAGCAACGGCTGGGTGGCCTTGACCACGAACTGGCACAGCGGGTTGTAGAAGTTCGCCCGTACCAGTTGCAGGACGAAACGCAGCAGCACGATCAGCAGGTACAGGCTGCCGAGGGTTTGCAGCACGTAGACCGCTGCGGTGTTCAATCCAATCATGTAAGGCTCCTTATTTGCCCAGTTGTTCGGCCATCTCGGCCGAGCGGTGCGCGGCGGCGCCGAGTGCTTTTTCCACCAGGGCTTCGAAGCCGCCGGCCTGGAACGATTTGATTGCGGCTTCCGTGGTGCCCGCTGGCGAGGTCACGCGGCGGCGCAGTTCGGCGGCGTCGACGTCGCTGGAAACCGCCATGTGCGCGGCGCCCAGCGCAGTTTGCAGGGTCAGTTGCTCGGCGGTTTCCTTCGGCAGGCCGAGTTTGACGCCGGCGGCGGTCATGGCTTCGATCAGCAGGAAGAAGTAGGCCGGGCCGGAACCGGAGACAGCGGTGACCGCGTCCAGTTGCTGCTCTTCGTTCAGCCACAGGGCGATGCCCACGGCGGACAGCAGCTCTTCAGCCTGCTGGCGCTGTTCGGCGCTGACTTCGCCGGTGGCGTACAGACCGCTGACGCCCTGACGCAGCAGCGCCGGGGTGTTGGGCATGCAACGCACGATCGGCTGCTCGCCAAGCCATGCAGTCATGCTGGCGCAGGTGATGCCGGCGGCGATGGACACCACCAGTTGATTCGGTTTCAGGCTCGGGCGAATCGCTTCGCACACGGCCTTCATGGCCTGCGGCTTGACTGCCAGCACGACAACGTCGGCGCCGTCGATGGCCTGGGCGTTGTCGGCGAAGGTTTCGATGCCGTGCTCGGCGCTGACCCGGTTGCGGGTCTCTTCGCCCGGATCGCTGGCGCGGATGTGTGCGGCTTCCAGGCCCTTGGCCCGCAGGCCGCCGATCAGGCTGGCGGCCATGTTGCCGGCACCGATAAAGGCAATACGCGTGTTGCTCATGTCAGGTCCTTATCTGGAAATCATCAAGATTGGGAGTAGTCGCGAGCGCCAAACAGGGCCGTACCGATACGGACCCAGGTGGCGCCCTGGGCAATGGCCGACTCGAGGTCGTGGCTCATGCCCATGGAAAGTGTGTCGAGCGGCAGATCGAGGCCGGCCTGCAATGTCTGGACGGCGGCGAATGCGGCATCCTGCTCGGCGCGATCTTCGGTCGGCTCGGGAATCGCCATCAGCCCGCGCAACTTCAAGCGCGGCAGGGCGCTGATGGCTTGGGCCAGCGCCGGCAGGTCGGCCGGGGTGCAGCCGGACTTGCTGGCCTCACCGCTGACATTGACCTGAATGCAGATGTTCAGTGGCGGCAGGTTCGCCGGGCGTTGTTCGGACAGGCGTTGGGCGATTTTCAGACGGTCCACGGAGTGCACCCAGGCGAAGTGCTCGGCAATCGAGCGGGTCTTGTTCGACTGAATGGGGCCGATGAAGTGCCAGATCAAGGGCAGGTCGGCCAGTTCGAGCTGTTTGCCCAAGGCTTCCTGCAGATAGTTCTCGCCAAAGTCGCGCAGGCCGGCCGCGTACGCTTCGCGCAGGGCTTCGGCGGGTTTGGTCTTGCTCACGGCCAGCAGCTGGACGCTGTTTTCATCGCGGCCGGCGGCAGCGGTGGCGGCATGAATGCGTGAACTAACGAGGGCAATGTTGTCTGCTATCGTGGACATCAAGAGGCGCCAGCGGTCTGAAGGTTCGCGGCATTCTACTGGAATTGAGGGACGCTATGGATATCACTGAACTGCTGGCCTTCAGCGCCAAACAGGGCGCTTCCGACCTGCACCTGTCGGCCGGACTGCCGCCGATGATCCGCGTGGATGGCGATGTGCGGCGGATCAATCTGCCGGCGCTGGATCACAAGCAGGTGCACGAACTGATTTACGACATCATGAACGACACCCAGCGGGTGGAGTTCGAGAAACATCTGGAAACCGACTTTTCCTTCGAAGTACCGGGTGTGGCGCGCTTCCGGGTCAACGCCTTCAACCAGAACCGTGGCGCCGGCGCCGTGTTCCGCACCATCCCGTCGAAAGTGCTGAGCATGGAAGACCTCGCCATGGGCGACGTCTTTCGCAAGATCACCGACGCCCCGCGCGGGCTGGTGCTGGTGACCGGGCCGACCGGTTCGGGGAAATCCACCACCCTGGCGGCGATGATCGATTACCTCAACACCCACCGTCATCACCACATCCTGACCATCGAAGACCCCATCGAATTCGTCCACGAATCGCGCAAATGCCTGATCAATCAGCGTGAAGTCCACCGCGATACCCGCAGTTTTGCCACGGCACTGCGTTCGGCGCTGCGGGAAGACCCGGACGTGATCCTGGTGGGTGAGATGCGCGACCTGGAAACCATCCGCCTGGCGCTGACCGCTGCGGAAACCGGGCATCTGGTGTTCGGCACGTTGCACACCACATCGGCGGCCAAGACCATCGATCGGGTGGTGGACGTGTTCCCGGGGGACGAGAAGTCCATGGTGCGCTCGATGTTGTCGGAGTCGTTACTGGCCGTGGTCTCGCAGACGCTGATCAAGAAGATCGGCGGCGGCCGGGTGGCGGCCCACGAGATCATGCTGGGAACGTCGGCGATCAGGAACCTGATCCGCGAGGACAAGGTGGCGCAGATGTATTCGGCGATTCAGACCGGCGGGTCGCTGGGGATGCAGACACTCGACATGTGCCTGAAGGATCTGGTGACCAAGGGCCTGATCAGCCGCGAGCATGCGCGGGAGAAGGCCCGAACGCCGGATAATTTCTAGTGTCGAAAAAAAACGCAGCCCGAGGGCTGCGTTTTTTGTGATCTGCAAGGATCAGCGCTGTACGACGCGCATCTGCTTGCCGCCCGGTTCTTTCGGCAGCACGCGCTTGGCAACCACGTAATGCTGTTCCCAATACGGCTTGTTCAGCGTATCGATGCTCACCGCTTTGCCACGGCGCGGTGCGTGGATGAAGCGGTCGTTGCCCAGGTAGATGGCAACGTGATTGACCCGACGGCTCTTGATGTTGAAGAAAATCAGGTCGCCAGGCTTCAGATCCTTGCGCTCGACTTTCTCGCCGTGACCGCTGGCCATGGCATTGGAGGTGCGCGGCAGGTCGAACGTGGCGTCGTTGAACGCGTATTTCACCAGACCGCTGCAGTCGAAGCCTTTACTCGGGCTGCTGCCGCCCCAACGGTAAGGTGTACCGAGGACGTTCACCGCACGACTGAGGACGTTGCTGCTTTCCTTGTTCGCCATCGGTGGAACCAGCTTGCCGTGACCTTTGCTGGCGAGCGTGGTGTGTTTCGTTTGTTTGCCTTTGTTCGAAGGAGCAGAGGCATGGGATTTGGGGGTGAAGCCGTTGACGTTGGGAAGACGTTGCTCACGATTGGTGGCGTGGGCGGCCAGTGGCATTAATAGGCAAATAGTTAGCCATGTCTTGAAAAATGGACGCATTAGGCAGGGCTCTTATGTGTTAGCGCGCAACTTTATAACAGCTTTTTTGTCCCTTCCGAGGCCGTTGGTCGATTCAAAAGGCGGGCAACGGAACCAAACAAGCGGCAAATAGACGCAATTGTCGGACAGAAGTCAGGTGCTATAAGGCTTTGACGGACCACAAGGTAGCATTTGCCGTACGTCGGGTACCTGTAAAAAAGTCACAAAGAATTAAAGAAAATTTATCTATCGCGTGTATCGAGGTCTTCATGAACCGCTATCAACTGCCCCGTGTGAAGGAAAAGGACACCCATAGCAAGGTGATCGGTTACCTGTTGTGGATCTTCGGTTTTACCGGGTCGCACCGCTTCTATTACGGCAAGCCGGTGACCGGCACGATCTGGTTTTTCACCTTCGGCCTGCTGGGGATTGGCTGGCTGATCGACGTGTTCCTGATCCCGGCAATGGACCGGGAAGCGGACCTGCGCTTTGCGGCGGGGCCGATCGAATACAACGTGGCGTGGATTCTGCTGACATTCCTCGGTGCGTTCGGCGTGCACCGGATGTATCAGGGCAAGTGGATCACAGGTTTGCTGTACCTGCTGACCGGCGGGTTGTTCTTTCTGGGCGTGCTGTATGACTTCTGGACGCTGAATGATCAGGTGTCGGTGCGTAATGCCGAAGGGCGGGGCGCTTTTCAGTAAGTGATGGCGAGGGGAGAACCGCCGGCGCAGTTCGTGCGCTGGCAGGCCCCCCTTCGACTTCCGGTTTTGCATCTGTGCTATTTCGATTGCGCGAAGGTTTGCATTTGGAAAGCGACAAACGTAACGGCAGTGACACCATAAAGTATTGCAATGACGGTGTGATGGGGCATGGACCAGTACACAATCCTGTCAACCAGAATCAATAGCGATAGTGTCGCTATCAAGTAGGCTGATATTTTTAATAACAGACCTCTGAGCGAGTTGGTGTGTGCCCAGCCTAATAGGAGAATCTGCAGTAGGTGCATTAGTGCAAGTGTCAGGAAAATTATCAGCGTCACACCAATGGGCAGGCTGATTGAATCCTGGCTTATGTCATAAGTTTCTGATTTGAGATTTTCTATTAGTACGAGCACTCCTGTGCCAGATGTAAGTACGAGAACGATCGGGTATAGATATCTCAATAATCTGCAGGTCCTGTCCATTCGCTCTCCATCGTTCGGATGTCTGTAAGAATGCTGAAACTTACTGGGCAGGATTAAACCCAGTTCCGCTTAGCCTTATTTTATGCTCACCAAAAATGTCGATTTCGTAATGTGTTCCAGAAAATACTCTGCCTGCTGTCGTTAATAACTCAAGGGCAGTTGGTCTGTTGCTTGCGTCGAAGTCATAAGTGTCAGTATATGCTCTGATAACGCCATCGAAAACCCAGGATCCTGTGTTGTCTCTGATGAAGTTTCCCTCCATCTTTATCGTTATTCTTCCTAGATAAGCTCCGGTGACGTTGCTGTCATTGATGGTAGCGTAAGGGATCCTGGGGTCGGACAAGTAATAAGTACCAGTTTCTCGAGTGCTTGCAATAGAGCTTGCCAGTAATGGCAGTTCATTGGCTCTGACGTTCAGGCCAATGTTGTTGATGTTGACCCTCATCCTCTCACCATTTCCCCAGAGATAATGAGCGAAGGCTTTGATCGGGCTGAAGGTACCTCCGGAAAGCTCGGTTGTGAGCGTTTCGTAATTCAGGTTGTACGGAGCCGTCGCTGCGACTTTGATCAGTGCTTCTATGGGGCTTAGTTTTTGCTGTGCCGCAAATGAGTCAGCCAAGCTGAAGTTAATGACTTTGTTCTTGAAGTAACCATGGCTGATAATGGTGGAACTGTTCAATAAGTAGTTGTCGCTTTCCGTGATCCTCCAGAGGTCGCGGATTCCACCCAGAGCATCGTTGTTAATTGCCTTGTTCACCATTTGCAGTTCATAGATGAAGGGATTCCGGATTTCATCTCAAGCCAGGCATGAAACATATCCATTTCTGCTGAGGTTATTACGGGACCATTGCTCAGTGGTAGTGAATAGGTTTGACCGTCATGGGTGATGATGGCCTCTCCTGCGCCCTGCCAATCTGCTGTTGCATAGGTCCCCCATCTGAATCCGGAGTCGACTGTAAAACCGCCAGAGTTTCCTGTTGTACCTCTGGTGATAATAGGGGGAAGCGTAAGTCCATTTTTCATGTGCTCATCCTTGTGGGTATTAGTTATCCTTCTGACGGTTTTATGTTAATGACTCTATGTAGATGTTACCTACGAGAACTTTGTAGGCTGTTTCTGATTGTTTCGCGGCTGTTTTTACAGGGTGGGTGTAAAACGTCGGAGATTTCTTTATGGCGGGTAGCCGCTTTCCTGCGCCACTTGGTGCAGATCTAACGGCAGAAGACCGGTGAGGGAGATTTGACGTTGCGAACAGTGACTTTGAGCGAAACTTTTCCAATAAGGATGTTTGTCGCTATCAAATGAAGTTCAAGAGGTAGCAGGCCATTGCAGCCTGCTACCTCCAGTCTTCATGCCTGATGGCTGATCCGGCCATCCACCAGGGTGTAACGCACTACACCCGGCAGGCTGTGACCGAGGAACGGGCAGTTCTCGCCCTTCGACAGCCAGCTCTCGCCGGCCACGGTCGAAGCCTTCGGATCGAACAGCACGATATCCGCCGCGCCGCCCACTGCCAGCTTGCCTGCCGGCAGGCGCAGGGCCTCGGCCGGGCCGGCGCTCAGACGTGCCAGCAGGGTCGGCAGGTCCAGCAGACCATCCTCGACCAGCGTCATCGCCAGCGGCAGCAGCAGTTCAACGCTGCTGATGCCCGGCTCGGTCGCGCCGAACGGTGCCAGTTTGGCATCGCGCTCATGGGGCTGGTGATGGCTGGAAATCGCCGAAACCACCCCGGACTTCACCGCTTCACGCAGGCCGTCGCGATCCGCGCGGGTGCGCAGCGGTGGTTGCACGTGATACAGGCTACTGAAGTCGATCAGCGCTTCATCCGTCAGGATCAGCTGATACAGGGCCACATCCGCCGTGACTTTCAGGCCACGGGCCTGGGCTTGGGCAATCAGCGCAACGCCACGAGCGCTGGTCAGCTGACTGAAGTGCGCACGCACGCCGGTCTGCTCGACCAGCAGCAGGTCCCGGGCCAGGGCCACGGTCTCAGCGGTTTCCGGGATACCCGGCAGGCCGAGGAAGCTGGCGGTGGCGCCTTCGTGGGCCAGGCCGCCGTCGGCGAGGTCGTGATCCTGGGAGTTGAAAATCACCGTCAGGTCGAAGGTTGCCGCGTAGTCCAACGCCCGGCACAGGGTACGGGTGTTGCGGAAGCTCTCCAGACCGTTGCCGAACGCCACGCAACCGGCGTCGCGCAAGGCAACGAGCTCGGCCAGCTGCTCGCCGTCCAGGCCTTTGCTCAGGGCGCCGATCGGGAATACTTTGGTGTTGCCGGCCTCGCGGGCGCGGTCGAGGATCAGCTCGGCCACGGCGGAGGTGTCGAGCACCGGTCTGGTCTTCGGCGGGCAGCACAGGCTGGTCACGCCACCGGCCGCAGCGGCGCGGGTTTCGCTGGCGATGGTGCCTTTGCGGCTGTAGCCCGGTTCGCGCAGGGCGACGTTCAGGTCGACGAGGCCCGGAGCGGCGACAAGGCCTTGGGCGTCGATGGTTTCGACGGCGGTAAAACCGGCCGGTGCCGCGCCGAGGGCGACGATCTTGCAGGCTTCAACGTGAATATCGGTGATTTGATCCAGGCCGCTGCTTGGATCGATGACGCGGGCGCCGAGAATGCTGAGCTTCACTGGGCGTTCTCCTGCTCGAATTGACGCTGCGCGGTTTGTCCGCTCATGGCCATGGACAGCACGGCCATACGGATCGCGATGCCGTAGGTGACTTGATTGAGGATCACCGAGTGCGGGCCGTCGGCCACCGCCGACTCGATCTCCACGCCACGGTTGATCGGACCCGGGTGCATGACGATGCAATCGGGCTTGGCGCCGGCCAGGCGCGCGGTGGTCAGGCCGAACAGGCGGTAGAACTCGCCCTCGCTCGGCAGCAGGCCGCCGGTCATGCGCTCGCGCTGCAGGCGCAGCATGATCACCACGTCGACGTCTTTCAGGCCTTCGGTCATGTCGGTGTAGACCTTAACGCCGTATTGCTCGATGCCGATCGGCAGTAGGGTTTTCGGCGCGATCACGCGGATGTCCTGGCAGCCGAGGGTCTTCAGGGCGAGCATGTTCGAGCGCGCCACCCGCGAGTGCAGGATGTCGCCGACGATGGCCACCGAGAGGTTTTCGAAGCTGCCCTTGTGCCGACGGATGGTCAGCATGTCGAGCATGCCCTGGGTCGGGTGGGCATGACGGCCGTCGCCGCCGTTGATGATCGCCACCTGCGGGCAGACATGCTCGGCGATGAAGTGCGCGGCGCCCGAGTCACCGTGGCGCACGACGAACATGTCGGCGGCCATGGCTTCGAGGTTGCGCAGGGTGTCGAGCAGGGTTTCGCCCTTGCTGGCCGACGAGGTCGACACGTTCAGGGTGATCACGTCCGCCGACAGCCGCTGGGCCGCCAGTTCGAAGGTGGTGCGGGTGCGGGTGGAGTTTTCGAAGAACACGTTGCACACGGTCTTGCCGCGCAGCAACGGGACCTTCTTCACGGCCCGGGCACCGACTTCGAGGAACGAGTCGGCGGTGTCGAGGATTTCCGTCAGCAACTCGCGGCGCAGGCCGTCGAGCGAGAGGAAGTGGCGCAGCTGGCCCTGATCATTGAGCTGCAGCGGGCGCTTGGTATCTAGAGGCGTCATCGCGAAGGGGACTCTCAATAGGGCGGATTAAAGGGCAAGGTCTTGCAGTTCGAGGGCCAGCTCCGGGCCGGACAGCTTGACCCGCTCGTGGGCGGCCAGCGACAGGGTCGCGCCGACCACGTTCGGGCGGATCGGCAGTTCGCCGGCGTCCAGGTCCAGCAGGCAGACCAGCGTCACGCTGGCCGGGCGGCCGTAGTCGAACAGTTCGTTCATGGCGGCGCGGATAGTCCGGCCGCTCATCAGTACGTCGTCGATCAGCACCAGATGCTGGCCTTCGATTTCGAAGGGCAGGGCGGACGGGCGCACTTGCGGGTGCAGGCCGTTCTGGCTGAAGTCGTCGCGGTAGAAGGAAACATCCAGCGTGCCCAGGGGCGCATCGCTGCCCAGCTCTTCGAGCAGGGCCTGGGCGACCCAGACGCCGCCGGTGCGGATGCCGATGTAACGCGGTTCGCTGATACCACGCTGGGCCAGGTGCGCCTTGAGGCGTGTCGCCATCTGGCTGATCAGATCGGCGGGATTGGGCAGGCTCATGGTTGCTCCTTCTCGGGGTCGAGCCGGTTCTCGCGAACCGGGGCTCGGGTTGTAGCCAAAAGAAAAGCGCCGTAGCGCTTGTCAGGATTCAAACAGTGCGGTGTTTTCATCGAGCCAACCCTGCAGCAGCAGGGCAGCAGCGATGGCATCCACCGGGTTGTCGCGGTAACTGCCCTTCTGTCCGCCGCGCACCAGTCGCTCGCCCTTGGCTTCGAAGGTCGTCAGGCGCTCGTCGTGGGTATAGAAGGGCAGGTTGTAGCGGCCGTTGAGGCGGCGGGCAAATTTTTCGGCGCGCACGCACATCTCGCTGGGCGTGCCGTCCATGTTCAGCGGCAGGCCGACCACCACGGCATCGGGTTTCCATTCCTTTATCAGGGCTTCGACCTGATTCCAGTCCGGCACGCCGTTTTGCGCCTTCAAGGTGCACAGTTCGCGGGCCTGGCCGGTAATCACCTGGCCGACCGCCACGCCGATCTGTTTGGTGCCGTAGTCGAAGCCGAGGATCAGGCGCAGGGCCATCAGGCGTGCCCTGCCTGGCTGGTCAGCAGGTTGAGGTTGATCCCCAAGTGCCTGGCCGCCGCTTCCAGGCGCAGTTCGCTGCTGGTGTTGAACAGGATGTCGGCGTCGTACGGGCAGGTCAGCCAGGCGTTGTCGGCCATTTCAGCCTCCAGTTGCCCGGCTTCCCAACCGGCGTAACCGAGGGTGATCAGGCTTTTTGCCGGGCCCACGCCGTCGGCGATGGCGAACAGCACGTCTTGCGAGGTGGACAGTGCAAGGTCACCCTCCAGCTCGACGGTGGCCTGGAAGGTCTTGCCCGCCGGATGCAGCACGAAACCGCGATCGGTCTGCACCGGGCCGCCGATGAAGATCGGTACATGCTGGCACAGCGCTGGCGGATCGATGTCCGGGCGCAGTTGCTCGAGGATGTCGGCCAGATTCAGTTCTTGCGGTCGGTTGACCACCAGCCCCATGGCCCCATTGGCCGTGTGCTCGACGATGTAGGTCAAGGTGTGGGCAAAGTTCGGGTCGGCCATGTGTGGCATGGCGATCAGGAAGTGATGCTTGAGGTAGCTGGGGCTGACGTTTTTCATGTGCGGTAGTGTGGCGTTCGGGGGGCGAACTGACAAGCTGGAGATGCAAGCAACACATCGATCCATCGTGGGAGCGAGCCTGCTCGCGAAAGCAGTGTGTCATTCAATATTCATGTAGCTGATCCACCGCATTCGCGAGCAGGCTCGCTCCCACAGGGGTTCCGCGGGGGTCAGTTACTGGAGAGCTTGTCGCCCCGGGCGAATTTCCAGGTGCGGATGATTTCCAGCCGGTCGATGTCCGACAGGTCGCCGGTAAACGGTGCGAAAGGCGCCGCCAGCCGCACGATGCGCTGCGCCGCCTGATCCAGCAGCGGCTGGCCGGAGGATTCCAGCACCAGCACTTCATACAGCGAGCCGTCGCGGTTGATCGACACCATCAGGCGCAAATTGCCGTAAATCTGCTGGCGCCGGGCTTCTTCGGGGTAATTGAGGTTGCCGATGCGCTCGACCTTCTTGCGCCATTCGTCCTTGTACCAGGCGCCCTTGTCGCGCATGGTCGAGGCCGCGCTCAGGCGGTGAATGCGCGGACGCTTGGCGTACAGCTGTTGTTCGTTGGCCAGTTCGGCTTCGAGGCTGGCGATGTCGCTGGAGAGCTGCGAACTGTCGAAAGTCGGGGCATCGACCGTCGGTTTGGTCTCGGTCTTGGCTTCTTCTTTCTTGGTCGGCGCCTTTTTCGGTTTCGGCGCGACGGTGGTCACCGCAGCCTTGGGCGCGGCTTCCTGCACTTCCGGCTTGGCGGCCGGCGGCGGGGTGACTTTCTTGACCTGATTGTCCTGGAACGGCGCGACCTCGGTGGTCTTGGGGATCGCCTTCTTGTCGAGGGTGCCGCTGCCTTCCTGGTTTTCCTGGGCGAGGAAATCGGCCTTCTTGGGCTTGGTTTCGCTCTTGAAGGTGGCGAGGGTGATTTCCAGGGTTTTGCTGATCTGCTTGGGCTCGACCATGGTGAAACCCACGCCGAGCAGCAGCGCCAGATGGATCAGCGCCGCGAGAAACAGGGTAAATCCGAGGCGATCGACCGGGCGCACGCCGCGGTGGGCGAGTTCAGCAGGCAGATCGGACGGAAGTGTCATGACAAGAAAACCAACATCGCGTTTTTCACAGGCCGCGCATGATAACGCAATGTTGGTTTCACGCCTTGGGCTTCAAGCATCAAGCGACAGGCTGCATGTGACACACATCAACCTTGCAGCTTTTTCTCGATGGCATCCATCAGCATTCCGCCGATGTCGGTGCCGAAAGCGTTGTCGATCTCGCGGATGCAGGTCGGGCTGGTGACGTTGATTTCGGTCAGGTGCTCGCCGATCACGTCGAGGCCGACGAACAGCAGGCCCTTCGCGCGCAAGGTCGGGCCGACCTGAGCAGCGATCCAGCGATCCTTGTCGGTCAACGGACGGGCTTCGCCACGGCCGCCGGCGGCGAGGTTGCCACGGGTTTCGCCCTGGGCCGGAATCCGCGCCAGGCAGTAATCCACCGGCTCGCCGTCGATCATCAGGATGCGCTTGTCGCCGTCCTTGATCGCAGGCAGGTAGGCCTGGCCCATGATCTGCTGGGTGCCGAGGGCGGTCAGGGTTTCGAGGATCACCGACAGGTTCGGATCGCCGACGCGGTGACGGAAGATCGACGTGCCGCCCATGCCGTCCAGCGGCTTGAGGATCACGTCGCCATGTTTGGCGGCGAACTCACGCAGCACGTCGGCCCGGCGGCTGACCACGGTCGGCGGCGTGCACTGCGGGAACAGCGTGGCGAACAGCTTTTCATTACAGTCGCGCAGACTCTGCGGCTTGTTGACCACCAGCACGCCGGCGGATTCGGCCTGTTCGAGCAGGTAGGTGGAGTAGACGAACTCCATGTCGAACGGCGGATCCTTGCGCATCAGGATCACGTTCAGGTCGCTCAGCAGGGAATCCTGTTCGGCGCCCAGTTCGAACCATTTTTCCGGGTTGGCGAAGACTTTCAGCGGCTTCATCCGTGCCCGTGCCTGACCTTCGCCCTGATAAAGGTCTTTCTGTTCCATGTAGAACAGTTCCCAGCCGCGCTTCTGCGCCGCCAGCAGCATGGCCAGCGAGCTATCCTTTTTATAGGAAATGCTGGCGATTGGGTCCATGACTATCCCGACGCGAACGCTCATTGGGTTTTCCTCGAAAATTGGCTACCGGATCGGTATGAAAAAAGTGCCGCCAGAGTGGCTCCGGGCGGGTTTTCGGTCAAGGAAAAACCCGTCGATAGATTGCGTCAGGAGACTGTGCTAAAAAGGCTGCCATATCGTGCTGGCCCTTGAGCATCAAGGGTTTCCGGCCATTACGCATCGCAAAACGGACAAATTGATTCGCAAAGGCGACGGTAGAACCCCCTTATGGAACAGCAGTCCAGCGCCTTGAAGGTCATGGTGATCGACGACTCGAAAACGATTCGTCGCACCGCCGAGACCCTGTTGAAAAATGCAGGGTGCGAAGTCATCACGGCGATCGACGGTTTCGACGCCCTGGCGAAGATCGCCGACAACCACCCCGGGATCATTTTTGTCGACATCATGATGCCGCGTCTGGATGGTTATCAGACCTGCGCTTTAATCAAGAACAACAGTGCCTTCAAGGCGACACCGGTGATCATGCTGTCGTCCCGCGACGGGCTGTTCGACAAGGCCAAGGGGCGGATTGTCGGTTCCGATCAATTTTTGACCAAACCTTTCAGCAAGGAAGAACTGCTCGACGCGATTGCGGCCCATGTTCCGGGCTTTGCCGCTGATTTGCCGCAGTAAGACACGCACAGTGACGCTCGGCCAGCGGGCCCGGTGTCGACAAGAAAAAATGGGGAAGACCATGGCACGTATTCTGATCGTCGATGACTCGCCGACCGAAATGTACAAACTGACCGGCATGCTGGAAAAGCACGGCCACGAAGTGTTGAAAGCCGAAAACGGCGCCGACGGCGTGGCCCTGGCCCGTCAGGAAAAACCCGATGCCGTGTTGATGGACATCGTCATGCCCGGCCTCAACGGTTTCCAGGCGACCCGCCAACTGACCAAGGACGCTGAAACCAGCCATATCCCGGTCATCATCATCACCACCAAGGATCAGGAAACCGACAAGGTCTGGGGCACCCGCCAGGGCGCCAGGGACTACCTGACCAAACCGGTCGACGAAGACACGCTGATCAAGACCCTGAACAACGTGCTGGCCGGTTGATCGCGCCGCCATGAGCGAGTCGCTGACCGCGTTCGAACTGTTGTGGCAGATCGACCAGCGCTGTCGCCTGCTGGCGGCGGAC
The DNA here is from genome assembly GCF_003576265.1 of Pseudomonas sp. 91RF. Classification (NCBI taxonomy): domain Bacteria; kingdom Pseudomonadati; phylum Pseudomonadota; class Gammaproteobacteria; order Pseudomonadales; family Pseudomonadaceae; genus Pseudomonas; species Pseudomonas sp. 91RF. The sequence goes on from NZ_QWFC01000023.1 coordinate 71,904, forward strand.
CTGCCGTCGCAACCGGCGCGCCAGGATCGCTGGAGCGGCATCGGCTTTCGCCTGGGCGAACACTGGTACGTCGCGCCGATGGGCGAGGTCAGCGAAGTGCTGCCCGAACCGCGCTTCACCCAGATGCCGGGGGTAAAGCCCTGGGTCAAGGGCGTCGCCAATCTGCGCGGGCGGTTGTTGCCGATCATGGACCTGTGCGGATTCTTCGGCCATGAGCTGTCACCGATGCGCAAGCAGCGGCGGGTATTGGTCGTGGAGCATCAGGACGTGTTTGCCGGTGTGCTGGTCGATGAGGTTTTCGGCTTGCAGCACTTCGAGCAGGACAGCTTCGAACCCGTCTCGATCCGCAAGCGGCAAGGCTCCAAGGGCGAGTTCGTCAAAGGCTATTTCCGGCGCGAGCAGAACTGGCGGGTTTTCAGCCTGTTTGCGCTGGCGCAGTCACCGAGTTTCATGCACGTCGCAATTTAGCAGCAACACCAGAGAACCCCCTGTGGGAGCGAGCCTGCTCGCGATTGAACGATAACGCGGTGAAACAGTGCCACCGCAGGGCCTGAATCGCGAGCAGGCTCGCTCCCACAGGTTCTTCGGCAAGTATTGGAAGGTGCGGATGATCAAAGCAAAAACCAGCAAGCCCGCAGAAGGCTCGCGCAGCCGCTCGCAGATCATCGTGCTGTTCATCGCGCTGATCGTGTTCATCATGCTGCTGTTCGCCAATTTCGCTTACCTCAACACCCAGGCCAACTACGACAAACAGTACATCGGTCACGCCGGCGAGCTGCGGGTGCTGTCGCAGCGGATCGCCAAGAACGCCACCGAAGCCGCCGCCGGCAAGGCTGCCGCGTTCAAGCTGCTCAGTGATGCGCGCAACGATTTCGCCCAGCGCTGGGGTTATCTGAAGAAGGGCGACCCGGCCACCGGCCTGCCGCCGGCACCGTCCACCGTGCGCCCGGAAATGCGCGCCGTGCAGCTGGACTGGGAACGCCTGCTGAAAAACACCGACGCCATCCTGTCCAGCGAACAGACCGTGCTATCGCTGCATCAGGTCGCCGCAACCCTGGCCGAAACCGTGCCGCAGTTGCAGATCGAATACGAAAAAGTCGTCGAGATCCTCCTGCAACGCGGCGCCCCGGCGGCGCAGGTGGCCATGGCCCAGCGTCAGTCGCTGCTGGCCGAGCGGATTCTCGGCGCGGTCAACACCGTGCTCTCCGGCGATGAAAACTCGCAACAGGCCGCCGATGCCTTCGGCCGTGACGCCACACGTTTTGGTCAGGTGCTCAACGGCATGCTGCAAGGCAACCCGACGCTGAAGATCAGCCAGGTCGAGGACCGTGATGCCCGTGCGCGCCTGAGCGAAATCGCCGAGCTGTTCCAGTTCGTTTCCGGCTCGGTGGATGAAATCCTCGAAACCTCGCCAGAGCTGTTCAAGGTCCGCGAGTCCGCCACCAATATCTTCAGCCTGTCGCAGACCCTGCTCGACGAAGCCTCGCACCTGGCCACCGGTTTCGAAAACCTTGCCGGCGGGCGCAGTACCGACACCATCGGCGGTTACGTGCTGGGCCTGCTGGCGCTGGCATCGATCATCCTGATCGGTATGGTCATGGTCCGGGAAACCAACCGTCAGTTGCGTGAAACCGCCGAGAAGAACGAGCGCAACCAGAACGCGATCATGCGTCTGCTGGACGAAATCGAAGACCTCGCCGACGGCGACCTGACGGTGACCGCCTCGGTGACCGAAGACTTCACCGGAACCATCGCCGACTCGATCAACTATTCCGTCGACCAGTTGCGCGACCTGGTGGCGACCATCAACCTCACCGCCGGCCAGGTCGCCGCCGCCGTGCAGGAAACCCAGGCCACCGCCATGCACCTGGCCCAGGCCTCGGAGCATCAGGCCCAGCAGATTTCCGAAGCCTCGACGGCGATCAACGAGATGGCCCAGTCCATCGATCAGGTGTCGGCCAACGCTGCCGAATCCTCGGCGGTGGCCGAGCGTTCGGTGGAGATCGCCAACAAGGGCAACGAGGTGGTGCACAACACCATCCACGGCATGGACAACATTCGCGAACAGATCCAGGACACCGCCAAACGCATCAAGCGCCTGGGTGAGTCGTCCCAGGAAATCGGCGACATCGTCAGCCTGATCGACGACATTGCCGACCAGACCAACATCCTCGCCCTCAACGCGGCGATTCAGGCATCGATGGCCGGTGACGCCGGGCGCGGTTTTGCCGTGGTGGCCGACGAAGTGCAACGGCTGGCCGAACGTTCGTCCGCCGCGACCCGGCAGATCGAGACGCTGGTGCGGGCGATCCAGACCGACACCAACGAAGCCGTGATTTCCATGGAACAGACCACCACCGAAGTGGTGCGCGGCGCGCGGCTGGCGCAGGATGCCGGTGTGGCCCTGGAAGAAATCGAAGGCGTGTCCAAGACCCTCGCGGCGCTGATCCAGAGCATTTCCAACGCGGCGCAGCAGCAGACGTCTTCGGCCGGGCAGATTTCCCTGACGATGAACGTGATCCAGCAGATCACCTCGCAGACCTCGTCCGGCTCCACGGCCACCGCCGAAAGCATCGGCAACCTGACGAAAATGGCCAGCCAGTTGCGGCGTTCGGTGTCCGGGTTCACCTTGCCGGCGGCGGCAACGCCCGCCACGGGCAAGGCGTGAGGCCTGCGGGCGAGATCATGTCGAGCGGAGTGGTTATGGGCGACCGGCACGACTACGTGGCCCTCGAATGGGTCAAGGGCGAAATTGCCGAAACGCTGAGGCAGGCGCATCAGGCCATCGAAGCCGTGCTCGACGATCCGCAGTCGGTGCCCGGCCTCGACGAGTGCCTGGCCTGTATCCATCAGGTCCACGGCAGTCTGCAGATGGTCGAGTTCTACGGCGCGGCCTTGCTCGCCGAAGAGATGGAACGTCTGGTCGAAGCCCTGCAAAACGACCGCGTCAGCCACCGCGACGAAGCCTTGCACCTGTTGTTGCAGGCCTTCGGCCAACTGCCGACCTACCTCGACCGCGTGCAAAGTGCACGCCGTGACTTGCCGCTGGTGGTGCTGCCGTTGATCAACGATCTGCGCAGCGCCCGGGGCGAAAGCCTGTTGTCCGAGACCAGCCTGTTCAGCCCGCAATTGCCGGAGTTGCCGCCGCTGAGTCAGGACACGCTGGCCCTGTTGGAACCGGCCGATTTACCCAATGTGCTGCGCAAGTTGCGGCAGATGTTGCAGATGGCGCTGGTGGGTTTGCTCCGCGAACAGGACGACCAGACGCACCTAGGTTACCTGAGCAAAGTCTTCACCCGCCTCGAAACCTTGAGCGGCGATTCACCCTTGAGTCCGCTGTGGCAGGTCGCTTCGGCACTGGTCGAAGGCATGCGCGAAGGCCGGATCGCCAACAGTCCGGCCCTGCGCAGCCTGTTCAAGGACGCCGACAAGGAACTCAAGCGCCTGCTCGAACAAGGCATGGCCGGCCTCAACCAGCCACCGCCACCCGAGCTGTTCAAAAGCCTGCTGTTCTATATTGCCAAAGCCGAACATCCCACCGGGCAGATGCTGACCATGAAAGATCGCTACTCTCTGGACGACGCGTTGCCCGACAGCGCGATGGTCGACGAAGAACGCGCACGTCTGGCCGGCCCCGACCGCGATGCCATGCGCTCGGTGCTTGCGGCGTTGTGTGAAGAGCTGGTGCGGGTCAAGGAACGCCTCGACCTGTTCGTGCGCAGCGACCGCCAGCACACCTCGGATCTGGACAGCCTGCTGGCGCCGTTGCGGCAGATCGCCGACACCCTCGCGGTGCTCGGTTTCGGCCAGCCGCGCAAGGTCATCATCGATCAACTGGCGGTGGTGCTCAGCCTCGCTCAGGGCCAGCGCGAACCGAACGACGCCACGCTGATGGACGTCGCCGGCGCCTTGCTCTACGTCGAAGCGACGCTGGCCGGGATGGTCGGCACGGTGGAACCGGAAAGCCCGGAAGACTCGCGCCTGCCCACCACCGACCTGACGCAGATCCATCAGATCGTGATCAAGGAGGCGCGCATCTGCCTGCAACAGGCCAAGGACATGATCGTCGACTACATCGACGCCGACTGGGATCGCCAGCAACTGCAACCGTTGCCGGCGCTGCTGACCCAGGTGCGCGGTGCGCTGGCGATGATCCCGTTGGCGCGTGCGGCAAGCCTGCTGGAAGCCTGCAACGGCTTCATCCGCGAGCATCTGTTGCTCGATCCCCACGAGCCGGGCTGGCAGCAACTGGACAACCTCGCGGATGTCATCACCAGCCTCGAGTATTACCTCGAACGCCTGACCGATGACCCGCAGGCACCGAGCGAGCAATTGCTGGATGTCGCGCAAAAGAGCCTGGCCCGTCTCGGCTACTTTCCTGACGAGCCGCCCAGCGATCAGCATGTGCCCGTGCTCGAGGATGTGCTCAGCCCCGGCGAAGCGCTGGTGATGCAGGACCTGCAGGAACTCGATGACCCGCAAATCGCCCAGTCGCTGGCCGATGTGCTGGCCAGTCCGGTGTCGGCGGTGAACCCGCCGGCACTGACTACGCCCGGCAGCTTGCTGCCGCCGCCCGCCGATGAAGAACCGGTGGACGATGAGTTGCGTGAAGTGTTCCTCGAAGAAACCGAGGAAGTGCTCGATGTCCTGCGCGACTACCTGCCGCGCTGGACTGCCGATCCGCAGGACCGTGCAGCCCTGAGCGAACTGCGTCGCGCCTTTCACACCCTGAAAGGCAGCGGACGCATGGTCCGTGCGCTGGTACTCGGCGAACTGGCCTGGGCGGTGGAAAACCTGCTCAACCGTGTGCTGGAACACAGCGTCGAACCATCGCCAGCGGTGCAGCAATTGCTCGCCGATACGCTGCTGTTGCTGCCGGACCTGATCGCCGAATTCGCCATCAATGGTCAGCGTCAGCGCCAGGACGTCGATCAGCTGGCGGCCCGCGCCCACGCCTTGGCCAAGGGCGACACGCCGCTGCCGGCCGAAGACGTGGAAGACGTTGCCGCGCTCGATCCGCTGTTGCTGGAGATTTTCCGCAACGAGGCCGAAACCCACCTCGCCAGCCTCAACCGCTTCCTCGATCAGGCCGCCGAACACGTGCCGTTGCAGGCCAGCGATGAATTGCAGCGAGCGCTGCACACCCTCAAGGGCAGTGCGTCGATGGCCGGCGTATTGCCGATCGCCGAACTGGCAGCGCCGCTGGACAAACTGGCCCGGGAGTTCAAGGCCCACCAACTGGCGCTAGACCTCGACGAAGTGGAGTTGCTACTGGAAGCCGAAGGCCTGTTCCGCGTCGGCCTGCGCCAGCTCAAGCACGACGCGCTGGCGCCGATTGTCGGTGCGCAGTCGCTGATCAAACGCACCGAAACCCTGCTGAGCGAACGCCTCGAATCCATCCTCAATGCCCCTAGCAGCAGTTTGCGGGTCAAGCGCGATCCGCAACTGATCAACAACTTCCTGGCCCAAGGCATGGACATCCTGCTCGACGCCGAGAACCTCTTGCAGCGCTGGCAGCAGCATCCCGGCGAGCGTCAGGAGCTCAGTGCGCTGCTGGATGAACTGACGACCCTCGGCGAGGCCGCGCACCTGGCGGATCTGCTGCCGGTGGACGTGTTGTGCGAAGCCTTGCTGGATCTGTATGGCGCGGTGGAAGAAAGCAGCCTGGCCGTCAGCGAGCGGTTTTTCCATGAGGCGCAGCAGGCCCACGAAGCGCTGATCAACATGCTCGACGAACTGGCCGCCGGCCAGGAAATCACCCCGCAACCCCAGCGCATCCGTGCGCTGCACGAACTGCTCGACGAAGGCCTCGACCCGTCGGCCATGGGCCTGATCCGCAGCGACGGCAGCCGTACCCTGAGCATTTCCGAACTGGGCAGCGCCACTGCCGAACTGCAAAAAAGCACCAGCGGAATCGGCGCGGATGACGAGATCGTCGAGATCTTCCTCGAAGAGGCGGTGGACATTCTCGACAGCGCCGGACAAGCCTTGCAGCGTTGGTTGAACGACCCGGAAAACGGCGCGCCGCTGTCGTCGCTGCAACGGGACCTGCACACCCTCAAGGGCGGTGCACGCATGGCCGAGGTCGAGGCGGTCGGCGACCTGGCCCAGGAGCTGGAAAATCTTTACGAAGGTCTGGTGGATCGCCGCTACAACCACAGCGACGCACTGGGCCGACTGTTGCTGCAAAGCCATGAGCGACTGGCGTTCTACCTCGATCAACTGCATGACCATCAACCGCTGAAACCGGCGCCGGACCTGATCGACGCGATCCGCCAGTTCCGTCAGGGCCAGGCCGGCAGTCCCGAGGCGCCGCCGGAGGCCGCCAGCCATGATGGCGCCGGACACGACCCGGAGCTGCTGGAAATCTTCCTCGAAGAAGGTTTCGACATCATCGAAAACTCCGGCGCCGCGCTGCTGCGCTGGCAGGCCGAACCCGGCAACCGCCAGGAAGTGGAAACCCTGCTGCGCGATCTGCACACCCTCAAGGGTGGCGCGCGGATGGTGGAAATCGGCCCGATTGGCGACCTCGCTCATGAGCTCGAATACCTTTACGAAAGCCTGTCCTCCGGCACCCTGCAAAGCAGCGCCGAACTGTTTGCCCTGTTGCAGCGCGGCCACGACCGGTTGGCGCAAATGCTCGATGCGGTGCGCGCCGGCCAGCCATGCCCGCCGGCGGATCGGCTGATCGGCGCGATCCAGAATTTCAGCCACCCGGTGGCGGTGGAAACGCCTGCGCCGATATTGCCGGTGCCCTTGAAGACCGAACCCGCCGTACCCGCTGCCGAGGCCGGTGCGGACATGGTCAAGGTCTCCGCCGAGCTGCTGGATGAACTGGTCAACCTTGCCGGCGAAACTTCGATTTTCCGTGGGCGTATCGAGCAGCAGGTCAGCGATGCACAGACCGCGCTGAACGAAATGGAAACCACCATCGAGCGTATGCGCGACCAGTTGCGTCGGCTCGACACCGAAACCCAGGGGCGGATTCTCAGTCGTCAGCAAGTGGACGCCGAACGCCTGGGCTACGAAGAATTCGATCCGCTGGAAATGGATCGCCATTCGCAGTTGCAGCAATTGTCCCGGGCCCTGTTCGAATCCGCTTCCGACCTGCTCGATCTCAAGGAAACCCTCGACCGCAGCACCCACGACGCCGAGAACCTGCTGCAACAGCAAGGCCGGATCAACACCGAACTGCAGGAAGGCCTGATGCGCACGCGCATGGTGCCGTTCGAGCGCATGCTGCCGCGACTCAAACGCATCGTCCGTCAGGTGGCCGAAGAGCTGAACAAGGACGTGGCCTTCACCGTCGGCAACGCTGAAGGCGAGATGGATCGCAACGTTCTCGAACGCATGGCGGCGCCGCTGGAACACATGCTGCGCAACGCCGTCGACCATGGTCTGGAACCCGCCGAGGTGCGACTCGCTGCCGGCAAGCCGGCTCAAGGTCAGATATCCCTCGACCTGTCCCGCGAGGGCGGCGACATCGTGTTCGACATCCGCGACGACGGCGCCGGGGTGCCGTTGGACGCCGTGCGACGCAAAGCGGTCAAGCGCGGTCTGCTGGCGCCGAACGCGGAAATCAGCGATCGCGAAGTGTTGCAGTTCATCCTTCAGCCGGGCTTCTCCACCGCCGAAAAAATCACCCAGATTTCCGGGCGCGGCGTGGGCATGGACGTGGTCCACGAAGAAGTACGGCAACTGGGCGGCACCATGAGCATCGACTCGGTGCCGGGGCAGGGCGTGCATTTTCGCATTCGCCTGCCGTTCACCGTGTCGGTCAACCGTGCGCTGATGGTGCAGTGCGGCGAGGATCAATACGCGATTCCGCTGAACACCATCGACGGCATCGTTCGCGTGTTGCCGAATGAACTCGACGGGCATTTCCGTCACGATCCGCCGCGCTACGAGTACGCCGGCCAGCGCTATGAACTGTGCTACCTGGGCGAGCTGCTGAAAACCGCGCCACGGCCGAAACTGCTCGGCCAGAGCCTGCCGCTGCCGGTGCTGCTGGTGCAATGCAACGAACGGCACATCGCGGTGCAGGTCGACGCCATGGCCGGCACCCGCGAGATCGTGGTCAAGAGCCTCGGCCCGCAGTTCGCGTCGGTGCAGGGCGTGTCCGGAGCGACGATTCTCGGCGATGGCCGGGTGGTGCTAATCCTCGATCTGCTGGCGCCGATCCGTGCGATGCAGGCGCGGTTGCCGCAGCGTCCGGCCGGTCACGAAATCGAGAGCGAGCCGCAAAAACCGCTGCTGGTGCTGGTGGTCGACGACTCGGTCACCGTCCGCAAAGTCACCAGCCGCCTGCTCGAACGCCATGGCATGAACGTGTTGACCGCCAAGGACGGGGTCGATGCGATGTTGCTGCTGGAAGAACACATGCCGGACCTGATGCTGCTCGACATCGAAATGCCGCGCATGGATGGCTTCGAAGTGGCGACCCAAGTGCGCCAAGATGAACGCCTGCAACACCTGCCGATCATCATGATCACCTCGCGCACCGGGCAGAAGCACCGCGACCGCGCCATGGCCATCGGCGTCAACGACTACCTCGGCAAGCCGTACCAGGAATCGGTGCTGCTCGAAAGCATTGCCCTGTGGAGCAAAAAACATGCATGAGCGGCGTCATAACCAGCGCAGCAGCCAGCTCACCGGGCTGTTGCTGCCGCTGGCCGACCGGAATCTGATCCTGCCCAACGTCGCCGTCGCCGAGTTGATCGACTACCAGTCCAGCGCCTTCGACCTCGATACACCGCCGTGGTATCTGGGCCGGGTGACCTGGCGCGAGCGGCAGATACCGCTGCTGAGTTTCGAGTCGGCGTGCGGCAACAAGATCGTCATCGGCGAACGGGCACGGATCGTCATCCTCAATGCCCTCGGGGGATTGCCGACGCTGCGTTTCATTGCCTTGCTGGTGCAGGGGATTCCGCGCTCGTACAAGCTCGACAGCCAGTTGAGTTATGTCGACGTGCCCCTGTGTGCGCTGGAGCAGGCAGCGGTGCAGGTGGGGGAACAGGTGGCGAAGGTGCCGGATCTGCTGGCGCTGGAGAAGTTGTTGGTCGACGCGGGACTAGTTCATTGATCCAGAGTCTGCAGTGTTCGGTTTGGCCTCATCGCGAGCAGGCTCGCTCCCACATTTGAAATGCGTTCCCCCTGTGGGAGCGAGCCTGCTCGCGATAGCGATTCCAACCATTACGCTGACCGTAATGATTCACCGCCGCGCTTGATTGATGCCCCCACCCGACACTCCTAAGGTAGCTCCACGACAGCGAACCCCGTGGAGTGAGCATGACAACAACAATTTCCCCCGACTCGCGCTGGACGCGGCGGCGCGACGAGAAACAGCGTCGCCTCGACAAGGTGCGCGGGCTGGCCGACGGTGCGGTGTTGCCCACCGACAGGATCGTCGCGGCGCTTGAGGCGCTGATCCTGCCCGGCGACCGTGTGGTGCTGGAGGGTAACAACCAGAAGCAGGCGGATTTTCTTTCCCGTGCTTTGGCCAAGGCCGATCCTGAAAAGCTCCACGACCTGCACATGATCATGCCCAGCGTCGGTCGCTCCGAGCATCTGGACCTGTTCGAACGCGGCATCGCCCGCAAGCTCGATTTCTCATTTGCCGGCACTCAGAGCCTGCGTATCAGCCAGTTGCTCGAAGACGGCCTGCTGGAGGTCGGCGCGATCCACACCTACATCGAACTCTACGCCCGGCTGGTGGTGGACCTGATCCCCAACGTCGTGCTTTCGGCCGGGTTCATGGCCGACCGGGCCGGCAACATCTACACCGGCCCGAGCACCGAAGACACTCCGGCGCTGATCGAGCCGGCTGCGTTCAGCGATGGCATCGTCATTGTCCAGGTCAATCAACTGGTGGACGACGTCAGCGAGCTGCCTCGCGTGGACATTCCCGCATCGTGGGTGGATTTCGTGGTGGTGGCGGACAAGCCGTTCTACATCGAGCCGCTGTTCACCCGCGACCCTCGGCACATTAAGCCTGTGCACGTGTTGATGGCGATGATGGCGATTCGCGGCATCTACGAAAAACACAATGTGCAGTCGCTGAACCACGGCATCGGTTTCAACACCGCGGCCATCGAACTGATCCTGCCGACCTACGGCGAAGCCCTCGGCCTCAAGGGCAAGATCTGCCGCAACTGGACCCTCAATCCGCACCCGACCCTTATTCCGGCCATCGAAAGCGGCTGGGTCGAAAGCGTGCATTGCTTCGGCACCGAACTGGGCATGGAAAACTACATCGCTGCCCGTCCCGACGTGTTCTTCACCGGCCGCGACGGCTCGCTGCGTTCCAACCGGATGTTCTGCCAACTGGCCGGGCAATACGCGGTGGACCTGTTCATCGGCGCTACCCTGCAAGTCGATGGCGATGGCCATTCCTCCACCGTTACCCGAGGCCGCCTCGCCGGTTTCGGCGGCGCACCGAACATGGGCCACGACCCGCGCGGCCGGCGTCACGGCACCCCGGCGTGGCTCGACATGCGTCATGACGATTCGCAGCAACCGATGCTCGAACGCGGCAAGAAACTCGTGGTGCAAATGGTCGAGACCTTCCAGGAGGGCGGCAAACCGACCTTCGTCGAAACCCTCGACGCGGTAGAGGTGGCGAAGAAAAGCGACATGCCGCTGGCGCCGATCATGATCTACGGTGACGACGTCACTCACCTGCTGACCGAAGAAGGCATCGCCTACCTGTACAAGGCGCGCTCGCTGGAAGAGCGTCAGGCGATGATCGCTGCGGTGGCGGGCGTCACCGCCATCGGCCTGCGCCACAACCCGAAAGACACTGAACGCATGCGCCGCGAAGGGCTGATCGCCTTGCCCGAAGACCTCGGCATCCGCCGCACCGACGCCACTCGCGAACTGCTCGCAGCGAAAAGCGTGGCCGATCTGGTCGAGTGGTCCGGCGGCCTCTACAACCCGCCCGCCAAGTTCAGGAGCTGGTAATGCACGCACTCAACCTGCAACCGAAAACCATCACCCTCGCGGAGCGGCTGGCGGATCTGGCGGTGGACGCGCTGATCGACGAAGCCGACCTGTCGCCGAAACCGGCGCTGGTCGACCGCCGTGGCAACGGTGCGCACACCGACCTGCACCTGGGATTGATGCACGCCTCGGCGCTGGCGTTGTGGCCAGCGTTCAAGGAAATGGCCGAGGCCGCGCTCGAATTCGGCGAGATCGACTCGCCGCTGCGCGAAGCGATCGGCCGTATCGGACGGGAAGGCGAGCAAGCGATGCTCGCTACCACCCACGGGGTGAACACCCATCGCGGTGCGATCTGGGCTTTGGGCCTGCTGGTTACGGCCGCTGCGCTGGAGACGAAATCCACCAGCGCCGGCGCCGTTACCCTGCGCGCTGCACGTCTGGCGTTGCTCGATGACCGTCATGCGCCGCGCCCGCTGAGCCACGGCGCGCAAGTTGCCCAACGCTACGGCGCTCGCGGTGCCCGGGAAGAAGCGCAGCTCGGCTTCCCCTCCGTGGTGCAGCGCGGACTGCCGCAGCTCAAGCGCAGCCGCGCCGCCGGCCATGGCGAACAGAACGCCCGGCTCGATGCCTTGCTGGCGATCATGACCGACCTCGCCGACACCTGCGTGCTGTACCGCGCCGGCGAACCGGGCCTGCACGCCATGCAGGACGGCGCCCGAGCGGTGCTCGACGCCGGTGGCAGTGCCAGCCTCACCGGTCGCCGCCGCCTGCACGAACTTGATCAACAACTCATCGCATTGAATGCCTCGCCCGGTGGCGCCGCCGACTTGCTCGCCGCCACGCTGCTGCTCGACCGGATCGAGCGCGACGGCATCCTTCAGGGAGCGTTTTGATGGAAACCTTATCCTTTGAATTCCCCGCCGGGCAGCCGCCACGGGGTCGGGCGCTGGTCGGTTGTGTCGGTTCGGGCGATCTGGAAGTGCTGATCGAACCGGGCCTCGCCGGCAAGCTGACCATCAATGTGCAGACCTCGGTCAACGGTGCGCAGCAGCGCTGGCAGCATCTGTTTGCGCGGATGTTCGACGGCACCACGCCACCGGCGATGGCCATCGATATCCACGACTTCGGCGCGACCCCGGGCGTGGTGCGCCTGCGGCTGGAACAAGGCTTCGAGGAGATCGGCCATGACTGACACCTCGGCACTTTTGCACAAACACAGCTTCGTCGAACTCGGCGCACGGCAGCGGGCGAAATCCTTGCTCGACGCCGGCACTTTCCGCGAACTGCTCGACCCGTTCCAACGCGTCATGTCGCCATGGCTGGAGCGTCAGGGCGTGGTGCCGCAGGCCGATGACGGTGTGGTGATCGCCAAGGGCAACCTCGACGGTTTGCCGGTGGTGATCGCGGCGATCGAAGGCGCGTTTCAGGGTGGCAGCCTCGGTGAAGTCGGCGGTGCGAAGATCGCCGGCGCGCTGGAACTGGCCGCCGAAGACAACCGCAAAGGCATTCCGACCCGCGCCATTCTGCTGCTGGAGACCGGCGGCGTGCGCTTGCAGGAAGCCAACCTCGGGCTGGCGGCGATTGCCGACATCCACGCGGCGATTGTCGACTTGCAGCAGTACCAACCGGTGGTCGGCGTGGTGGCCGGCAGCGTCGGTTGCTTTGGCGGCATGTCGATTGCCGCCGCCCTGTGCAGCTACTTGCTGGTGACCCAGGAAGCACGCCTCGGCCTGAATGGCCCGCAGGTGATCGAGCAGGAAGCCGGGATCGAGGAATACGACTCCCGCGACCGGCCGTTCATCTGGAGCCTGACCGGTGGCGAGCAACGTTTCGCCAGTGGTCTGGTGGATCGTTATGTCGCCGATGACGTGGCGCAGATTCGCCAGCAGGTCAGCGAGTTGTTGCAACAGGGCTTGCCGAAACAACCGCGCAGTCAGCGGGCCGAGTGGTATCTGCAACGGCTGGAGAGCCTGGACACTGACAAGCAAATCGAGCCTTCGGCGGTTCGCGATCTGTATCAAGGAGAGCGCTCATGAGTGGTTATTCCCTGCGCGGTTTGAACTGGTTCAACGCCTTGAGCGCCGGGGCGAATGCCGTTGAGGGTTTGCCGCCATCGTTGAAGGTCGCCGACGGTGAGCTCGGGCGTTTTATTGCGGTGGTCGCCGATCCGGACAACCGCTTCCCTCGCGCTCGCAACGGCGAAGTGGGATTGCTCGAAGGCTGGGGACTGGCCAAGGCTGTGGATGACGCGATCACCGCCGACCGCGACCAAACGCAAAAACGCCCACTGATCGCCATCGTCGATGTGCCGAGCCAGGCCTATGGTCGCCGCGAAGAAGCCCTCGGGATTCATCAAGCCTTGGCCGGTGCGGCGGACGCTTATGCCCGGGCTCGTCTGGCCGGGCATCCGGTGATTGCGCTGCTGGTGGGCAAGGCCATGTCCGGGGCGTTTCTGGCCCATGGTTATCAGGCCAATCGCTTGATCGCCCTGCGCGATCCGGGGGTGATGGTGCATGCGATGGGCAAGGCGTCGGCGGCGCGGGTGACTTTGCGCAGTGTCGAAGAACTGGAAGCCCTGGCCTCCAGCGTGCCGCCGATGGCCTATGACATCGACAGTTATGCCAGCCTCGGATTGCTCTGGGAAACCTTGTCGGTGCAGCAGATCGATCAGCCGACCGCGGAGGACCTGGCGCGGGTCGGCGAATGCCTGAAGCAAGCCATCGGCGATATTGACGCGACGGATTTGAGCAATCGTCTCGGCGCTAAAAACCGTGAAGCCTCCAGCCGGGTGCGTGAGCTGCTGAGGGCGCAGTGGTGAACAGCTTTCTCGCCCACGACCTGCTGTGGGGCATGACGCCTGAACAGTTGCCGGCGGATGCGCCGCAGTGGGCGATTGATTCGCTGGCGGCCGGGCAACCGGTGGTGGTGCGGCGGGCGGTGAGCACTGAAGGTCTGATCGCGGTGGGCGTACGCGGTGTGTTGCGCGAACAGCGGCTGGCGGCGTTCATGCCTGTCGATTCGATTGCCTGTCGGGTCACTCCCGAGGCGCTTTGTCATGTCGAGAGCGAACGTGATCTGCCGGTCATGCAGGCGCTCCGGCAACTGCGGCCGGTGCTCGATGATTGTGGTTGGATCTGGGGCGTCAGTGGCAGTGCCGGGTTTGAACTGGCGAGCGGGTTTGCAGCCATGCACGAGGCCAGCGATCTCGACTTGATCCTGCGTACACCGCAACTCATCACCCGTAATCAGGCACGCAAACTGGTTGCGGTTTTCGATCAGGCGATCTGCCGGGTCGACATGCAATTGCAGACGCCATTCGGTGCCGTCGCTCTGCGCGAATGGGCCGGAAACGCTTCGCGGGTGCTGCTGAAAAACGCCCATGAAGCCAGTCTGGTATCTGATCCGTGGAATCCGCAGGAGCAGGCAGCGTGAGCAGCCTGCTGGTGTTTCCCGGCCAGGGCGCGCAGCAGCCCGGCATGCTCCAGCGTTTGCCTCGGGAAACGCTGGTCGAGGCCAGCGACAGCCTCGGTGAGGATGTCTTGCGCCTGGATTCCAGCGAAGCGTTGCGCAGCACCCGGGCGGTTCAGCTTTGCTTGCTGATCGCCGGCGTCGCGGCCTCGCGGCAGTTGCTGCAGGACGGACTCGCCGCCGATTACGTCGCCGGCCTGTCCATCGGTGCCTACCCGGCAGCGGTGGTCGCCGGCGCGTTGAGCTTCAGCGATGCGTTGCATCTGGTCAGCCTGCGCGGCGAGTTGATGCAGCAGGCTTATCCACAGGGCTTCGGCATGACCGCGATCATCGGTCTGCAATTATCCACCGTCGAAACGCTGCTGGCGCAGGTGCACGGCGCAGAAACGCCGGTGTACCTGGCCAACATCAACGCCGATAACCAGGTGGTGATTGCCGGCAGCGACAAGGCAATGCAAGCGGTCGCCGAGCTGGCGCGCAGTCGTGGCGCCGGGCTGGCGAAACGTCTGGCGGTCAGCGTGCCGTCGCACTGCCCGCTGCTGGATGAACCTGCGCAGACACTCGCCGAAGCGTTCGCCAAAGTGGAAATGAAAACACCAAAAATCGCTTACCTGAGCGGCAGCCGCGCAAGGCCTGTGACCAAGATCGAAGCGCTGCGCGACGATCTCGCCTTCAACATGTGTCGCGTGGTGGACTGGCGCGGCACCGTGCAAAGCGCCTACGAGCGCGGCGTGCGACTACAGATCGAACTGCCGCCCGGTGCGGTGCTGACCGGGCTGGCGCGCCGGGTGTTCGAACAGGGGACCGTCACTGCCTTCGACAGTGCCCGGCTCGACACCTTGCAAGCGCTGTTGCGAGAGGAGGAGGGCCGACGACCCTAAATCACCGACTCAGGCTTCGAACAACAAAAACAACATTCGACGATGCACTTTGAGGACTACAACAATGATTATTTACGGTGTGGCGCTGCTGGCGATCTGTACGCTGGCAGGGGTGATCATGGGTGACCTGCTCGGCGTGTTGCTGGGGGTCAAATCCAATGTCGGCGGGGTCGGCATCGCGATGATCCTGTTGATCTGCGCGCGGCTGTGGATGCAAAAACGCGGCGGCATGACCAAGGACTGCGAGATGGGCGTCGGCTTCTGGGGCGCCATGTACATTCCGGTGGTGGTGGCGATGGCCGCGCAACAGAACGTCGTCACCGCCCTGCACGGCGGCCCGGTGGCGGTGCTGGCGGCAATCGGTTCGGTGGTGGTCTGTGGCTGCACCATTGCCCTGATCAGCCGCACCCACAAGGGTGAACCCTTGCCCGACGAGCCGGCAGAAGTCTCCCCGGTCGGCACACCCGTAGGAGGTCGCTGACATGTGGGATCTCATTGAAAAAGGTCTGGAACACAACGGTCTGATCACTGCGTTCGCCTTCGTCGGCGTGATCATGTGGGTCTCGGTGATTCTCTCCAAACGCCTGACGTTCGGGCGGATTCACGGCTCGGCGATTGCCATCGTCATTGGCCTGGTGCTGGCCTGGGTTGGCGGGACCATGACCGGCGGACAGAAAGGCCTGGCGGATCTGTCGCTGTTCTCCGGCATCGGTTTGATGGGCGGCGCGATGCTGCGGGATTTCGCCATCGTTGCCACGGCTTTCGAGGTGCAGGCGACCGAGGCGAAGAAGGCCGGTTTGATAGGCGTGATCGCGCTGCTGCTGGGCACGATCCTGCCGTTCATTGTCGGCGCGTGCATGGCTTACGCGTTCGGTTATCGCGATGCCGTGAGCATGACCACCATCGGCGCGGGGGCGGTGACTTACATCGTCGGCCCGGTGACCGGCGCGGCGATTGGCGCGACCTCGGATGTGATGGCGCTGTCGATTGCCACCGGGCTGATCAAGGCGATTCTGGTGATGGTCGGCACCCCGGTGGCGGCGCGCTGGATGGGCCTGGATAACCCGCGTTCGGCGATGGTGTTTGGCGGGCTGGCCGGGACCGTGAGTGGTGTGACGGCGGGGCTGGCGGCGACGGATCGGCGGTTGGTGCCTTATGGGGCGTTGACGGCTACGTTCCACACCGGATTGGGTTGTCTGCTTGGGCCTTCGTTGTTGTTCTTCGTTGTTCGCGGGATTGTGGGCTAGGTTCGGATATTGAGTTGTCTGGGCTGACGCTTTCGCGAGTAGGCGCGCTCCCACATTTGGAATGCATTTCCCTGTGGGAGCGAGCCTGCTCGCGAAGGGCGCGACGGGGTGTCAGGTCTGGCGATTGGCATACATCCGACACTCCGCCAACAACGCCAGCAGATTCGGATCCCGCTCCTTGGCCTTCAAAAACACCACGCCAATGTGCTGCTGCAACCGGTACTTCTCCTGCAACGGAATCAGCTTCACCCGGTTCTCGTACACCGCTGCAATCCTCCCCGGCAGCAACGCATAACCCACCCCCGAGCTGACCATGCTCAGCAGGGTGAAGATGTCGTTGACCTGCATCGCCACCTTCGGCTCGAACCCCGCCTGCCTGAACACCCGGATGCCGTCCTGGTGGGTGGCGAAGCCCTGGGTCAGGGTGATGAAGGTCTCATCGCGCACCTCCGCCAGATCCACTTCGTTGCGTTGAGCGAAGCGCGAATCAGCCGGAGTGGCGAGGAAGATGTCGTCGGAGAACAGTGGAATCTGCTCGCAGTCCGGGTCGTTGACGCTGTCGTCCAGCGACACCAGGATCGCGTCGACTTCCATGTTTTTCAGCTTGTAGAGCAGGTCGATGTTCGAACCGAGGATCAAGTCGATGTTGAGTTCGCTGCGGCGGATCTTCAAACCCATGATCAGCTGTGGCACGGTTTTCACCGTCAGTGAATACAGCGAACCGAGCTTGAAGCGTTCAGCCGAGAACCCGGCGGCTTCGCGGGTCAGGCGCACGCTTTCGACCACGTCCTGGATCAGCTTCTGCGCCCGCTCTTCGAGTACGTAGGCGCTCTCCAGCGGCGTCAGGTTGCGTCCTTCGTGCTTGAACAGCGGGCAGCGCAGGGCGCTTTCCAGCGAATGGATTGCGCGGTGCACGCTGACGTTGCTGGTCTGTAGCTCGGCGGCGGCGCGGGCGAGGTTGCCGGTGCGCATGAAGGCGAGGAACACCTCGAGTTTCTTCAGGGTCAATTCTTCGTCGATCAGCATGGCGCGGACTCTTCTTGGTATCGGTCGATTGTGCCCAAATATCAGGACAGGTGCAGGCCCGCGTTGAACGGAAACATTGCGCTTTTACGCTCAAGGCCCGAGCCTTGCGCGCTGCGGTAATGAAATCGAGGTGTGCGACACATGTATCACGGAGAAAAACTGAACGCCTGGACGCATCTGGTCGGGGCGGTGGCGGCGTTTGTCGGGGGCGTCTGGATGCTGGTGATTGCCAGCCTCGACGGCAGCCCCTGGAAGATCGTCAGCGTGGCGATTTACGCCTTCACCTTGCTGGTGCTCTACAGCGCATCCACCGTGTATCACAGCGTGCGCGGGCGCAAGAAAGCGATCATGAAGAAGGTCGATCACTTTTCGATCTACCTGCTGATCGCCGGCAGTTACACGCCGTTCTGTCTGGTGACCCTGCGCGGGCCGTGGGGCTGGACGCTGTTCGGGATTGTCTGGGGGCTGGCGCTGATCGGCATCCTGCAAGAGATCAAACCGCGCTCCGAGGCGCGGATCCTGTCGATCGTGATCTACGCGGTGATGGGCTGGATCGTGCTGGTGGCGGTCAAGCCGCTGATCGACGCGCTGGGGACGGCGGGGTTTGCCTGGCTGGCGTCGGGCGGCGTGCTGTACACCGTGGGGATCATCTTTTTTGCCCTTGATCACCGGTTGCGGCATGCCCACGGGATCTGGCATCTGTTCGTGATCGCCGGGAGCCTGCTGCACTTTGTGGCGATTCTGTTTTACGTCCTTTAAGGGCGCATCAGTCGGTCGAGTTGTTCCCGGGCGCGCTGACTGAAGATCTGCAGCAAATCATTCAAGGTGTGGGGCGGCGGTTCGGTGGCGCGAGTCACGGCGTACAGCGTGATCGGCAGCGGCGGGGCGAGCGGGCGAATCACGGTGCTGGTCGGCGAAGCACCGAGTGCCGTGAACGGGTCGATTACCGCCACGCCGGCCCCGGATTCAACCATCGCTCGCGCCAGCGAATACGTCTGCACGGCAATCCGCACCCGAGGCGGTGGCTCGACCGCTTCCAGATAACTGTCGAGGCGCGCAGCCAGCGGATCGGCGCTGGACAGCCCGATCAGCGGCGCTCCCGCCAACGCCATCAGTGGCAACGGCTGGCCGGCGTCTTCCTCCGGCCAATATCCTTTCGGCGCCAGCGCTACCAACACACCCGCTGCCAATGCCTGCGCTTTCAGCCCCGGATGATCCGGCAACTGCAACGTCAGGGCCACGTCCACTTCGCGCATCAGCAGGTTCTGCATCAGCTCGCGGCTGTGGGCGCTGGACAGTTCGCAGGCGATGTCCGGGAACTGCGCCGTCCATTGCCGGATCGCCGGCGGCAGCAACGACAGCGCCAGCGCCGGGGTCGCGCCGATCCGCAGACTGTGGCCGGGCTCGCGGCGCAGGCTCTGGGCCAGACGCCGCACGCCTTGCAGGCTTTCCGTGACCTTGTCGACTTCGCGCTCCAGCTCCAGCGCTTCCGGGGTCGCCTGCAACTTGCCGCGCACCCGCAGAAACAATGGAAAGCCCAACTGCTGCTCGGCGTGCTGCAGCACTTTGGTCACCGCCGGTTGCGAGACGTGCAGCAATTGCGCAGCGGCGCTGACCGAACCGGTCTGGCGAATGGCCTGGAAAATCTCGATGTGGCGAAGGCGCATGGCGAGTCCATAACCTTTGTTTATAGGTCTGGCATCTTTATTCATTGTTCGACGCCTGTCACCTCATCCTAACCTCAGCCCCGTCTTCAAATAGAAATAAGGACGGACATGGCTCAGCGTGTGTGCATCATCGGCGGCGGTGTGATTGGCCTGGCAACGGCCTACGCGCTGGTGCGCGACGGCTTCGAGGTGACGGTGGTCGAGGCGCGGCAGTCGCTGGGCAGCGAAACCAGTTTTGCCAACGGCGGTCAGTTGTCCTATCGCTATGTGGCGCCGCTGGCCGATGCCGGCGTGCCGTTGCAGGCCATCGGCTGGATGCTGCGCGGCGATTCACCGCTGAAGCTGCGCCCGCGTCTGGACCCGGCGCAGTGGCGCTGGATGGCGTCGTTTCTCACTGCGTGCCGTACCTCGGTCAACCGTGAAAATGCGGCGCATCTGTTGCGTCTGGCGCTGTTCAGCCAGAGCACATTGAAGCGCTGGCGTGAGGACGACGGACTCGCCGGCTTCAACTGGCGGCGCAACGGCAAACTGGTGACCTTCCGCAACATCGCCAGCTTCGATCATGCGCGCCAGGGCCTGGCCGATCCGCAGCAACAGCAGGTGTTGTCCGCCACCGAATGTGCGCAACTGGAACCGGCACTGGCCGATGCGCCGTTTGTGGGCGCGATCTACACGCCGGATGAAGAAGTCGGCGACTGTCACGGGTTCTGCCAACAGTTGGCGGCGCGATTGAAAGCGTCGGGCCACTGCGAGTTTCGCCTCGGTCAGGCAGTCACCGGCATTCGCCACAGTGACGGCGCTGTCGCCGCAATTGAGCTTGGCGACGAAGTTCTGCCGGTCGAACAACTGGTAATCGCCGCCGGCCATCGCAGTCCGTCGCTGGCGCTGCCTGGTCTGCGCCTGCCGCTGTATCCGCTGAAGGGCTACAGCCTGACCGTGCCGATCGGCAACGAGCACCGGGCGCCGGACGTGAGCATCACCGACTACGACCGCAAGATCGTCTACGCGTGCATCGGCGAACAACTGCGCGTGGCGGCGATGGTCGACATCGTCGGTTTCGACCCGGCAGTGGATCCCGAGCGGCTGGCACTGATCAAGCGTCAGGCCCGCGACACCTTTCCCGATGCCGGCAACTACGACGCCGCCGTTGAATGGGCCGGCATGCGCCCGGCCACCCCGACCGGTGTTCCGCTGCTGGGCGCCACGGCGTATCGCAATCTGTGGCTCAACCTCGGCCACGGCGCATTGGGTTTCACTCTGGCCTGCGGTAGCGGGCAGTTGCTCAGCGAGCTGATCGGCCAACAGCGCGCATCCATTGATCTGCACGGGTTCAATCCCCGTGCGGCGTGACGGTCTCTGCTAAAACACCTCACCCACAACGGAGAATAACAATGCAAAAAATCACGTTGCTCGGCTGCACACTGGCGCTGTTCATAGGCGCACAGGCTCAGGCCAATGAAGTGCCGCTGACCGGTACGCTCGGCAAGATCGCCAGCGCCAACAGCATCACCCTGGGTTATCGCGATGCGTCGGTGCCTTTCTCGTATGTGGGCGACCACACCGGGCAGCCGATGGGGTATTCGGTGGAGCTGGCGGGCAAGATTGTCGAGCGCATCAAGCAGCAGCTGGCGCTGCCGGAGCTGAAGGTGAAGTACAACCTGGTGACATCGCAGACGCGGATCCCGCTGGTGCAGAACGGCACGGTTGATCTTGAGTGCGGCTCCACCGGGGTGACCGCCGAGCGGCAGAAGCAGGTCGCGTTCTCCTACGGTTTCATCTACGTCAAAGGCCAGTTGTTGACCGCCAAGGACAGCGGCATCCACAGCTTCGACGATCTGCGCGGCAAGAACGTGGTGACCACCGCCGGCACTACCAACGAGCGCTATCTGAAGAGCTACAACCTCGACCACAAACTGAACATGTTCGTCATCAGCGCCAAGGATCACGGCGAGGCGTTCCAGATGCTGCAATCGGGGCGCGCGGCGGCGTTCTACATGGACGACGCATTGCTCTACGGCGAGCGGGCCAAGGCGCGGGATCCGCACAACTGGGTCGTGGTGGGGGAGGAGCAATCGCGGGAAATCTACAGCTGCATGGTGCGCAAGGATGATCCGCAATTCCTCGCGCTGGTGAACGGCGCGCTGGCCGATCTGTACAGTTCGGGGGCGATCAACGGGATCTACCGTAAGTGGTTCGAACAGCCGATCCCGCCGAAGGGTTTGAACCTTGAGTTCCCGATGACCAGCGAACTCAAGGCAATCATCGCCAGACCGATCAGTGATCCGGTGCAGTGATGGTTTAGAAATCCCCCCACAGTTGCTGCGCCACCGCCAGCGCCACAACCGGCGCCGTCTCGGTGCGCAGCACGCGCGGGCCGAGGCGGGCGGCGTGGAAACCGTTGGCCTTGGCTTGCTCGACTTCGGCGTCGGACAGGCCGCCCTCGGGGCCGATCAGGAACGCCAGGGTCGATGGCTTGGCATGGCTGACCAGCGGCTCGGCCACCGGATGCAGGACCAGTTTCAGTTCGGCTTCGGTCTGTTTCAGCCAGTCGGCCAGCAGCACCGGCGGATGAATCACCGGCACCCGTGAACGACCGCATTGCTCGCAAGCGCTGATCGCCACCTGACGCCAGTGCAGCAGGCGTTTGTCGGCGCGTTCGTCCTTGAGGCGGACTTCGCAGCGTTCGCTGAAGATCGGGGTGATTTCGTTGACACCCAGCTCGGTGGCTTTCTGGATCGCCCAGTCCATCCGCTCACCCCGTGACAGACCCTGGCCGAGATGGATATGCAACGGTGATTCGACCTGACCGGCAAACTGCTCGTCGATCTGCACCACGACACGCTTCTTGCCGACTTCCACCAGCGATCCGCGAAACTCGTGGCCGGAACCGTCGAACAACTGCACCGCATCGCCCTCGGCCATGCGCAGCACGCGGCTGATGTAATGCGCCTGGGCTTCCGGCAGTTCGTGTTCGCCGGTGCTGAGCGGGGCGTCGATAAAGAAGCGGGACAGTCTCATTCGGAGTCTCTGAAAAGGATCGTTGTTCGTTGTGCAACTTTGTGGGAGCGAGCCTGCTCGCGATTGGATCGGCGAGATATATCAGACAGTCCGCGGCATCCGCATCGCGAGCAGGCTCGCTCCCACATGAAAGCAATCAGCCCGGATCGCGGAATCCGGGATGGAAATCCTTCGGCACCGCTACGCTGACGCTGTCACGGGTGGCGATGTCGATGCCTTCGCTGGCGACTTCGGCGAGGAAGTCGATCTGCTCCGGGGTGATCACGTACGGCGGCAGGAAATACACCACGCTTCCCAGCGGACGCAGCAACGCGCCACGCTCCAGCGCATGCTGGAACACTTTCAGGCCGCGACGTTCCTGCCATGGGTAGGCCTCTTTCGTGGCCTTGTCCTTGACCATTTCGATGGCCAGCACCATGCCGGTCTGACGGACTTCCGAAACATTCGGATGATCCACCAGATGCGCGGTCGCAGACGCCATGCGTTGCGCCAGCGCCCGGTTGTTCTCGATCACGTTGTCCTGTTCGAAAATATCCAGGGTCGCCAGCGCCGCCGCACAGGCCAACGGGTTGCCGGTGTAGCTGTGCGAGTGCAGGAAGGCGCGCAGGGTCGGGTAATCGTCGTAGAACGCGCTGTATACCTCATCGGTGGTCAGGCACGCCGCGAGCGGCAGATAACCGCCGGTCAGGGCTTTGGACAGGCACAGGAAGTCCGGGCGGATGCCGGCCTGTTCGCAGGCGAACATGGTCCCGGTACGACCGAAGCCGACGGCGATTTCGTCGTGGATCAGGTGCACGCCGTAGCGGTCGCAGGCTTCGCGCAGCAGCTTGAGATACACCGGGTGATACATGCGCATGCCGCCGGCGCCCTGGATCAGCGGCTCGAGGATCACGGCCGCAACGCTGTCATGGTTTTCCGCCAGCGTCTGTTCCATGGCCGCGAACATGTTGCGCGAGTGTTCTTCCCAGCTCATTCCCTGCGGGCGCAGGTAGCAATCCGGGCTCGGCACTTTGATGGTGTCCATCAACAGGGCTTTGTAGGTTTCGGTGAACAGTGGCACGTCGCCGACCGCCATCGCCGCCATGGTTTCGCCGTGGTAGCTGTTGGTCAGAGTGACGAAGCGTTTCTTGTTCGGCTGGCCGCGGTTGAGCCAGTAGTGAAAGCTCATTTTCAGCGCGACTTCGATGCAGGACGAACCGTTATCGGCGTAGAACACCCGGTTCAGGCCTTCCGGCGTCATCTTCACCAGACGCTCGGACAGCTCGATCACCGGCTGATGGCTGAAACCGGCCAGAATCACGTGTTCCAGCTGATCGACCTGATCCTTGATGCGCTGATTGATGCGCGGATTGGCGTGGCCGAACACGTTGACCCACCAGGAACTGACGGCATCCAGGTAGCGCTTGCCTTCAAAGTCCTCAAGCCACACGCCTTCACCGCGCTTGATCGGGATCAGCGGCAGCTGTTCGTGGTCTTTCATCTGGGTGCAGGGATGCCACAGCACCGCGAGATCGCGTTGCATCCACTGGTTGTTCAGGCCCATGTTCAGTCTCCTCGAGGCGGCTCGCGTCAGGCGCGGGCAAACAATCGCGCAAGCCTATGCAATGCGTCGCGCCGGGACAACCCATTGCGTCGATTGAGCTACTTTGTATGGGCCGATAGACGTCGCTGGCGGCGTTTTGATGGCTGACGTATTCTTCGCGGTTCTTTGGGTCGTCTGACCCGCAAAACTGCTTTTTCCTACGTGTTTTTCCGGAGTTCGCTGAATGTCTGTCGGTTGGCTGCGCGCCTGTGCGCTTGTGGTGTTGGGGCTTTTCAGCGTTACGGCGCTGGCCAAGGATAAAACCGCGATCGTGATCGGCGGCGGCCTGTCGGGCCTGACCGCGGCTTACGAACTGCAGAACAAAGGCTGGCAGGTCACGCTGCTGGAAGCCAAACCGAGCCTGGGCGGTCGCTCGGGCATGGCCACCAGCGAGTGGATCGGCAACGACAAGGCTCAGCCTGTGCTGAACAAGTACGTCTCGACTTTCAAGCTGAGCACCACGCCGGCCCCTGAATTCGTGCGTACCCCGGGTTACCTGATCGATGGCGAGTATTTCTCCGCCGCCGACCTGGCCACCAAGCAACCGGCCACCGCGCAGGCGTTGAAAACCTTCGAGAAAACCCGTGACGATCTGGCGCGTTCGATCGACGATCCGCAGAACCCGGCGGCGACGAACACCCTGCACGCGTTGGACCAGATCAACGTGTCGAGCTGGCTCGACAAGCAGAACCTGCCCGCCACTGCGCGTCAGCTGATCAACCAGGATATCCGCACCCATTACGACGAACCGTCGCGTCTGTCGCTGCTGTACTACGCACAGCAGAGCCGCGTTTATCGCGGCGTATCCGACCGTGACATGCGCGCTTCGCGTCTGGTCGGTGGCAGTCCGGTGCTGGCCCAGGCCTTCGTCAAACAGCTGAAAACCATCAAGACCGGCTCGCCGGTTTCCGCGATCGTCCAGGACAAGGACGGCGTGACCGTCAAGGTCGGCGGCGTGGGCTATCAGGCAGACTACGTCGTGTTGGCGGTGCCATTGCGCGCCCTCGACAAGATTCAGCTGACCCCGGCCCTGGATGCCCAGCACCTGGCCGCGATCAAAGGCACCAACTACGGCTGGCGCGACCAGATCATGCTGAAGTTCAAGACGCCGGTCTGGGAAAGCAAGGCGCGGATGTCCGGCGAGATCTACAGCAACACCGGGCTGGGCATGTTGTGGATCGAGCCGGCCCTGAAGGGCGGCGCCAACGTGGTGATCAACCTGTCCGGCGACAACGCCCGCGTCATGCAGGCCTTCGGCGACAAGCAGATGGTCGATCAGGTGCTGATTCGTCTGCACGCGTTTTATCCACAGGCCCGTGGCGCGTTCACCGGTTATGAAATCCGTCGCTACAGCACCGACCCGTCGACTGGCGGTTCGTACCTGGCCTTCGGCCCGGGTCAGATCAGCAAATACTGGCGCCTGTGGGAGCGTCCGCTGCAGCGCGTAGCGTTCGCTGGCGAGCACACCGACACCCTGTATCCGGGCACCCTGGAGGGCGCGCTGCGCACCGGTCAGCGTGCGGCCAGTCAGGTTGAAGACCTGGCGGCAGGCAAATCCTTCGAACCGATCAAGGTCGGCCCGGCAGCGGCCTCCGCAGCAGCGGCGGCGGGTGCAGCGGGTGCGGCCACGGCGGCGAAGAAAGGTAACTTCTTCACCAACCTGTTCGGTGGTTCGGATGACGAGAAGAAACCAGAGCCAGTGAAAGCGCCAGAGCCGGCACCTGCTCCAGCCGCTCCGGCGCCTGCACCGACTCCGGCACCTGCGCCAGCCCCGGTGGAAGCGCCGAAGCCAGTGACTCCGGTGAAAGCCGAGCCAGCCAAGAAAGCGCCGGCCAAGCCGGCAGCGAAGAAACCTGCGGCCAAGACCGAGGCGAAAAAAGCCCCGGCCAAACCGGCAGCGAAAAAGGCTGAACCGGCCAAGAAGCCAGCCGCAAAACCGGCTGCGGCCCCGGCGGCAGCGAGCGACACCAAAGCGCAGTAAGGCTTTGCGGTGAATGAAAAAGCGCGGCTTTCAGGCCGCGCTTTTTTATGGATTAACCATTTTGGTCAATCTGCCCTAGGTCCGGCTTCAAGCTCCATTGGATGAGAGCCGGGAGATGGTTCAGCGCTTTTCTTTGTGCTGAGAAGATGGAGCTGATGAAGACGAATGCTGCTGAGGAGACGCTTTGAGTGCCTCTTGCTTCCAAGAAGGCCATTGCTCAACGGTACGGCGAGATTCCGCTAAATGGTTGAGAAACTCTTCTTTAGTGGGCGTCATTTTGGCTTTCCTCTAGGTACCTTGATAGAAGGGTTGCAGCTATGGTTTCGCGTTCAATGTACGAGCAAGGCAGCATTTGGGTGCGTAATTTAGCATCGGACTCATTCCAGTCAAGAGCCTGACCATCCTCGGATTTTCTGGTTACTGGATAGCCACTACCGAGGTTAGTGGAGAATAGGTTGAAAAAGCTGCGTGGGCCAACTCCGATAAACGGTGCAAATACAACGTTGCTGCTTCTTTGATTCAGTGATATGGAATCTGAGTGAAAGTCGAGTGCTTTGCTTTTCGGGTATGGCTCAACGTATACAACTCTCTTGATTCCAGCAGCCACAATGTGCTTTGCACAATTGTGACAGGGGAATGTCGTGCAGTATAAATCGCTACCATATGTACTAATTCCTAGCCTTGAGCTTGAAAGAAGTGCCTCCATTTCTGCATGAACAACTCTTCCATATTCGGTGATGTCTTTTATTTTGCTGCCCTTGATCAAGGGTTTTAGTTTTTCTTTGTATTCTTCTGGGATTACTTCAAGAATGCTGTCGATAATTAATTTTTTCTGTGTGGCGTTAGAGTCTTCTCCTCTCATGTAGTCGCGACCATCCTTTGCGTCAACGATTTCCTGAGTGACGTCGTCTACTTCCGGCCAGTACAGCCCTCCATGTGCTTTTGGTACATCGTTAGCACCTGTTGAGACGATGCATCTGTCTTTCGTTAGAACTGCACCCACCTGTCGAGAAAGATCAGCAGATCTTAATGACGCTGAGAATGCCATGAACATTGCGTATTCATCGAATGTTGGCGTTACGTATGGCTTGCCAAAAAGCAGATCAAAAACTCGCCATATCTGCTTTTTCAGTGAGTCGGAGTTGCCGTTGTAGTCGATGAAAAAGTCGGATAAATGATAGGTGTCCTTCGTGTGTTGGCCATAGTCATCGCGTTCGTCCGCGTCTCTGTCGATCAATTTAGAGGCTTGCTCCTCGGGGATCGATTTTTCTTTTGTTAAATAGTCATGCCGTCTTGTGTGGTCAGCGTGGACGCCAATTAAGAAAAACCCGTTCGAGTATATTTTTCGTAGCCTTTGTACTTCGGCAGGGTTCTTCAGTGAGTTGATAATAAAAGCTTTTCTGCGCAAGGCTTCTTGCTTGCCTCGTAGAAGGTTGATCCTGGCAGCAGCGCCGAGAGCAAGTATTGAATTGTCTTTGCTGTTTTTCCTAAGGTTGTTCCCTTCCTCCATGAAAGAACTGATCCTGCCAAATTCATCTGTGCTTGAAAGTGGGGAGCCTAATGTAGAGATTATATCCGTAGAGATTTTTATGTTTTCTGTTGTGTAGTTGAATTTGTAAAGCCGTTCCTCTATGAGTCTTGCAATTTCGTTTAGGTTGGTACCGATCGTGCCAACCAGGCCGATAACCAACTCAGAGTCTGAGTAGGAGTCATCGAGGAAATATGCGCCTGTCTCTGTCGAGCTTGTTGATAGTTCAGCGAAAGCAGTTTCTACCTCTATCGAAGTTTGTTCGATGTATGGGTGTTCAGAATCTGTGCCGCTGATCAGTAATCCTTCAACAAGTAGTCTTAATTGTTCGGCGGATCTCGGGTTTCCTTGAAATGTGATGCTCCCCGTTGAGGGGAACCAATTCATGATTCCTTTGCTATTGGCTCTGAATTGATATTGGTTTTGGTTGACGACTCTCCATTCTCCAGCATGCTGGAGAGAGTTTAATTTTTGCTTTAATTCTTCGAGTTCGCCGTCAAAACGCATCTGTTTTCCCTGTGTTGAATTGCGGTCCGTCAGGCACTGTTCCAACTGTTGGACAATGGACTTACGTTTGCCCCACCTGAGAGTAGTAGCCACTCTGTCATAGGTCCAGATGCGAAAGCCCCCTCAAGGTTTTTGTTCCGATGGTCAAAAAAACGCCTAGCTTCTGTCCTGCTATCCCACTCAAATCGCCTCGAATTCCTAAATGAATTGAAGAATTTTCTGATGAGCGACTACGTGAGTGGGTGCTGGATTTGTATGATTTTTCTCGCTAAGACGTGTGATTTTGCTATGGGTTAATCTTTCCTTAACGCGACAGTCAGAAGCTCTTGATCGTATTTCTCGATATTTCAAAGCGAAATTTTCCGCTTTAATTCGATAGATAACTCGCTAGTCTTGGTTCGCAGTTCTCACAGGATTTGGGCAATGCAGCTACGTAATTCTTCTTCGCGCTACGGTTGGGTCAGCATCTTCATGCACTGGGGTGTGGCGCTGGCAGTCTTCGGGCTGTTTGCGCTCGGTCTGTGGATGGTGGGGCTGGATTACTACAGCACCTGGCGCAAAGACGCGCCGGATCTGCACAAGAGCATCGGTCTGGTGCTGCTGGCTGTGATGGTGTTGCGGGTGCTGTGGCGCTTTGTCAGCCCACCGCCGCCAACGCTGCAGAGCTACAGCCGCATGACCCGCATCGGCGCCAGGTTCGGCCACGGGTTTCTGTACCTTGCGCTGTTCGCCGTGATGATTGCCGGTTACCTGATTTCCACCGCAGACGGTGTCGGGATTCCGGTGTTTGGCCTGTTTGAAGTTCCTGCACTGGTTTCCGGACTACCGGATCAGGCAGATACCGCCGGGGTGATTCATTTGTACCTGGCGTGGGCGCTGGTAATTTTTTCCGGCCTCCATGCGTTGGCAGCATTGAAGCACCACTTTATCGATCGTGATGCGACCCTCACTCGAATGCTCGGTCGCAAAGCCTGAAGCTCAACCTCGACTCAAAGGAAAAGAAAGCATGTTGAAAAAGACTCTGGCCGCTCTGGCAATCGGTTCCGCCGTGCTGTCCGCCAACGTAATGGCCGCTGACTACACCGTCGACAAGGAAGGCCAGCACGCCTTCGTCGACTTCAAGATCAGCCACCTGGGCTACAGCTACATCACCGGTACCTTCAAGGACATCAGCGGCAAGTTCAGCTTCGATGCTGCCAAGCCTGAAGACAGCAAGATCGAGTTCGACGTGAAGACCGCCAGCGTGTTCACCAACCACGCCGAGCGTGACAAGCACATCGCCAGCAAAGACTTCCTGGACGTGGGCAAATTCGCTGACGCCAAGTTCGTCTCCACCAGCGTCAAATCCACCGGCAAGAACGCCGATGGCAAAGACACTGCCGACGTGACCGGCGACCTGACCCTGCACGGCGTGACCAAGCCGATCGTGGTCAAGGCCACTTTCCTGGGTGAAGGCAAGGATCCATGGGGCGGCTACCGTGCCGGCTTCGAAGGCACCACCAGCATCAAGCGTTCTGATTTCGGCAAGATGATGGACCTGGGTCCACAGTCCGACAAAGTCGACCTGTACATCTCGTTCGAAGGTGTCAAAGCGAAGTAATTTTCGCCAGACATACAAAAACGCCCCCGGTCTTGCGACCGGGGGCGTTTTTTATTGCCTTGTCGAAACTCAGCGATTGCGGGTCAGCAAGGCCGGTTTCTCACCGCGTGGGCGGCTTGGCAGTTGATCGAGTTGCTCAGGCGTCGGGAAGCGGTCGGCTTTCGATTCCTTGTGCATGATCTTCGGGCCGCTGCTGCGCGGGTTCTGCACGGCCGGTTCGGCACGTTGCTGATCGTCACGGGCCGGACGGCGGTTGCGCGAGTTTTCGTCACGACGACCCTGGCCGTCACGCGGGGCTCCGTTGCGCGGGCCGTTGCGTTTGCCCGGCGGGGTGCCGGTGCTCGAACCGTTGCTGTTGCGCGGGCCGTTCTGACGACCTTGCGACTGACCACCGCGTGGAGCGCCCGAACCTGCGCCTTGCGCCGGAGCGCCCGGGCGACGGTTGCGACCACCGGCAGGTGCCTGCTTCGGCACGTAGTCAACGCGATTACCGAAGTTATCGATATCGTCGTCGAGGAACTCGTCCGGTGCACGATCAGCCGCAGCACGTGGCGGCTGGCTTGGCTGGCGCTGTTCGCGGGCCGGGGTGCCTTCGCGCGGTTTCTGTTGACGGGCTGGACGCTCACCGCGTTCGCCGGCAGGTTTTTCCTTGCCCTTGTCCTTGCCTTTGTCTTTACGACCGCCGCCACCGCCGCCGCCATTCGGGCCGTCGCCGCGCGGGCCACGACCGTTGCGCGGGTTGCGCATGTCCGGACGCTCGCGCACTTCAGGCTTCTCGGCCTCGATGGTGCTGGCATCGAAGCCCATCAGGTCGCCGTCGGCGATTTTCTGCTTGGTCATGCGTTCGATGCTTTTCAGCAGTTTTTCTTCGTCCGGCGCGACCAGCGAGATCGCCTCGCCCGAACGACCGGCACGACCGGTACGACCGATACGGTGCACGTAGTCTTCATCGACGTTCGGCAGTTCGAAGTTGACTACGTGTGGCAACTGGTCGATGTCCAGGCCGCGCGCCGCGATGTCGGTGGCAACCAGAATGCGTACCTGGTTGGCCTTGAAGTCGGCCAGGGCTTTGGTGCGGGCGTTCTGGCTCTTGTTGCCGTGGATCGCCACAGCCGGCAGGCCGTGTTTGTCCAGGTACTCGGCCAGACGGTTGGCGCCGTGCTTGGTGCGGGTGAACACCAGCACCTGTTCCCACGCGCCGGCGGTGATCAGGTGGGCCAGCAGCGTACGCTTGTGGCTGGCCGGCAGGCGGAAGACGCGTTGTTCGATGCGCTCGACCGTGGTGTTCGGCGGCGTCACTTCGATGCGTTCCGGGTTGTGCAGCAGCTTGCCGGCAAGGTCGGTGATGTCTTTGGAGAAGGTCGCCGAGAACAGCAGGTTCTGGCGCTTGGCCGGCAGGCGGGCGAGGACTTTCTTCACGTCATGGACGAAGCCCATGTCGAGCATGCGGTCGGCTTCGTCCAGCACGAGGATTTCAACGTGGGACAGATCGATGCTGCCCTGGCCGCAC
Organism: Pseudomonas sp. 91RF; assembly: GCF_003576265.1. Taxonomy (NCBI): domain Bacteria; kingdom Pseudomonadati; phylum Pseudomonadota; class Gammaproteobacteria; order Pseudomonadales; family Pseudomonadaceae; genus Pseudomonas; species Pseudomonas sp. 91RF. The sequence continues at coordinate 102,857 of NZ_QWFC01000023.1, forward strand.
AGGTCGAGCAGACGGCCCGGGCAGGCAACCAGTACGTCCACACCGCGGGACATGGCCTGAACCTGCGGGTTCATGCCGACGCCGCCGAAGATGCAGGCGCTGACGAATTTCAGGTCACGGGCGTAGATCTTGAAGCTGTCGTGTACCTGGGCCGCGAGTTCGCGGGTCGGGGTCAGGACCAGGACGCGCGGCTGGCGCGGGCCGTGGCGCTGGGATTTGTCCGGGTGACCGTTGGGGAACAGCCGCTCCAGGATCGGAAGGGCGAAACCGCCGGTTTTACCGGTACCTGTCTGTGCCGCAACCATCAGGTCGCGACCTTGCAACACGGCGGGAATGGCCCGCTGTTGCACCGGAGTAGGCTCGGTATAGCCCGCGTCTTCGATAGCGCGGACCAAAGCCTCGGAGAGACCGAGGGAAGCAAAGGACATGAGTAATCCTGTTTTAGTTAGGGCTTGGCCCAATGGGAGTCTTGCCTGGCGCGAATGGCGTTTAAGAGGACGCAATCCCGTCCGGTCCTGCTGCGGTTCCGAAGGCACGTCCGGAGCGCTCGCGCGGGCTGAAAAGCTGCGCTGTAGCGGGTCGGGAGGCCTGTTACGGTTCCGGGCGTCCGGGCGTGAGCCTGGCGGGAACGCCGGAGTATAACAGAGCAATCACCGCGCGCCGCTTTCCTGCTGCTCAACGGTTTTGCCGCTGGCGGTGGCGCTGCTCAAGGGTTTTTCCGAAACCGGGGCTGCACCGTAGCGCGCGCTCAGCTCGGCATAGGCCGGTTCGCGCTTGAAACGCTTGAGCTCGGCGCCGAAGCGTTGCACCAGCAAATCCATCCCCGCATTGCGCCGCACGGCCAGAAACTGGCTCTGGCGGCTGATGACGGTGGGGTTTTCGGTGATCTGATCGCGGATATTCAGCTCATCCAGCAAATGCTGACCCACGCGGCGATCGGTGATCAGCAGGTCGATGCGCCCGCGCACCAGTTTGCCGAAATTGGCTTCGTGGGTTGGGGCCGGTTCCCGGTTGAACAGGGGCGATTCACTGAAGTCCGGGCTGTACAGATAACCCGGAGAGGTGCCGATGGTCAGGCCCTTGAGATCTTGCAGGGTGCGGAACGGGTGCGGTCGTTCGTTGGCGTAGAACATCACGAACTCGACGTCCGACAGCGGTTCGCTCGGGTAGAGCAGGGTGGCGTCGCGTTCGTCGCTGTGAAAGATGTCCAGCGCACCGTCGGCCTGGCCGGTTTCGAGCATCGACAGGCAACGCTTCCACGGCAGGAACTGCCACTCGACATCGATGCCGAGGCGTTTGAACACGATGGCAGTGGTTTCGTAGTCCAGCCCGAGGTTCTTGCCGTTCTCTTCGTAAACGTATGGCGCCCACGGTTCGGTGACGATACGCAGCTTCTCGCCTCGAGCCGCAAAGCTCAGGCAAGCAAAAACCAGCACGGCGAATAACTGCGTGATCAAAGGCATGACTTGAGATTACGACGAGAAACGCCAAAGAGCCAGAAACTGCCTGCAGAAGCTCTGTTTCGGGCCTTAAAAGCAAAAGATCGCAGTTGCGACAACCCACCAGGAGCTGTCGAAACTTGCGATCTTCTGTTGTTGCATGAAGCCTTCAGCTTGAAGCGTACAGCGGTCTCAGCGTGGCAACTTCAGGTTGTTCCAGATCGCCAGGCTAGGTTCGGCCTGGTTCATGGAATAGAAGTGCAGGCCGGGCGCACCGCCTTGCAGCAGGCGTTCGCACATTTCGCTGACGACTTGCTCGCCGAAGCGCTGAATGCTTTGGCTGTCATCGCCGTAGGCTTCCAGTTGCTTGCGGATCCAGCGCGGGATTTCCGCACCGCAGGCATCGGAGAAACGCGCGAGTTTGCTGTAGTTGGTGATCGGCATGATCCCCGGCACGACCGGAATGTCCACGCCCAGCGCCTGCAAACGGTCGACGAAGTAGAAGTAGCTGTCGGCGTTGAAGAAGTACTGGGTGATCGCGCTGTCGGCGCCGGCACGGGCCTTGCGCACGAAATTGGCGAGATCGTCTTCGTAGTTGCGCGCTTGCGGATGCATCTCCGGGTAAGCGGCGACTTCGATGTGGAAATGATTGCCGGTTTCTTCACGAATGAATTCAACCAGTTCATTGGCGTGACGCAGCTCGCCGCTGGTCATGCCCATGCCGGACGGCAGGTCGCCGCGCAAAGCGACGATGCGCTTGATGCCGGCAGCCTTGTACTCGTTCAGCAGGCCGCGCAGGTCGTCCTTGCTGTCGCCGACGCACGACAGGTGCGGTGCGGCGGGTACTTTGACTTCGCTTTCCAGCTGCAACACGGTGTTCAGCGTGCGGTCACGGGTCGAGCCGCCCGCGCCGTAGGTGCAGGAAAAGAAATCCGGATTGTAGGTGGCCAGCTGACGTGCAGTGGCGAGCAGTTTTTCATGCCCGGCATCGGTCTTGGTCGGGAAGAACTCGAAGCTGTAGCGACGGTCTTGGGACATCGAGGGGACCTCCAGCTACAAGCTGCAAACTTCAAGCTGCAAGAGCAGCGGAGGTGCGCCGGTCTCTTGTGCCTGAAGCTTGCGGCCTGACACTGTTTTGACAAATAGGGGCGGAGCTTTCGGGCTTCGCGCGGCAAGCCCGGCTTGTGGCCTTGCTTGCCGCTTGAAGCTTGAAGCTCGCAGCTGCTCTTAGTAGCGGTAAGCGTGCGGCTTGAACGGGCCTTCGACGGTCACGCCGATGTAGTCAGCCTGTTGCTTGGTCAGTTGAGTGACCACGCCACCGAAGCCGCGAACCATTTCCAGGGCCACTTCTTCGTCGAGTTTCTTCGGCAGTACTTCAACGGTCAGACGCTCGGCTTTCTGGGCTGGCGACAGGTCGGCGTACTTCTGGCCGAACAGGAAGATCTGCGCCAGAACCTGGTTGGCGAACGAACCGTCCATGATGCGGCTTGGGTGACCAGTAGCGTTGCCCAGGTTCACCAGACGGCCTTCGGCCAGCAGGATCAGGTAGTCGTCGTTCTGCGCGTCGAAAGCGCCCGGGCCGGTACGGTGGATCTTGTGTACCTGTGGCTTCACTTCTTCCCATGCCCAGTTCTTGCGCATGAAAGCGGTGTCGATTTCGTTGTCGAAGTGACCGATGTTGCAGACAACGGCGCGCTTCTTCAGGGCTTTGAGCATGTTTGCGTCGCAAACGTTGACGTTACCGGTGGTGGTCACGATCAGGTCGATCTTGCCCAGCAGCGCTTTGTCGATGCTGGCTTCGGTGCCGTCGTTGATACCGTCGATGAACGGCGAAACCAGTTCGAAACCGTCCATGCAGGCCTGCATGGCGCAGATCGGGTCAACTTCGGAAACCTTGACGATCATGCCTTCCTGACGCAGGGACTGGGCCGAACCCTTGCCCACGTCACCGTAGCCGATGACCAGCGCTTGCTTGCCGGACAGCAGGTGGTCGGTACCGCGCTTGATGGCATCGTTCAGGCTGTGACGGCAGCCGTACTTGTTGTCGTTCTTGGACTTGGTCACCGAGTCGTTGACGTTGATGGCCGGGATGCGCAGTTCGCCCTTGGCCAGCATGTCCAGCAGACGGTGTACGCCGGTGGTGGTTTCTTCGGTCACGCCGTGAACGCGGTCCAGAACCTGTGGGTATTTCTTGTGCAGCAGCTCGGTCAGGTCGCCGCCGTCGTCGAGGATCATGTTGGCGTCCCATGGCTGGCCATCTTTCAGGATGGTCTGCTCCAGGCACCACTCGTACTCTTCTTCAGTCTCGCCTTTCCAGGCGAAAACCGGGATGCCGGCAGCGGCGATGGACGCAGCAGCCTGATCCTGAGTCGAGAAGATGTTGCAGGACGACCAGCGTACTTCGGCACCCAGGGCAACCAGGGTTTCGATCAGCACGGCGGTCTGAATGGTCATGTGGATGCAGCCGAGGATTTTTGCGCCTTTCAGCGGCTGCTCGGAAGCGTATTTGCGACGCAGACCCATCAGGGCCGGCATTTCCGACTCGGCGATGATGGTTTCGCGACGGCCCCAGGCAGCCAGGGACATGTCGGCAACTTTGTAATCGTTAAAATCTGCAGGCGTGATAACAGCGCTCATGAGAGCCTCCATTCGTAATGTATGCGAATGGGCGCCGTTGTGCGTTTAGTGTCCGGCCTGAGCCAGTCAACGCCCCATCCGAGCCTGACAGGTTGAACCTGCTGCAGCGCCCCTCGGACAGGTGGCGGGAAAACGGTATCAAGCGAACGTTACCGTTTTGAAACGGGGGCGATTATAGCCGTCTAGACTGATCTTCCAAAGGGTTTCTGTCGGCCAGATGAAGATCGCCAATCGCGACCATAGTAGAAGCCTCATGGAGCATGACCGCTCAGTCTGCCAAGATGGCCCCATCATTCGGCAAGACGCTCAGGAGTGAAGATGAATTTCCACACCCGCAAGTGGGTAAAACCCGAAGACCTCAACCCCAACGGCACCCTGTTCGGCGGCAGCCTGCTGCGCTGGATCGACGAAGAAGCGGCGATCTACGCCATCGTTCAACTGGGCAACCAGCGCGTGGTGACCAAGTACATTTCCGAGATCAACTTCGTCAGCGCCTCGCGCCAGGGCGACATCATCGAACTGGGCATCACCGCCACCGAGTTCGGCCGCACCTCGATCACCCTGACCTGCGAAGTGCGCAACAAAATCACCCGCAAGAGCATCCTGACCGTCGAGAAGATGGTCTTCGTCAACCTCGGCGAAGACGGCCTGCCGGCGCCGCACGGGCGGACCGAGATCAAGTACGTCAAAGACCAGTTCAAGGAAGACGAACTCGTTACCAAGTGACATTGGCGGTGGCTTCATCGCGAGCAGGCTCGCTCCCACATGGATTGCGTTTTACCTGTGGGAGCGAGCCTGCTCGCGAAAGCGATGTGGCAGGCAATGAAGATTTATCTGGCTACTGAACAGCCATGAACCGCAGGGGTCGTAGCTAAAAGCCCCCCTCGGTTGCCAAGCCATGACCACGCCAACAGACGGCAAGACCCCTGACCTCTCGGCCAAGGAACAACACGAAGTCGAGAAAAGCCAGCCGCCCCGGGCGGCGGTCCTGCATGAAATCATCCGCACCCAGGGCGACCAGGAACTGGAGCGCAGCATCGCCGCGTTGTGGTGGTCGGCGTTGGCGGCCGGGCTGACCATGGGCCTGTCGCTGATGGGCATGGGCCTGCTCAATTCGCGGTTGCCCGAGGGCGACGAGTTCAAGGTGATCGCCAGCTTCGGTTATTGCGCCGGTTTCCTCGCGGTGATCCTCGCACGCCAGCAGTTGTTCACCGAAAACACCCTGACCGCTGTTCTGCCAGTCATGACCAAACCGACGCTCGGCAATTTCGGCCGATTGATCCGGCTCTGGACAGTCGTGCTGTTCGGCAACCTGTGCGGCACGATTCTGGTGGCGTATGTGATGCTCGAACTGCCGATCTTCGACAGCAAGACCGACGCCGCCTTCCTCGAAATCGGCCGCAAGGTCATGGAAAACCACGCAAGCCAGATGTTCGCCAAGGGCATCGTTTCCGGCTGGATGATCGCCACCATGGTCTGGATGATCCCGTCCATGGAGAGCGCGAAGATGTGGATCATCATCCTCATCACCTACCTCATGGCGCTGGGCGACTTCACGCATATCGTGGTGGGTTCGGCGGAAGTATCGTATCTGGTGTTTGCCGGCGAGTTGCCGTGGAGCGATTTCTGGGCGGTGTTTGCCGGGCCGACCCTGGCGGGGAACATCATCGGCGGCAGTTTCATCTTCGCTCTGATCAGCCATGCGCAGATCCGCAGCGAAAGCGGCAAACCGAAGGAGTCTGCGGATCAGGCGGAAAAGCCCGACCCGCAGCGGATCAGGAAATGATCAGTGGTGCGCAGGTTCGGCAGCGGTTGCCGGCTCATCGCGGGTGGCGTGCTTGACCAGTTTGCCAATCGTCAGACCCTGCAACAGGATCGACGACAGCACCACGATGTAGGTGATGCTCAGCAGCAGATCGCGTTCCGCGCCCAGCGGCAGGGCCAGGGCCAACGCCACCGAAACGCCGCCGCGCAAACCGCCCCAGGTCAGGATGCGAATGGTGCCGCGCGGCACCGTGCGCCAGCGCCGCAACAGAACGATGGCCGGGGCCACGGTGAGCAGGCGCGACAGCAGAATCGCCAGCGCCAGCAGGCTTGCCGCCGCCACGTGCAGCCAGTTGAACGGCAGCAGCAACAGCTCCATGCCGATCAGCGCGAACAGCAGGGCGTTGAGCATGTCGTCGAGCAATTCCCAGAAACCGTCCAGGTATTTGCGCGTCATGTCGTTCATCGCCAGGTTGCGCCCCAGGTTACCGATGATCAGACCGGCGACCACCATCGCAATCGGCGCCGAAACGTGCAGCTCGGTGGCCATTGCCGAGCCGCCGATCACCAGCGCCAGGGTCAGCATGACTTCGATCTGGTGCTGCTCGATGCTCTTGATCATCAGGTACACCAGATAACCGATCAGCCCGCCAAACAGCACGCCACCGATGGCCTCATGGGCAAACAGCATGGCGGTGGCGCCGATGGTCGGGGTTTCGCCCAGTTGCGCGATGCCCAGCAACACGGTGAACACCACCACGGCGGTACCGTCATTGAACAGCGATTCGCCGACGATGGTGGTCTTCAACGGTTTCGAGGCATTGGCGGTACGCAACACGCCGAGTACCGCGATCGGGTCGGTCGGGGAAATCAGCGCGCCGAACAACAGGCAGTAAAGGAAGCTCACGTGCCAGCCGAACAGGGCGAAGATGTAGTAGGCGAGGCTGCCGATCACGGCGGTGGCGATCAGTACGCCGAAGGTTGCCAGCAGGCCGATCGGCCAGCGGTAGCTGCGCAGGTCGTTCAGGTTGACGTGCAGGGCGCCGGCGAACAGCAGGAACGACAGCATCCAGTTCATCAGCAGATCACCGAAGTCGATCTGGCCGATCAGTTGCTGCACGCGCTCTTCGAGGCCGGGATAGCCGAGCAGGCTCAGGCCTTGCAGCAACAGGGAAAACATCAGTGCGGTAACCATCACGCCGATGGTCGGAGGCAAACCGATGAAGCGGAAATTCACGAAAGTGAGAAGGGTGGTGAGGCAGATGAAAGCGGCGACAAGTTCAAGCATCCGGGGTCCTTTGGATGGGGGGTGAAAAGACAGCGCGCCTGTTCATGGGCGCAAGGGTTGGATGGGTAGACACTGGGTGGGGGCACAATTGTGTGTCCCGGACAGGATTTTTTTGGCATTTGTCTGTGCGCAACCGGGTGTGGCGAGGTCGCTTGACGTATAAACAGCGCCTGACACATCGCGAAGCAAAGACCTGATCAAATGGCTCGGGTTCAAAAACAAGAATGAAGGAGTGACACGTGCTGGCGACAGCTCTGGTGTTGGTGGCGGCGCTGTTGCACGCCGCGTGGAATACCCTGATCAAATTCAGCGCCGAGCGGTTGCTGGTGGTGGCCTGCATGGACACCGTGGCGCTGTTGTTCGTCGCGCTGGCGTTTCCTTTCATCAGCCTGCCGCCGCCGGAAATCTGGCCGTGGATTCTGGCGTCGGCGGCGTTCGAGCTGCTTTATCGCTATCTGTTGATCCAGGCTTATCGCGTCGGCGACCTGGGGCTGGTCTATCCGTTGATGCGTGGATTGTCGCCGCTGGTGGTACTGGCGCTGACCCTGATCTTCGCCGGCGAAGTGCTGACCACTCAGCAGATCTTCGGGATCATGCTGATCCCGCTGGGCATGGCCTGCCTGCTCTGGCAGGGCGGCGGCGGGAAACATCTGCCGTGGTCGATGCTGCCAGTGGTGGCGCTGATCGGCTTGTGCATCGGCTGCTACACCTACATCGATGGGCAGGCCTTGCGGCGCTGGTCGCATCCGCTGGATTACCTGGTCTGGGTCACGCTGCTCAGCGCCTGGCCGTTCCCGCTGCTGGCGTGTGTGGCCAAACGGCCGGCATTCCTGCAGTTCTGGCGCGAACAATGGAAGCTGGGACTGGCGGTCGGGTTCTGCGTGTTGTTCAGCTACGCTCTGGTGCTGTGGGCGATGCAACTGGGGTCGATTGCCGAAGCGGCGGCGTTGCGCGAGATCAGCGTGATTCTGGTGGTGCTGTTCGGCATGCGCTACCTGAAAGAACCTTTTGGCCGGCCACGGCTCTTAGCCTGTGGGCTGGTGCTGATCGGCATGCTGGTGATGAAGTTCTGACCCGCCAACTCTAAAAACTGAAAAAGGACGGCGTTATGACGGTGGCTCTGTGGTGCGTTTTCATTGCGATCTTTCTGCCCTATGTGTGCACGGGCGTGGCCAAGGCTGTCGGTGGTTACCGGCTCAGCGACAATCACGATCCCCGGGACTTTCTGGAAAGCCTGAATGGCGTGGCCCGACGGGCCCACGCGGCGCAACTGAACAGTTTTGAAGTGACGCCGGCCTTTGCGGCGGCGGTGATCGTTGCGCACCTGGTGGGCACGGCGCAGTTGGTGACGGTCAATGTGCTGGCAGTGCTGTTCATCACCAGTCGCCTGCTGTACATCATTTGCTATCTGGCGGACTGGGCGATACTGCGGTCGCTGGTGTGGTTTGTCGGGATGGGGCTGATTGCCAGTCTGTTCTTCGTTTCGGTCTGATTATTGAGTGCTGCCACTGGCCTCATCGCGAGCAGGCTCGCTCCCACACTTGAGTGCATTTCCCTGTGGGAGCGAGCCTGCTGGCGATGGCGGTCTGACCGCCGAAGTCGTGGTCAGGGTTTATCTTCAACCTGCGGCACTTGCGGCAATGCCGCGCCTTTTGGCCAGAGCATCCAGATCTGCCCTTGCTGCTTCATGTCGCCGGCCAGTTGCCCGGCGGCATCGCCGGTGCCCCAGAACAGATCCGCACGAACCTCGCCGGCGATCGCGCCGCCGGTGTCCTGCGCGGCCACCGGGCGTACCAGTGCCGTGCCGTCAGGGCGGGTGGTCGACAGCCACAACAGGCTGCCCAACGGAATCACCTTGCGATCCACCGCCGCGCTGTAACCGGCGGTCAGCGGCACATTCAGCGAGCCGCGCGGGCCTTCGTTGCTGTCCGGGTTGCGGGTGAAGAACACATAGCTCGGGTTGCTGCCCAGCAATTCCGGAATGCGTGACGGGTTGGCCTTGGCCCAGTTGCTGATTGCGCCCATGGTCACGTCTTCTTTCTTCAACTCGCCCTGTTCCACCAGCCAGCGGCCGATCGGCCGGTACGGGTGGCCGTTCTGGTCGGCGTAGGCGATGCGCAGTTGCCGGCCGTCGTCGGTCTGAATCCTCCCTGAACCCTGGATTTGCAGGAATTGCAGGTTCATCGGGTCGGTCAGCCACGCCACCACGGGCGCCTTGACGCCTTTGCTCTCGATGGTCGCGGCGTCGTCGTAAGGTTTCAGCACGCGACCTTCGAGGCGACCGCGCAGGCGCTTGCCTTTAAGCTCCGGGTAAATGCTGTCCAGAGAGACGATGATCATGTCTTCGGGCACGCCGTACACCGGCACATTGGCGGTCGCGGTTTGCGTCAGGCTGCCGGGATAGACCGGTTCGTAGTAACCGGTGATCAGACCGTTGGGGTTGTCATTTTCGGCGCGCAGGCCGAACACATCGAGGTGCTGCTTGAGGAACGTGCGGATGTCGCCAGCGCTTTGCGGCACATTGGCCGCCGCCGCGCAGGTGGCGCCCCAGATCGGGTCAGCCTTGAGCCGGGTGCAGGCGCTGCGCCACGAACCGAAACCGGCCACCAGATCGTTGTCGGAAACCGCAGGCAGGGCTTCCCAGGTGGCGCTGGAGTAAGTGGCCAGGGCGTGGGTTTTCGGCTTGGCACTGTCGCCCCCGGTGCAGCCGGCAAGAATGGCCAGCAGCGGCAGGGTTGCGATGAGCGGGTGACGCCAGGCCTTGAAACGGCTGTTCATGGAGATTTTCCTGTGTCGGTTGCAGGCGTGCTCCATGCGCGCCTGCAACCCATATTATTAATAGGGCTATTGGTGTTTGGCGGTGACGCGAGGATACTGGCCGCCGAATTCCGTGACCTGAAGCCACCATGACTCTTAAAAGACTTTCTGTTGTATTGCTGGCCTGTCTGACCTTGTCCGCCTGCGGCGGTGTCGACCCGAATTCCCCGCTGGGTCAGCGCAAGGCGATCTTCAAGCAGATGCTCAAGACCGGCGAAGACCTGGGCGGCATGCTGCGCGGACGCATCCCCTTCGACGGGCCGAAATTCACGGAAGGCGCGGTCAAGCTCGATGCGCTGTCCCATGAGCCGTGGAAGCATTTCCCGTCGGTGCGTGAAGAAGATCACACCAGCGCCAAGGACGATGTCTGGCAGCGGCAGGCGCGTTTCCAGGAAATGGCCCGGACCCTTGAGACGGCCACCGGTGAACTGGTGATCGCCAGCAAGGTCCAGCCGTACAAGGCCAGCAACCTGGGGCCGGCGGTGCAGAGGGTCGAAGATGCCTGCAGTGCCTGTCATAAAGAGTTTCGGGATCATTGATCCTGAGGTGCGGTGACGGAGAGGACTCTTTCACCGCACGTTGCCTGGCGGATTACTTGTCCAGTTCGTCCAGCGCGTCCTGCAATTCCTTGCGCGACTCGGCGAGTTTGTTCTTGCGCTTGTCGATCTTCTCCGGGTCGCCTTTCTTCATGGCCTTGTCGAGATCGGCCTGGCGCTTGCTCACTTCGTGCTTGGCGTCGAGCACCTTGTTTTCACGTTCCTTCTTCAGGCCGGCGTCGGTGCAGTGTTCGGTGACTTCGCGCAGAGCGGTTTCGAGGCCGGCCTGCTGGTCGGCGTTGCCACGGGATTTGGCCTGTTCGATCTGATTGATGATGCCTTGCTTCTTGGCGGCACAGCCGGTCAGGCCCGGGGCGTCTTCGCCAGCCATCGCGGGTGCGGCCATTACGCCGCAAAGAGTCAGCATGGCGAGCGGTGCGAGAAATTTCATAAAAGCTCCATGTGCAAAGGCAATCGGGTCGGGAAAGCACTGCGCTGTTGGAGCGCTTCGGCGACCGTTGGGTTCCCGGCTTGCCGGGATGCATGTTCAGAAACCGTCGATTCCGGCGGCGCGTAAGGTTTCACTCAGGGCCAGCACCTGCGGGTCGCGGAAAAAAGCGCTCAATTGCGCCGCGCGACCGGGGCCGATTCCGGGTTCTGCCTGCCATTGTTCGGTATTTCGTTGTGCCAGCGCTTGCCATGAATCAGCCAAAGAGGCCTGACCGGTCGGCGGCAGCCCCAAGGCCTTGAGCCATTGGGTGAACGGCCGCTGGCGAGCACTGTGAAAACTGTGGAGCAGGCGGGCGCTGCTGCGCTCGCCGAGGCCGGCAATCTTAGCAAGCTCTGGCTCGTCGAGGGCCAACCAATCCAGCAGGTTGTTCAGTTGGCCTGTATCCAGAAGTTTCTCCCACGTGCCGCGACCGACATGGGGCAGTGCCAGCCCTTGCTTGCCGCCAAGCCAGACCAGGCGCGCGAGGAACTGACTCTCGCACCCGGGCGTCGGTTGCCAGCAGCTTAGCGGGTGAAAGTCGCTGGCGAGAGGAACGTTCAATTCGACACGCTCCGTGCTGCGCAGCACGACGCTGTCGAGTCGCGGAATCGTCAGACCGGCCAGGCTGATCGCCACTTGATCGCCGGGACGAATGTCCAGTTCCTGCCAGCGCTTGAGCGAGCTGACGCTGACCCGTCTGATCTGGCGGTCGTCGAGCATCACCGGCGTCAGTTCCAGTACAGGGGTGATGCGCCCGGTTCGGCCGACCTTGAAATCGACCTTGCGCACATCGGCCAGCGCCTGGGCAAACGGGTATTTCCAGGCCACGGCCCAGTAAGGCGGGCGCGCCTGCCAGCGTTCGGCAGCAGGACGCTGGCTCTGACGCAGGACGATGCCGTCGCTGGCAAAGGGCAGTGGCGAGCGATACCAGTGATCGCGCCATTGCTGCGCATCGGCAAGACCACTGACGGGTTGGCTGTAAGGTTCTGTCGTGGCGAAGCCCAGTGTTGCCAGCCCCGTGATTCGCTCTGTCAGGCTGCTCGGTCCCAGCGGCCAGTCCCAGACAAAAAGCCCGATGCCTGCTGCCTGCTCGGCACTCAAGTCCTTGCGTCCCATCAGGCCGGCGACCGTTGCACGGGCGTTGGCGCTGCCGGCGCGAGCCTGGATATGGTCGTTCAGTTGCCAATAGAGTTCGCCTTGTACCGACATATCCAGCGGTTGGGTCAGTTGTCGGGGAATGGCGTTGATCTTTTGTGCCGAGGCAGTCCAGTCCTGCCCGCGTATTCCGTCGCCGCGACTGATCGCCTGTTGCAACCGCCCGGCACGATAGATCAGCGTGACGGCCACGCCATCGACCTTGGGTTGTGCCCAGACGTTCTTGCGGTCGCGCAGCCAGGCTTCGATGTCTGTAGCGTCGTGAAGCTTGTCGAGGCCGGTGTGGACGATCGGATGTGCGACCGGACCAGCCGCAGTCCGTAACGGCTTGGGCGGTGAAGGATGTTTGAAGCACTGGCGCCATTCGCCGAGCCGGGTGCGGGACTGATCGTAGAGTTCATCGGCGATCAGTGATCGGCCTTCACGGTGATAGGCGTCGTTCCATTGATCGATCTGCTGTTGCAGGGCAGTGATTTCGCTTCGGGCCCGGTCCGCTGGCCAAGTGGGGCAATCGCCAGCGAAGGCGCCGAGGTGGGCGGAGAACAGCAGGAAAATGCAAAACAGGCGCAGTGTGGCAGGCATCGTGAGCGTCCTTGCTCAGGGAGATACCTGAAGGCTAGCCGGGATTTTTCAGCGGGCCGGTCGGCTGTTTTGCCGGGTGTTTCGCGACCATGAAAAAGCCCCGCACGGCGAACCGTGCGGGGCTTCTTGTACCGCCAGGAAAATTACAGGCCGGCAGCGGAACGCAGGGCGTCGGCGCGGTCGGTTTTTTCCCAGGTGAAAGTGGAGAAGGTATCTTCGCCAACAGTCTTGGTCTGCGGAGCGCGGCCGAAGTGGCCGTAGGCTGCGGTTTCCTGGTACATCGGGTGCAGCAGGTCGAGCATGGTGGTGATCGCGTATGGACGCAGGTCGAACACTTCGCGGACCAGTTTGATGATCTTGTCATCGCTGATCTTGCCGGTGCCGAAGGTGTTCAGCGAGATCGAAGTAGGCTGGGCCACACCGATCGCGTAGGAAACCTGGATCTCGCAACGCTCGGCCAGGCCGGCAGCCACGATGTTCTTGGCAACGTAACGCCCAGCGTAGGCAGCCGAACGGTCAACCTTCGATGGATCTTTGCCGGAGAACGCGCCGCCGCCGTGACGGGCCATGCCGCCGTAGCTGTCGACGATGATCTTGCGACCGGTCAGACCGCAGTCGCCAACCGGGCCGCCGATGATGAACTGGCCGGTCGGGTTGATGTGGAACTGGGTGTCCTTGCTCAGCAGTTCGGCAGGCAGCACGTGCTTGACGATCAGCTCCATCACGCCTTCGCGCAGGTCGTTGTACGACACTTCAGGGTTGTGCTGGGTCGACAGGACCACGGCGTCGATACCGACAACCTTGCCGCCTTCGTAACGGCAGGTCACTTGCGACTTGGCGTCCGGACGCAGCCAAGGCAGCAGACCCGATTTACGGGCTTCGGCCTGGCGCTGAACCAGCTGGTGCGAGAAGGTGATCGGTGCCGGCATCAGCACGTCGGTTTCGTTGCTGGCGTAGCCGAACATCAGGCCCTGGTCGCCGGCGCCCTGATCTTCAGGCTTGGCACGGTCAACGCCCTGGTTGATGTCAGGAGACTGCTTGCCGATGATGTTCATCACGCCGCAGGTAGCGCCGTCGAAGCCGACGTCGGAGCTGGTGTAGCCGATGTCGCAGATCACGTCACGAACGATCTGCTCCAGGTCGACCCAGGCGCTGGTGGTCACTTCACCGGCAACGATGGCCACGCCAGTCTTGACCAGGGTTTCCACCGCAACGCGTGCGTGCTTGTCCTGGGCGATGATGGCGTCCAGCACTGCATCGGAAATCTGGTCGGCGATTTTGTCCGGATGTCCTTCGGACACGGACTCGGAGGTGAAGAGGGAGTATTCGCTCATCTCGATGTTTTCCTGAATTTACCGATGGTGAGTGTCGCCAGCCGGCCGCTGAAAATGGCGGACCTGAATCTGGAAACCATTACGTAAGCCTACATAGAGGCTTTCCCCGGGAACGAGTCCCGCAGCGGTGGCCCAACGGGCCAGATCGTCCTGTTCAAACCCCAACCACAGATCACCGCAGGCCTCCCTGGCCCAACTCTGGTTGTGGCTACATAACTCTGTCACGAGCAGGCTACCGCCCGGTTGCAGCAAGCCGGCCATGTGCTTGAGCGCTTCGGCCGGCGCGGCGAAATGGTGTAACACCATGTTCAAAACTACGCAATCGGCTTGAAGGCTCACGCCACCCAATGCATCGGCCAATTGCAGGCTGACGTTAGTCAGCTTTTCACGTTCACACACCTGGCGTGCCAGTTCGAGCATCGCCGCGCTGTTGTCCAGTGCGGTTACGGTGCTGAAGCGACGCGCCAGTTCCGGCAGGAAAGCACCATCGCCGGGGCCGACTTCGATGGCCGAGGCAGCGCCACCGAAATTCAGTTTGTCGAGCAAGGCCAGCACGCTTTCACGGTACTGCGGCAGGCCGGCAATCAAATCCTGCTGGGCGCGGAATTTCTCTGCTACCCGTGCGAAAAAGTCCTGGCTGTTGGCCGCGCGTTGCCCATGGACCTGTGCGATCCGCGTTTCCACGTCGGCCGGCAGTGCCAGATTGTCGACTTCTTCTAACAACGCCGCGTGCAGCTTGCCGCCCAGTAACTCGGTGTGGGGTAGGGCGCGGCGATAGAAAATCGCGTTGCCTTCGCGGCGAGTTGCCACCAGATCCGCCTGCGCCAGCACTTTAAGGTGATGGCTCATGCCTGACTGGCCGATATCGAAAATCTGCGCCAGTTCCAGTACGCCGAACGAGTCGTTGGTCAGGGCGCGCAATACATTCAGCCGCAGCGGATCACCGCCGGCCTTGCACAGGGCCGCCAGCTCGTCGCAATCGTCATGGCGAATGGAAGGCACGCGTAAGTTCATAGGGCCAGCAGTCTAGAGACGGCCGGAAAACACCGCAAGGCCAATATCAAAAAGTTTTGATATTGCTCGATGGGTGGCACTTTTTATTGCACTTCTCACTGACCGGTTAACTCTACAGACGAACAGCGGAAAGGTTTCACCAGCCGAAACCGATGTTATCCATTGGAAAAACGCCCCCGGATGACTATCTGTCATTGCCCCGAGGCGCTCGGGTGAGGGAAAATGCCCTCCTTTTTTCCGTTTCAATCTATTCACACCCAGGAGATCAGCGATGCCTAGCCGTCGTGAGCGTGCCAACGCCATTCGTGCCCTCAGCATGGATGCCGTGCAAAAAGCCAACAGCGGCCATCCCGGTGCCCCTATGGGTATGGCAGATATTGCCGAAGTGCTTTGGCGCGACTACCTCAAGCACAACCCGAGCAATCCATCCTTCGCCGACCGTGACCGCTTCGTGCTGTCCAACGGCCACGGCTCGATGTTGATCTACTCGCTGCTGCACCTGACCGGCTACGACCTGTCGATCGACGACCTGAAACAGTTCCGTCAACTGCACAGTCGCACCCCGGGCCACCCGGAATTCGGTTACACCCCGGGCGTCGAGACCACTACCGGCCCGCTGGGTCAGGGTCTGGCCAACGCCGTGGGCTTCGCCCTGGCTGAAAAGGTACTGGGCGCGCAGTTCAACCGTCCCGGCCACAACATTGTCGACCACCACACCTACGTGTTCCTGGGTGATGGCTGCATGATGGAAGGCATTTCCCACGAAGTCGCTTCCCTGGCCGGGACCCTGGGCCTGGGCAAGCTGATCGCCTTCTACGATGACAACGGCATCTCCATCGACGGCGAAGTCGAAGGCTGGTTCACCGATGACACGCCGAAGCGTTTCGAAGCCTACAACTGGCAGGTGATCCGCAACGTCGACGGTCACGATCCGGAAGAGATCAAGACCGCCATCGAGACCGCTCGCAAGAGCCCGCTGCCGACCCTGATCTGCTGCAAGACCACCATCGGTTTCGGTTCGCCGAACAAGCAGGGCAAGGAAGATTGCCACGGCGCCCCGCTGGGTGACGCGGAAATCGCCCTGACCCGTCAGGCGCTGAACTGGAACCACGGTCCGTTCGAAATCCCGGCCGACATCTATGCCGAGTGGGATGCCAAGGAAAAGGGCCGCGCCGTCGAGTCCGAGTGGGATCAGCGTTTCGCTGCCTACTCCGCCGCATTCCCGACCGAAGCCAACGAACTGATCCGTCGCCTGAGCGGCGAACTGCCAGCTGACTTCTCCGAGAAGGCTGACGCCTACATCGCCGAAGTCGCGGCCAAGGGCGAAACCATCGCCAGCCGTAAAGCCAGCCAGAACGCCCTGAACGCGTTCGGCCCGCTGCTGCCGGAAGTGCTGGGCGGTTCGGCTGACCTGGCCGGTTCCAACCTGACCCTGTGGAAAGGCTGCAAAGGCGTCAGCGCCGAAGACGCCAGCGGCAACTACATGTATTACGGCGTGCGCGAATTCGGCATGACCGCGATCATGAACGGCGTTGCCCTGCACGGCGGTCTGGTGCCTTACGGCGCGACCTTCCTGATGTTCATGGA
Organism: Pseudomonas sp. 91RF; assembly: GCF_003576265.1. NCBI lineage: Bacteria > Pseudomonadati > Pseudomonadota > Gammaproteobacteria > Pseudomonadales > Pseudomonadaceae > Pseudomonas > Pseudomonas sp. 91RF. The sequence goes on from NZ_QWFC01000023.1 coordinate 119,500, forward strand.
ATACGCCCGCAACGCGGTGCGCATGTCCGCGCTGATGAAGCAGCGTGTAATCCACGTCTACACCCACGACTCCATCGGTCTGGGCGAAGACGGCCCGACGCACCAGCCGATCGAGCAACTGACCAGCCTGCGCAGCACGCCGAACCTCGACACCTGGCGTCCAGCCGATGCCGTTGAATCGGCCGTGGCCTGGAAAAACGCCCTGGAGCGCAAGGACGGCCCGTCCGCTCTGATCTTCTCCCGTCAGAACCTGCAGCATCAAACCCGTGATGCCGGCCAGATCGCCGACATCAGCCGTGGTGGCTACGTGCTGAAGGACTGCGCAGGCGAGCCAGAGCTGATCCTGATCGCTACCGGTTCGGAAGTCGGTCTGGCCGTTCAGGCCTACGACAAACTGACCGAGCAGGGCCGCAAGGTACGCGTGGTTTCCATGCCATGCACCAGCGCGTTCGACGCTCAGGATGCCAGCTACAAGCAATCGGTCCTGCCGTTGCAGGTTGGCGCGCGTATCGCGATCGAAGCGGCCCACGCCGACTTCTGGTTCAAGTACGTGGGTCTGGAAGGTCGCGTGATCGGCATGACCACCTACGGCGAATCCGCTCCGGCTTCGGCACTGTTCGAAGAGTTCGGCTTCACCCTGGAAAACATCCTGGGTCAGGCTGAAGAGCTGCTGGAAGACTGATCCAGAAGTTTTGTCGTCTGGGCTGCCGCCCATCGTCGGAACGCCGCCCGGAGCAGGCTCGCTCCCACATTGGAATGCATTTTCCTGTGGGAGCGAGCCTGCTCGCGATAGCGGTAGTTGAAGCACCGCAACACTGACGGTTTCACCACGGTAATCGAGAACCCCATGCCTCAACCGCGTCCCTACAAAGTTGCACTCAACGGCTACGGCCGGATTGGTCGTTGCGTCTTGCGTGCGTTGTTCGAGCGAGGCGATAAGGCCGGGTTTGAAATTGTCGCGATCAACGATCTGGCCGACATGGCCAGCATCGAATACCTGACACGCTTCGACTCCACCCACGGCCGGTTCCCGGGCGAGGTGAAGGTCGACGGCGATTGTCTGCATATTAATGGCGACTGCGTGAAGGTCCTGCGCAGTGCCACCCCCGAAGGCATCGATTGGGCGTCCCTGGGCGTCGATCTGGTGCTCGAATGCTCCGGCGCTTACCACACCCGTGAAGACGGCCAGCGTTTCCTCGACGCCGGCGCGCCGCGGGTGCTGTTTTCGCAGCCGATGGCCAGCGAGGCGGATGTCGACGCCACCATCGTCTACGGCGTCAATCAGGATTGCCTGACCGGCGATGAACTGCTGGTGTCCAACGCCTCCTGCACCACCAACTGCGGCGTGCCGCTGTTGCGTCTGCTGGACAAGGCGATCGGCCTGGAATTCGTGTCGATCACCACGATTCACTCGGCGATGAACGATCAGCCGGTGATCGACGCCTATCACCACGAAGATCTGCGCCGTACCCGTTCGGCGTTCCAGTCGGTGATCCCGGTGTCCACCGGTCTGGCGCGGGGCATCGAGCGCCTGCTGCCGGAACTTGCCGGGCGAATCCAGGCCAAAGCCGTACGCGTACCGACGGTCAACGTGTCCTGCCTCGACATCACGATGCAGACCGCGAGTGACACCGACGCCGGCGAGGTCAACCGGATCCTGCGCGAGGCTGCCACCAGCGGCCCGCTCAAAGGTCTGCTGGCCTACACCGAGCTGCCCCACGCAAGTTGTGATTTCAACCATGACCCACATTCGGCCATCGTCGATGCCAGTCAGACCCGCGTTTCCGGCCCACGGCTGGTGAACATCCTGGCCTGGTTCGACAACGAATGGGGTTTTGCCAACCGAATGCTGGATGTTGCAGAACACTATCTGCAGACAGCGACTTCAAAAAAACCGTAGGAATTGCGACCCATGACCGTGTTGAAGATGTCCGACCTCGATCTGCAAGGTAAGCGCGTATTGATCCGCGAAGACCTCAACGTCCCAGTCAAGGACGGTGTTGTCACCAGCGATGCGCGTATCCTGGCTTCGCTGCCGACCATCAAGCTGGCCCTGGAAAAAGGCGCGGCCGTGATGGTCTGCTCGCACCTGGGTCGTCCGACTGAAGGCGAGTTCTCCGCCGAGAACAGCCTCAAGCCAGTCGCCGACTACCTGAGCAAGGCTCTGGGCCGCGAAGTGCCGCTGGTGGCTGACTACCTGGGCGGCGTTGACGTCAAGGCCGGCGACATCGTGCTGTTCGAAAACGTGCGCTTCAACAAGGGCGAGAAAAAGAACGCCGACGAACTGGCCCAGCAATACGCCGCCCTGTGCGACGTGTTCGTGATGGACGCTTTCGGTACTGCTCACCGCGCCGAAGGTTCGACCCACGGCGTAGCCAAGTTCGCCAAAATCGCTGCCGCCGGCCCGCTGCTGGCCGCTGAACTGGATGCACTGGGCAAAGCCCTGGGCGCTCCGGCCAAGCCGATGGCGGCCATCGTTGCCGGTTCCAAGGTCTCGACCAAACTCGACGTACTGAACAGCCTGAGCCAGATCTGCGATCAACTGATCGTTGGCGGCGGCATCGCCAACACCTTCCTCGCGGCAGCCGGTCACCCGGTCGGCAAATCGCTGTACGAGCCGGACCTGCTGGACACCGCCCGCGCCATCGCCGCCAAGGTCAGCGTGCCGCTGCCGGTGGACGTGGTGGTTGCCAAGGAATTCGCCGAAAGTGCTGCAGCGACCGTGAAACTGATCGGTGACGTTGCCGCTGACGACATGATCCTCGACATCGGCCCGCAAACCGCGGCCAATTTCGCCGAACTGCTGAAGTCGTCGAAAACCATCCTGTGGAACGGCCCGGTCGGCGTGTTCGAATTCGATCAGTTCGGCAACGGCACCAAAGTGCTGGCCGAAGCCATCGCCGAAAGCGCGGCGTTCTCGATTGCCGGTGGTGGCGATACCCTGGCGGCCATCGATAAATATGGCGTGGCGGAAAAGATCTCCTACATTTCCACCGGCGGTGGCGCTTTCCTCGAATTCGTCGAAGGCAAGGTGCTGCCGGCCGTTGAAGTCCTGGAAAGCCGGGCCAAGGCCTGAGGCCGCCCGTTTGGCCAGGCAAAGGAGTGTTCAGATGGTCAAGTCGTTAGCGCTGTTGTTGCTGACCGGTACGCTGGCGGCCTGCGGGAGTAACCCGAAGGCCGAGCCGACCCCGGCACCCGGCGAGGACCGGAAAGGCTGCTACCAGGCCGACTGGCAGGCCGAAACCAACCCGGTGCTGAACAAGCGCTCGGGGCCGGAAGGCCTGGACAAATACGAGACGCAAACCCCGGCCAAGGAACATGGTTGCCCTTGACCGGTCTGACTCTTTAACTCAGGGCCGGCGGCGTGTGCTGCCGGTCGAGGAACACGGATGAAAGGCTTGATCGCCGTTGCGGCACTGGGATTGTTGGGTGGTTGTGCGCAGTGGAACCCGTTCCAGTCGTCCGCCCCTGTGGATAACTGGACCACCTGGACCTGCGACAGCCAGGCCAAGGTGCTGTGGCGCTACACCGATGCGGGCCAGAAGGCAGTCGATGTGCGACTGGGCGGCGGCGATCAGGTCTATCGCCTGAAAGAAGAGCCGGGCGCGTCGGGCGCGTTGTACAGCGACGACATGCTGGCGTTTCACATCAAAGGTAATGAAGGCCTGGTCTACTGGGTCGCTACCAATGATTTGATCGGCCGGGGCTGCAAAGCCGAATAAAACAGAATTTGCTGTATCGAATCACCAGGCCGGGCCTCAACCCCCGATCTGCAATCACTTGAATAGCCGCCGCCGCTCCGGCAGGCTGGCACGATTAACGACCCAAACCGGGAGAGACACACACAATGGCACTTATCAGCATGCGCCAGATGCTGGACCACGCAGCCGAGTTCGGCTATGGCGTTCCAGCCTTCAACGTCAACAACCTTGAGCAGATGCGCGCCATCATGGAAGCCGCTGACAAGACTGACTCCCCGGTGATCGTCCAGGCTTCGGCCGGCGCTCGCAAATACGCCGGCGCGCCGTTCCTGCGTCACCTGATCCTGGCCGCGATCGAAGAATTCCCGCACATCCCGGTGTGCATGCACCAGGACCACGGCACCAGCCCTGACGTCTGCCAGCGCTCGATCCAACTGGGCTTCAGCTCGGTAATGATGGACGGCTCCCTCGGCGAAGACGGCAAGACCCCGACCGACTACGAATACAACGTTCGCGTTACCCAACAAACCGTAGCCATGGCTCACGCCTGCGGCGTTTCGGTAGAAGGCGAGCTGGGCTGCCTGGGTTCCCTGGAAACCGGCATGGCCGGTGAAGAAGACGGCATCGGCGCCGAAGGCGTTCTGGACCACAGCCAGATGCTGACCGACCCGGAAGAAGCCGCTGACTTCGTCAAGAAGACTCAGGTCGACGCCCTGGCCATCGCCATCGGCACCAGCCACGGCGCCTACAAGTTCACCAAGCCGCCTACCGGCGACGTGCTGGCCATCGACCGCATCAAGGAAATCCACAAACGCATCCCGAACACCCACCTGGTGATGCACGGTTCCTCGTCGGTTCCACAAGAGTGGCTGGCGATCATCAACCAGTACGGCGGCGACATCAAAGAAACCTACGGCGTGCCGGTTGAAGAAATCGTCGAAGGCATCAAGCACGGCGTGCGCAAGGTCAACATCGACACCGACCTGCGTCTGGCATCCACCGGCGCCATGCGTCGCCTGATGGCCACCAACCCGAGCGAATTCGACCCGCGTAAGTTCTTCGGCGAAACCGTGAAAGCGATGCGCGATGTATGTATTGCTCGTTACGAAGCTTTCGGCACTGCCGGCAACGCTTCGAAGATCAAGCCGATCTCGCTGGAAAGCATGTATCAGCGTTATCTGAAGGGTGAGTTGAACGCCAAGGTCAATTGAGACTGGGTGTTTAGCTGATTGAATGAAAAATCCGCCGAGAGGCGGATTTTTTATGGGTGGTGATTTTTGCTTGGATTAAGAACTATCCAAAAATCAGAGATCATTTGAATACCTCCGCAAGCTCTTCAAGACTCGGCATAACCGCTGGAATGACAATAAGCTCACTATCCAGAGCTGCCAAGGTGCGTGCGTAGGCGATCATGCTGACAGATGGAGCGCCTTTCTCCACTGCGATGATGTTGTATCGTGTCAGCCCTGCGAGCTCGGCAAGTTGTACTTGCGTCAGGCCACGAGCTATACGTTTTTCGCGTAGTTGATTCCCTAGACGGCTGATCAATAGGGCGTAGTCCATGTTCGGCTACCGCAACGTTTGAAGGTTCATGTTGCGTAAGTACAACATGTCATCCCGAGAAACCCGCCCTGAAGCGGGTTCCTTATATAGAACTGGTTACTTCGGCTCGACTTGATCCAGCGCCTGATTCACCGCCAGTTCCCCCAACATCACCAATTGCGCAATGCCTATCGCGGTCTTGCGGTCGGCGGGGGTGAGGGTGGCGGCGAAGTTGTTGAGCATTTCGCTGGCGGAGCCGAGGGTTTCGCTGGCGTTGGCCAGCAGGGATTCGGTGTTGCAGGCGGGGTTGGCGAAGTACATGCGGTCGGGTTCGTTGACCGTGGCCATGATGCGGGCGCCGGGGCAGAGGTAGTGGTCGAGGGCGCGTTCGGCGGCTTCGTTGAGTTTTTTGGGGTCGAGGGAATCGTAGGGGGAGGCCGGGTCTGTGACCGGTGGATGAGGCGTAGATTGAATCATGTTTCGTCTCCGGGAAATGGAGCCGACACCGGATCGCTACTAAACGATGGGGTGGCAGCTGAACGCAGGTTAGTAGACCGGGGAGACGCGAACCGGCGCGCCCGAAAGCGCCCTGCGTACAGCTACCATCAAGCGCAGATATCGAGATATCTCACTTTCTGGAGTGCAAATACGCCTCGCGAACCCTCGGGCTACTAAACCCGATCACTGCGAATCAGTGACCCGAATCAAGTTACCGACGGCCTTCCAGGCGCACAAGCCGGCGGATTCTGGCGTACCGGTAGGCAGCGACGCAAGCCGTTGTAGGCTTCGGGACGTTACGCCGGGCTGGTTTAAACATAACCGTTTAAATGTCAGCGCTGCCCCCGGCGCAATCGCTGGCAGGCCAGCTCCCACAGGTTATTTGTCGTGGTCAATGTCCAGTTTTGAGAACGTCACCTGCCCACCCTCGCTGGTGTACCCGGTGTTGTCCTGCACATACACGCCGGCCTTGAAGTACAGCGGCTTGTTGCGCCAGGTCGCGCTGATCTGCGAGTCCCACTGATACCCGGCCGCGCTGATGCCCAGCGCACCACCGGGGCTCAGGTGAATGAGGTAATTGAATTCGCGATCCAGTTTGATCCCGGTCGCCAGGGTAATCACCCGGCCTTCGTCATCATCCGGGTGCATCCGCACCTTGATCACCAGGTTGCCGGAATCCAGTTTGGTCTTGTACTGATACTCGAGTTTCACCAGCGGCTTCTGGCTTTCATAGGCGTGGATCTGGCCAATGACGATCTTGCCGGAGCTGGGCACCTTGTTGACCGAAAGGGTCGCGCGCAGCAGGTTGTCGGCGTCCGGGTAGTACCAGTTGCGCAGGGTGCCGTTGCTGAAGGTTTCGCGCAGTTCGGTGCGCGGGTAGATGGCGTTTTCGGTTTTCGAGCCGGTCACCGGGGACCAGAAAAACAGGGTGCCGGTGTCGGAATGGAAGTACTGATCCTTGAAGCCGTTCACCAGTCTGGAGGTTTCGACGGTGTGGGGCGGGCTGCCAACGGGAACGCTGAGGTTCCAGGTTGCGAGGTCGATCATGTCGGTTCTTCCACTCTGTTTCTGCTGCACGCGCGTGCCAGACGCTCTGGCCCGCGCCTCTTGGGGGCGGCCTTTATAAGCGTAGAGGGATTTTTTGTTAACGGCCGTCTGGCGGATGATTGGCGCCAACATCCTGTCGAAATGCCATGTTTCCCGGTTTTCGGGGGCTGCAGCGATGACCGTTAGTCGGCTACTTACCGGTTTGGTTAAATGATGGCCTGATGACAGCTACTGCTTTTTCGGATCCAGGACTAGAGTGAAGGCTCAGTAACAGTACGGTTTTCACGAGAAACCGGCCGCGTCCCGATTGGATGTCCCGACAAGAGAAGCAGCATGGAATGCGCGCAAACCCAGCCAGGTGAAGGCAGCTCCGTCCTTTTGATCGTTGATGATTACCCTGAAAATCTGATCAGCATGCGCGCGTTGCTGCAGCGCCAGGACTGGCAGGTCATGACCGCGGCTTCCGGTTTCGAAGCCCTCAGCCTGTTGCTCGAACACGACATCGACCTGGTGCTGCTGGATGTGCAGATGCCGGGCATGGACGGTTTCGAAGTCGCACGCCTGATGCGTGGCAGCCAGCGAACGCGGCTCACTCCAATCATTTTCCTTACCGCCAACGAACAGTCCCAGGACGCCGTGATCAAGGGCTATGCCAGTGGTGCGGTGGATTATCTGTTCAAACCTTTCGACCCGCAGATTCTCAAGCCCAAGGTCCAGGCGTTGCTGGAACACCAGCGCAATCGCCGGGCGCTGCAGCGTTTGAGTCAGGATCTGGAGTCGGCGCGGGCCTTCAATGCTTCAGTGCTGGATAACGCCGCCGAAGGCATTCTGGTGCTGGCCGAGGATGGCTTGATCCGCTTCGCCAACCCGGCGATTTCGCGGTTGCTCAATGCGCCGGTGAAGGAGCTGGAAGGGCAGGAGTTTCTCGATTTCCTGCAGAAACCGCACATTCCGCTGTGGGCCGATTCCGAGTTTTACGCCAGTTACAAACGCGGCGAGACGCTGCGCTTACACGATGCGTTGCTGCGTACCGCGCCGGGGCAGCAAGTGCCGGTGGCGCTGTCCTGCGCGCCGTTGCCGAGCGAGCAGCACGCGATGGTGGTGACGGTGCTGGACATGTCGGTGGTGCGGCATCTGCATCAGCAGCTGGAATTTCAGGCTGTCACCGACCCGCTGACCGGGCTGCTCAATCGTCGTGGCTTTTACCAGACTGTGGAAAACCTGCTGTTGCGCGGTGAGCGCAGTGACAGCAGTTGGGTGCTGATGTACCTCGATCTTGATGGCTTCAAACGGGTCAACGATTCCCTCGGCCATGACGCCGGCGACCGGGTGTTGCGCTGGGTTTCCGAACAATTGAAAGCCTGCCTGCGACCGTTCGACATTCTGGCGCGGATGGGCGGTGATGAGTTCACCGCGTTGCTGGATCTGGAATTCCCCGAACAAGCGGCGAAGATCGCCGAGAAGCTCATCGAGCGCGTATCGATCTGTCAGCAGATCGAAGGCATGGACATTGCCCTGGGCGCCAGTATCGGCATCGCCACGTACCCGGATTGCGGCAACAACCTCGACGGTCTGATGCGCGCCTCGGACATCGCCATGTACGAAGCCAAGCGCGCCGGGCGTCAGCAATATCGCTTCTACGATCACGAAATGAACGGCCGCGCGCGCTCGAGGCTGATGCTGGAAGAGAGCGTGCGCAACGCCATCGAGAATCGCGATTTCAATCTGGTGTATCAGCCGCAGGTGGCGATTGGTGACGGCAGGATTCGTGGTTTCGAGGCGTTGCTGCGCTGGCAGCATCCGAGTGTCGGCGACGTGCCGCCGGGGTTGTTCCTGCCGTTGCTGGAGGAGGCGACGCTGATCAGCCGGCTCGGCAGCTGGATCTATCACCGCAGCGCCGGGCAGCGTAAGGCCTGGGAGTCCGAGTTTTCCAGGGATCTGGTGCTTGGGGTGAGCCTGAGCAATACCCAGTTTGGTTTGCCGAATCTGGTGACCGAGTTGCGTCAGGTGCTGGAGCGCCATGGTTTGCAGCCCCATCAGATGGAAGTGGAAGTGACCGAAGAGGCGCTGACGATCAACCCGGACGAGACCCGCAAACAACTGAAGCTGCTGCGCAATCTCGGGGTGCGAGTGGCGCTGGACGATTTCGGCTCCGGGTCCTGCTCGCTGTCGCATCTGCGAGATTTGGAGCTGGACACCCTCAAGCTCGATCGCCACCTGATCGCCCGATTGCCGGACTCGTCCCGGGACGCCTCGCTGGTGCGCACTGTCATTGATCTGTGCAAGGAATACGGGTTGCTGGTGATTGCCGAAGGCGTGGAAACCGTCGAGCAATATCAATGGCTGCAAGCCCATGGGTGTGAGTATGTGCAAGGCTTCCTGGTGGCGCGGCCGTTGGTCGCCGAGGACGCGACGCGCTTCGCCGAGCCGTTCGACTGGAGCGCGTTGGCCGGTTGAATTCGCTACACTGGCGGCCTTTTCATGACCCGTGCCGCCCATGACCGCGTTGAAATACCTCCAGGCCTATCCCGCGCAATTGCAGGATCAGGTGCGCCAATTGATTGCCGAAGATCGCCTCGGTGATTACCTGAGCCAACGTTATCCGGGCCGCCACGATGTGCAGAGCGACAAGGCGTTGTACGGCTACGCGCTGGACCTGAAACAGGAATACCTGCGCAACGCCCCGGCCATCGACAAGGTGCTGTTCGACAACCGTCTCGACCTGACCCACCGCGCCCTCGGCCTGCACACCACGGTGTCGCGAGTGCAGGGCGGCAAGCTCAAGGCCAAGAAAGAGATCCGCATCGCCTCGCTGTTCAAGGAGGCCGCGCCTGAGTTCTTGAAGATGATCGTCGTGCATGAACTGGCGCACTTCAAGGAGTCGGATCACAACAAGGCGTTCTATAAATTATGTGAGCACATGCTGCCGGGCTATCACCAGATCGAGTTCGATCTGCGGGTGTACCTGACGTGGCGGGACCTGCAATAAGACATCAAACAACGGAGCGCATGCATGGACGTGAGCAAGACCAAAAGTAGTTTCTACCGGCGCTTGTACGTGGCGTACCTGATCGACAGCGGCCTGGCCAGCAGCGTGCCGGCGCTGACCGACGTCACCGGCATGCCCCGGCGCACGGCGCAGGACACCATTGCGGCACTGGCGGATCTGGATATTGTCTGCGAGTTCGAGCAGGAAGAGGGCGCGCGCAATCATGCGGGGCGTTACCGCATTCGCGAGTGGGGGGCGATTGATCGGGGGTGGATCGAGAGGAATTTGCGGCAGATCAAGGCTGTGCTTGAGTATCCCTGACCGATGTAGTTCCTTCGCGGGCACGCCCGCGAAGGGACAATCTCAAGACCGCCGCATACCAATATGCGGAATGTCATCCTCCAGATATTCCTCACCCGCCACGACAAACCCGTACCGCCCGTAATACCCCTGCAAATGCGCCTGGGCCGACAGGTAGATCGGCACTTCAGGCCAGCGCTTTTCAGCCTGTTTCAGCGCCTGCTCCATCATTTCATGACCCAGGCCTTTGCCACGCCCGGCCGGCGCCGTCAGCACCCGGCCGATCACCACGTCGCCGCCCTGGGACTCCGGGTCCAGCAAGCGCAGATATGCCACCAGCTGATCACCGTCCCAGCCCATCAAATGGCAGGTGTCCCCGTCCAGATCCTGCCCGTCCGGGTCCAGGTACGCGCAACGCTGTTCGACCACGAACACCTCCGAGCGCAATTTCAAAATGGCGTACAGCTGCTCCAGTCCCAGATCGCTGTGATGTTTGCAGACCCACTCGATTGTCATCTTCCGATTCCTTGAACTACGTCGTCCGATACTAAGCGCCACGTCGAAATATGTCTGTATGGCTGAGAAATCTGTGACAAAGGCCAAAATGCCATCATTCCCTTCTGGCGGCGCCGACATCTTTGTGTAATCTGCTGAGAAGCGCTGTGCAACGGCTTCAATGAGCTAATGTTAGGGCCTGGGATTCGCCGGTACGGGGCCTTGGGGTTTTGACTGAAAACACGCCGGGCGGCCCGCCCGCTAAGGATTTTCAAGCATGCCGCGATTGCATCGAGCGTTGGCTTTGATCGGATTGCTGTTGCTGGGTCAAAGCGCTGCAGCGGAGAAACTGCGTCTGGTCTTCGACATCTGGCCACCCTTTACCGATGACACGCTGGTCAACGGCGGGCTGGCCACGGACATCGTCAGCACGGCCCTGGCCCGGGCCGGTTATGCCAGCGATTACGAGCAGGTGCCGTGGGCGCGGGCGCTGCTCGGGGTTGGCGAGGGGCGTTACGACGTGCTGGTCAACGCCTGGTACAACGACGAGCGTACGAAGCTTGGCCAGTTTTCCGACGAGTATTTGCTCAACCGTGTGCGTTTTCTCAAGCGCAAAGACACGCCCATCGAATACAACAACCTGCAGGAACTGCACACCTATCCGATAGCGGTGGTGCGCGGCTACGCCTATTCCGCGCCGTTCGATGCCGACACGGCGTTGCAGAAAGTCCCTGTGCATAACTTCGCCATGGCCGTGCGCATGCTGGCGGCGGATCGGGTCAAGCTGACTCTGGAAGACGAGTTCGTCGCCCGCTATTACCTGGCCCGGGAATCACCGAAAGTGCGCAACGCCGTGGAATTCCTGCCCAAACCCTTGAGCGAAAACAGCCTGCACATTCTGGTCAGCCTGAAGAACCCGCAGCATGAGCAGATCGTGGCCGGGTTCGACAAGGCGATTGCGGCGATGAAAGCCGATGGCAGCTATGACAAGCTGCTCAGGCAGCATGGCATGTGAGGGCTGATCCAGAATTTGCGGTGTGATTGATTGCCTCATCGCCAGCAGGCTGGCTCCCACAATAGGAATGCATGCCAGAGCCAAAGTGTGGGAGCCAGCCTGCTGGCGATGGCGCCTTGGCAGTCGCCGCCTGACTCAATCCACGGCTGTGTCCTTGATCAGATGCGCCGCCAGCGTGCGCAACGGCCCGAGCTGGCGGCAGATCAGCGCCAGTTGCGTTTGCACCAGCCGCTGGCCTTCGTCGATTTCGTCCGGCATCTGCTCAAGCTCATTGGCCAGCGCTTCTTCCTCATCGCTTTGAATCGCAATCGGCTGTTTGCTCGCCAGACCCTGAGCGATCTCATCAATGCTCGCTGCCAGACTCACCCCGGCACCATCGATCAGATGCTCACGCACTTCGGCCGGCAACTGGGTTTCCCGGTGTGCGCCAAGGCCCGACAGGTAACTGAGCAAGGTGTGCGACAGCACCAGGAAGCGGAAACCGACGTCGGCTTCCTTCCGGAAATGCCCCGGCTCCATCAGCATGTTCGCCAGCGTGGTCGACAGTGCTGCGTCGGCGTTGTGCGCGTTGCGCCGGGCGAGGCGGTAGGCGAGGTCGTCGCTCTTGCCGGCGGCGTATTGCTGCATGATCTGACGCAGGTAGATGCTGTTGCAGGTCAGGGTGTTGGCCAGCACTTTGTTCAGGCGCCGACCCTGCCAGTCCGGCAGAAACAGGATCACCGTCAGGCCGGCGATCAGGCTGCCGAGCAGGGTATCGAACAGGCGCGGCACAAACAGCCCGTAGCCGTCGCCGACCTGGTTGAAGCAGAACAGCACCATGATCGTGATCGCAGCGGTCGCCACGGTGTAGCGGGTGGTGCGGTTGGTAAAGAACACCACGCCGGCGGCGATGGCGAAGCACGACTGCACCAGCGGGCTCGGGAACAGATCGAACAGCGCCCAGGCGATGGTCAGGCCGATGGCGGTGCCGAGAATCCGCTGGCCGAGTTTGCGCCGGGTGGCGCCGTAGTTCGGCTGGCAGACGAACAGCGTGGTGAGGATGATCCAGTAACCCTGCGACGGGTGAATCAGATGCACCATGCCGTAACCGATGCTCAGCGCCAGCGGCAGGCGCAGGGCATGGCGGAACAGCAATGACGTGGGCGTCAGCTGCGTGCGCAGACGGGTCAGCACATCCTTGAAGTTGCGCGGCGAGCGGTCGAGCAGGCTGCTGTCGGTGGCATCGGCCAGCGCATCCGGATTGCTGGCATCGCTGAGCAAACGGTCGAGGGTGCCGAGGTTGGCCGCCAGCGCCCGCAGCGAACGCAGCAGCCCGCGCCAGGCCGGGTTGCTCTGGATGCGCAGGTGTTCGAGGGAGGCATGCAGGTCGCTCAGGGCTTCGGCGAATGTTGCGTCGTAGATGAACGGCTGGCGCATCTGGATCGATTCGGCCAGCGCCCGGCAGGCCTTGCCTTGCTGGCGCAGCAGGCGTTGGCAGCGGAACAGCACGTCGCTGTGGAAAAACGCCTCGGCCAGCGCGTTGTAAGGGTAGTGCGAAGAACTGGCGCGTTCGTGAATGTCTTGCGCGAGGAAGTACAGCTTCAGGTAGCGGCTGACTTTCGAGCCGGGGCGGCCGTTGCCGACGCGGTGCAGGATGATTTCCTTGGCGCTGTTCAGGGCTGCGACGACCCGGCCGTTTTGCTGGGCCAGTTCCAGGCGCCGCGCTTCGACGTCCAGCTGACGGATCGGCTCGAACAGCGAGGCTTTCAGCTTCAGGTAATAACCCAGCTCACGGAACAGCCGCGCCAGGCTCTGCTGCACCGGCTGGTTGGAGAACATCGCCTGCCACAAAACCGACAGCAAGCCGTACCACGCGGCACCGGCCACCAGCAGCATCGGCTCGTGCCAGAAATCCGTGACCGCGCCACCGCGCTGGTCCACGCCGATCATGGTGTAGACGGAAAGAATCAGCGTCGCCGAAGCAATCGCGCCATAACGTTCGCCGAGCGCACCGAGCATGGTCAGGCCGAAACTGGCCAACGCCAGAGCGATGACGAACACGATGGGGTAAGGGAAGAGCAATTCCACCGACAGCGCCGCAACGCTGAAACACACCAGTGTTACCGCCAGTGCGTTGAGGCGGCCCTGCCAACTGTCGTCCGTCTCGGCCAGGGCGCTGGCAATGATCCCGAGGAACAGCGGGATCAGCAGCCCCATTTCATCCTGATACCAGCACAGCGCCATGCTGCCGGTCAGGGCGATGAACACCCGCACGCTGTAGCTGAATTTATCCAGCGCCCACAGGCGCCGCAAAGACTGACGAAACGAGGTCGAGGACATGAAGTGCGAAGGCCTTCCGAGGCGATGCCGCTAAATTGAGCCAGTAATGACGCCGACGCAATGGCGCCGATCACATCTGACAGCAAAAAGTGTTCCCTACAGCTTCAGCGATAGCAAATGTGGGAGCGAGCTTGCTCCGGGCGGCGATCCGACGAATGCAATCTGTCAGTCGACACATATGTTGAATGACATTCCTCTTTCGCGAGCAGGCTCGCTCCCACAGTTTGATTTGTGTTTGTCAGACGTATTGCGCCGCCGCGTAACCCGATGCCCAGGCCCACTGGAAGTTGAAGCCGCCCAGATGCCCGGTGACGTCCAGCACTTCGCCGACGAAGTAGAGCCCCGGGCTTTTCAGCGATTCCATGGTCTTGGACGAGACTTCGCGGGTGTCGACGCCACCGAGGGTGACTTCGGCGGTGCGGTAGCCTTCGGTGCCGGCCGGGACGACTTTCCAGCTGCCGAGTTTCTCGGCGATGTCCGCCAGTTCGGCGTGGGTGTACTGCTTCATCGGTTTGGAGACGAACCAGTTGTCCGCCAGCAGGTTGGCCATCTTCTTGGTGAAGATTTCCCCGAGCAGGGTTTTCAGTTCGCTGTTCGGGCGCTCGGCGGTCTGCTGTTGCAGCCAGCTTGCGGCGTCGTGATCGGGCAGCAGGTTGATCTCGACGGTGTCGCCCGGCTCCCAGAACGAGGAAATCTGCAGAATCGCCGGGCCGCTGAGGCCGCGGTGAGTGAACAGGATGTTCTCGCGAAAGCTCTGGTCATTGCAGCTGACCAGGCAATCCACCGAGGTGCCGGACAGCTCGGTGCACAGCTCCTTGAGCTGATCGGTGATGGTGAACGGCACCAGACCGGCGCGGGTCGGCAGCAGATCGTGGCCGAATTGCTTGGCGACCTGATAACCGAAACCGGTGGCGCCAAGCGTCGGGATCGACAGGCCGCCGGTGGCGATCACCAGTGACTGGCACTGGATCTGGCCGAGGGTGGTGTCGAGCAGGTAACCGCCCTCGACTTTTTCGATGGTCTGGATCGAAGTGTCGAGGTGCAGGTTGACGCCGACCTGATCGCACTCGTCCAGCAGCATGCCGAGGATGTCACTGGATTTGTTATCGCAGAACAACTGGCCGAGTTTCTTCTCGTGATACGGCACGCCGTGCTTGGCGACCATGCCGATGAAATCCCACTGGGTGTAGCGGGCCAGCGCGGATTTGCAGAAGTGCGGATTCTGCGAGAGGAAATTGCCCGGCTCGGTGTACATGTTGGTGAAGTTGCAGCGCCCACCGCCGGACATCAGGATTTTCTTGCCGGCCTTGTTCGCGTGGTCGAGCAGCAGCACCTGACGCCCGCGCCCGGCGGCGGTCAGTGCACACATCAACCCAGCGGCGCCAGCGCCAATGATCACGACTTCGGTAGAGCGCAAAACGGTGTCCTCACACAAAATTCAAATTCACCGGAAACCAATGTGGGAGCGAGCCTGCTCGCGATAGCGGTGTGTCAGTCACAAACTATCAACTGACAGATTGCCATCGCGAGCAGGCTCGCTCCCACAGGGATCTTCCTTGGATGGAAGATCGCTTACAAAACCCGAACGCGCAGCGAACGACCCTTGATCTTGCCGTTGTTCAAACGCTGCAACGCCTGCATGACCACGGTGCGCTCGACGGCCACATAGGACTGGAAGTCGAAGATCGCGATCTTGCCGACCTGGGTGCCCGGAATCCCGGCTTCACCGGTCAGTGCGCCGAGAATGTCGCCCGGACGCACCTTGTCCTTGCGCCCGCCGGCGATGCACAGCGTGCTCATCGGCGGTTGCAGCGGGGCACCGCCCTGGGATTTCAGGTTGTCCACCTGATCCCAGTTCAGCGGGGTTTTCTGCAGTTGTTCGATGGCTTGCGCGCGATGCGCTTCCGACGGCGCCACCAGGCTGACCGCGATGCCTTTCTCGCCGGCACGACCGGTACGGCCGACGCGGTGAATGTGGATTTCCGAATCCCGGGCCAGCTCGACGTTGATCACCATGTCCAGCGAGTCGATGTCCAGGCCACGGGCCGCGACGTCAGTGGCGACCAGTACCGAAGTGCTGCGGTTGGCGAACATCGCCAATACCTGGTCGCGGTCACGCTGTTCCAGATCGCCGTGCAGGCCGACGGCGGAGATGCCTTTGGAGGTCAGGTGATCGACGGTTTCCTGCACTTGCTGCTTGGTGAAGCAGAACGCCACGGTGGAGGCCGGACGGAAGTGGTGCAGGACCTTGGTCACCGCGCTCATGCGCTCTTCCGGGGAGATCTCGTAGAAGCGTTGTTCGATCTGGGTGTCGTCGTGGAACGCTTCGGCCTTGACCGTCTGCGGATCGCGCATGAACTTCGAAGCGAGTTGCTTGATGCCCACCGGGTAGGTCGCGGAGAACAGCAGGGTCTGACGGCGGCTCGGGGTCTGCTCGATGATGTCTTCGATGGCGTCGTAGAAACCCATGTCGAGCATGCGGTCGGCTTCGTCGAGGATCAGCGTGTTCAGGCCATCGAGGACCAGCGAACCCTTGCGCAGGTGTTGCTGGATGCGCCCCGGAGTACCGACGATGATGTGCGCGCCGTGCTCCAGCGAGGCGATCTGCGGACCGAACGACACGCCGCCGCACAGGGTCAGGACCTTGATGTTGTCTTCGGCGCGGGCCAGACGACGGATTTCCTTGGCGACCTGGTCGGCCAGCTCGCGGGTCGGGCAGATGACCAGCGCCTGGCAACCGAAGTAGCGCGGATTGATCGGGTTCAACAGGCCGATGCCGAACGCGGCGGTCTTGCCGCTGCCGGTCTTGGCCTGGGCGATCAGATCCATCCCC
The DNA here is from genome assembly GCF_003576265.1 of Pseudomonas sp. 91RF. Lineage (NCBI taxonomy): Bacteria > Pseudomonadati > Pseudomonadota > Gammaproteobacteria > Pseudomonadales > Pseudomonadaceae > Pseudomonas > Pseudomonas sp. 91RF. Next base: position 136,239 of record NZ_QWFC01000023.1, read on the forward strand.
TTGAGGATCACCGGCAAGCTCTGCGCCTGGATCGGCGTCATCTGGGCATAACCGAGAGATTCGAGGTTAGCCAGCATGGCGGCGGACAGCGGCAAAGTATTAAAAGCGGTGGCGATGGTGGTCACGGGACTGGCCTGCAAAACAAAATGTCGCGCAGTGTAGCAGCCCCGTGCCACTTTCCTCGAAAGTTCTGGACGAACAGCGGTTAATGTTCGATGTGTTCGTCCGGATGTTCATCGGGACGTTTGACGCGCCGGCCGTCCTCTTTCGAAAGTTGCGAGAAGATGGTCGCCGCCAGCATCGCCATGACACCCACTGTCACGAACGTCAGCTGGAACGCGCCCAGCACGGTTTCAACGCCATCATTGCCGATTTCCGCCGTGAAGCCGCCGAGCAAGGCACCGGCGCAGGCCACCCCGAGACTCAGCGACAACTGCGCAACCACCGACAGCAGACTGTTGCCGCTGCTGGCGCTGGCGTCGTCGAGGTCGATCAGGGTCACGGTGTTCATCGCGGTGAACTGCAGCGAGTTGATCGCGCCGAGAATCGCCAGCAGGCACAACAGCAGCCAATACGGTGTCTGCTCGCTGACCAGGCCCATGCTCGCCAGCATGATCCCCAGCGCCAGCGTGTTGCCGGTCAAAACGATGCGATAGCCGAGACGCTCGATCAGCGGCCGCGCCATCCACTTGGCAAACATCGCTGCGGCGGCCAGCGGCAGCATGCTCATCCCGGCCTGCGACGGTGAATAACCCAGCGCCACTTGCAGCAGCAACGGCACCAGAAACGGCAACGCACCGCTGCCCAGACGGGCGAACAGGTTACCGATGATCCCCACCGCAAACGTCCGAGTCTTGAACAGCGAAGGCGCGAACAGCGGATTCTCGACACGTCCGGCGCGCAACCAGTACGCCGCCAGGCAGGCCATGCCACCGAACAGCAGCAACATCACCCGCAGGTGCGGCAGATGCAATTCGCCAAGGCCTTCCATGGCGATGGTGATCAGAATCATCGCTGCGCCGAACAGCAGGAAACCGAGGCTATCGAAGCGCGTACGCTCGGTGCCGCGCAGATCGGGAATGAACTTCCATACCGCGTAGCAGCCGATGACGCCGACCGGCAGGTTGATCAGGAAGATCCAGTGCCATGTCAGGTATTGCACCATCCAGCCGCCCATGGTCGGGCCGATCAGCGGGCCGAGCAGGCCGGGAATGGTGATGAAGCCCATGATCCGCACCAGCTCCGAACGCGGGTAGGCGCGCAGCACCACCAATCGCCCGACCGGCAGCATCAGTGCACCGCCGAGGCCCTGAATCACCCGGGCGCCGACCAGCATGGACAGGCTGCTCGACAGGGCACAGAGCAGCGAGCCGATGCTGAACAGCAGGATCGCGCCGAAGAAGATCTTCTTGGTGCCGAAGCGGTCGGCGATCCAGCCCGAGGCCGGAATCAGCAACGCCACGGTGAGCATGTAGGCGATGACCACACCCTGCATGCGCAACGGGTCTTCGGCCAGATCCCGGGCCATGGCCGGGAGGGCGGTGTTGAGGATGGTCCCGTCGAGGGACTGCATGAAGAAAGCGATGGCGACGACCCACGGCAACCAGCGGGCGGTGATGGCGTCGAGAGGCGGGCGGTTGGGCATGGAACCTCTGATGATGGGCGCAGTAAATCCGGGGTGACTTCATCGCGAGCAGGCTCGCTCCCACATGGACTGCGCGAACCTGTGGGAGCGAGCCTGCTCGCGATGCTTTTACAAGGTCAGGGTCAATCGGCTTACCAGCGCCCCCGGCAACAACGCCGACGACGTATTGCGCTGACTGTAGGTGCTTGCCGACAGCAGCAACTCACGCTCGGCAGTCAACGCTTCCAGCTGCGAACCCAGCAGGCTGTAGGCACTGTCGTCGAAACGCATGGTGCTGACCGGCGCCTGAATCTCGCCGTTCTCGACCCAGAACGTGGCAAACCGGGTCATGCCGGTCAGGCGCGCCGCCGGTTGATCCGAGAAGTTCAGATACCACAGGTTGCTGATGTAGAGCCCGGTGCCCAGTTGTTTGAGAATCTCCGCTTGCGGCAGATCACCGGCGCCCATGTTCAGCGCGCTCGGTGATTCGCCACCGCCGGCACCGTTGGCCGTCAGGCCGTATTCGGCAGCACTGCGCGATCCCACCAACTGGTCACCCGCTTTGCCTTCGATGATCAACCGCAGATCGCTGCGCGGATAACCTTCACCGGAAAACGCCGGGCTCAGCGAGCCGCTGACTTTTTCGTCGAGGGATACCAGCGGACTGAACGCCTGATCGCCGGCATACAGCTTCTGCAACGGACTGCTCTTGCTGGCAATCGACTGCGCCGAGAAACCGCCCCAGCACAGCATGCCCATGATTTCTTCCAGGGCTGCTGGTGCCAGATAGGCGCGGTACTGTCCCGGTGGCAGGGTGCGCAACGGTCGACCGAGAAACTCAAGCTGCTCGCGGGCCTGCTGGAAACGCTTGGCGAAACCTTCGCTGCTCCACTCGTGCCCGGCATAGCTGGCTTTCACCGCTTCGCCGTTCTCGTGGAACAGGCTGAAGTCGAAGTTGAAGCTGTTGGCCTGATGCCAGCCGAACGCGCCGGAAGAACTGGCGAAACCACGGCTGATCGGGCCGGCGGCGTAGAAACCGACCAGATCCAGCCCTTCTGCCGCCTCGGCGATTTCAGCGACCACCTGCTCGGTGTCCGGCAGCGGATGTTCCTGCACGTTCTGGCTCTGCCAGCCGTTGTGGTTGAGCAGCAGATAGGGATCCTGCGGCAGCAGCGGCAGGGTTTCGCGCAGTTGTTGCAGGCCTTCGGCGAGGCGTTGCAGGTCAGTTGCCTGTTCGCCGGACAGGGTGATGTGCAGGTCGGCATGGCGGCCATCGTCGATCAGTTTCAGGCCGATACCGGCTTGTTGCACTTGCCCGGCCTGACGCACCTTGGCGTGATTGAAGCGCACGAAGGCCGACGATTCGGCGTCGTAACTCAGCGTGAACTGTTCCGGCTCGCGCACGGCATCGCGCAGCCAGTTGACCAGCACCTTGAAGGCCTCGACCTGGCTCTTGGAAATACTCATCAGGCGTCTCCCCCAAACACATCAACATTGCTGAACACGCAGGCCGGCGAAGCGTGGCCGACGCGGATCACCTGGTTCGGTTCGCCCTTGCCGCAGTTCGGCGTGCCCAGCACCCGGATGGTGCCGGCGTTGCCGACTGCGCGCAGGCTCTTCCAGAAGTGCGCGGAAATGCCCCGGTAGTTCGGGTTTTTCACCACGCCCTTGAGTTCGCCGTTTTCAATCAACTGGCCCCATTCGCAGCCGAACTGGAATTTGTTCCGCGCGTCGTCGATCGACCACGAACGGTTGGTGCTCATCAGGATGCCGTTTTCGATGCCGCCGATCAGTTGTTCCAGCGACTGGTCACCCGGCTCGATATTGAGGTTGGCCATGCGGTCGATCGGTGGTCGGTTCCAGCCGCAGGCACGGCTGTTGGCGACACCGTCCAGACCCGCGCGGAACTGCGACAGCGCACCGCCCAACGGCCGTACCAGCAGGCCTTCGCGAATCAGGAATTGCTTGCTGGCAGCCGTGCCGTCGTCATCGTGGCCGTAGCTCGCCAGCTCTTCGGGAATGTCCGGATCGAAGGTCACGTTGAGCAGTTTCGAGCCGTATTGCAGGCTGCCGAAATCCGAGGCCTTGACGAAGCTGGTGCCGGCGTAGTTGCGTTCGTCGCCGAGAATCCGGTCGAGCTCCAGCGGGTGACCGATGGATTCGTGGATCTGCAGCATCATCTGGTCGGGCATCAGCAGCAGATCGCGCGGACCTTGCGGCGTATTTGGCGCGAGCAGCAGTTGCAGCGCCTGATCGGCGACTTGCGGACCGGCGCCGATCAAGCCGCAGCGGCTGATCACGTCGGCGCCGCCCTGCTGGCCGAAGTTCTCGCGGCCGAGGCTGCGGGTCTGGCTGTCGTTGCCGTCGTAGGCGGTGACGTCCAGGCCCGGATAAACGAAGCGCTGGGCCTGGCGCAATTCGGCCCCGGCGCTGCTCAGGTAGATCTGTTCGACGTGGGTGATGCCGATGCTCACTTCCCAATTCACCAGGCGCTCATCCTTTGGCACCGAGGCGGACTCCGCACCGAGCAGCTCGAAGCATTCGCTCAGGGACGGGAAGGGTTGTTCGAGATTGGGTGAAAAGTAGTCGGCACGGTCGCTGGACACCGGCTGCTGGCTCAGGTCGAGCAGGGCGTGCGGCTTGATCCGCCGGGCCTGCTGTTCGGCGCGCTCGAGGGCGGCTTGCAGGCCTTGTTGCGACAGGTCATTGGTCGCGGCGTAGGCTTCGACGCCGTTGACGCGAACGGTGAGCATCGCGCCTTCGTCGCGGCTCAGGCTCGGCGGTTCGGCAACGTTCTTGCGCACCGACAGGTACTGGCCGGACTCGCGTACATACCGCAAGGAAAAAAACTCGGCGCCCGTGCGCAAGGCAGCGAAGCGCTGCTTGAGCTGGGGGTGGAAATCGAACATCAGGGAACCTCCTTGTTATGGGAGTAGCAGCGAAGCGGATTCGGCGGGGAGGGGTGAAACGATTGCGCGAGGACTAGAGTAGGCCTGCGTAGGGGTAGGATCAAGTGAAGAGGGGGTGTAGGGGGATTTACTTGAAACAGAGGGATTTGTGCTGAATGTGAGGGCCCCTTCGCGAGCAAGCTCGCTCCCACAGTTGAAATGCATTCCAAATGTGGGAGCGAGCCTGCTCGCGATTAGCCTTGATGCGGTGTAGCTGAATTACTGAGCAACAGCGCTCACATCACGCAGTGCCTTGCCTTTCACCGGCGCATCGCCAGCGACGTAGTACGGCGCCTTGCTGCGCGGCAGTGGCTGACGGCCACGGATCTTGTCGGCGATTTTCTCGGCCATCATGATCGTCGGCGCGTTCAGGTTGCCGGTGGTGATGATCGGCATGATCGAGGCGTCGACCACACGCAGACCCTGCATGCCATGCACGCGGCCCTGGCCGTCCACGACCGCCATCTCGTCGGTGCCCATCTTGCACGAGCAGGACGGGTGGAACGCGGTTTCGGCGTGCTCGCGGATGAACTTGTCCAGCTGCTCATCGGTTTGCACTTCGATGCCCGGGCTGATTTCGCGGCCGCGGAAGGCGTCCAGCGCAGGCTGTTGCATGATTTCACGGGTCAGGCGGATGCCGTCGCGGAATTCCTGCCAGTCCTGCTCGGTGGCCATGTAGTTGAACAGGATGCTCGGGTGCTGACGCGGATCCTTGGATTTGACCTGGATGCGACCACGGCTCGGCGAACGCATGGAGCCCATGTGCGCCTGGAAACCGTGCTCTTGCACACCGTTGCTGCCGTTGTAGTTAATCGCTACCGGCAGGAAGTGGTACTGGATGTTCGGCCATTCGAATTCCGGACGGGTGCGGATGAAACCGCCGGCTTCGAACTGGTTGCTGGCGCCGATGCCGGTGCCGTTGAACAGCCACTCGGCACCGATGGCCGGCTGGTTGTACCAGAGCAGCGACGGGTACAGCGAGACCGGTTGGGTGCAGGCGAATTGCAGGTACAGCTCGAGGTGATCCTGCAGGTTTTCGCCAACGCCCGGCAGATCGTGAACGACCGGGATGTCGAGGCTTTCCAGCAGTTTCGCCGGACCGACGCCGGAGCGTTGCAGCAGTTGCGGCGAAGCGATCGCGCCGGAGCAGACGATGACTTCTTTGCGGGCGCGGGCTTCAACGCGCTCTTCGGCAGCGCCGACCAGGTAACGCACGCCGATGGCGCGCTTGCCTTCGAACAGAACCTTGTCAGCCAGGGCGTGAGTGACGATGGTCAGGGTCGAACGCTTCTTGGCCACGTCCAGGTAACCACGGGCGGTGGAAGCACGACGGCCTTTCGGCGTCACGGTGCGGTCCATCGGGCCGAAGCCTTCCTGCTGGTAGCCGTTCAAGTCTTCGGTGCGCGGGTAACCGGCCTGCACGCCGGCTTCAACCATGGCGTGGAACAGCGGGTTGTTGCCAGCCTTCGGCGTGGTCACGCTGACCGGGCCTTCGCCACCGTGGTAGTCGTTCGGACCGATGTCGCGGGTTTCCGCTTTACGGAAGTACGGCAGGCAGTCGAGGTAAGTCCAGTCTTCCAGGCCTGGCAGTTTTGCCCAGCCGTCGTAGTCCATCGCGTTGCCGCGGATGTAGCACATGCCGTTGATCAGCGAGGAACCGCCGAGGCCCTTGCCACGACCGCATTCCATGCGACGACCGTCCATGTACGGTTCCGGATCGGTTTCGTACGCCCAGTTGTAGCGACGGCCCTGCAGCGGGAAGGCCAGTGCGGCCGGCATCTGCGTGCGAAAGTCCATGCGGTAGTCCGGGCCGCCCGCTTCGAGCAGCAGGACGGTGACGCCTTCGTCTTCAGTCAGACGGGTCGCCAGGGTGTTACCGGCAGAACCGGCACCCACAATGATGTAATCGAATTCCTGGGACATTGAATGCACCCTCTTTGAAAGTTGGTCAGGTCAGGCCTGGGTGAGTGCTGCGCACTCAATCGCGAGCAGGCTCGCTCCCACAGTGAATCGGGGATGACACAGGTTTGGTGGATGGCACCAAACCTGTGGGAGCCAGCCTGCTGGCGATGACGGCCTCGCATGCGAAGCGATTGATGCCTTAGAACACCGAGACGTAATCGCCCAGCTCGACCTGTACCGATTTGATGCGAGTGAAGTTGTTCAACGAGCTGATGCCGTTCTCACGGCCGACGCCCGACTGCTTGTAACCGCCGACCGGCATTTTCGCGTCGGACTCGCCCCAGGCGTTGATCCAGCAGATACCGGCTTCCAGTTGGTGAATCACGCGGTGGGCGCGGTTCAGGTCGCGGGTGACGATACCGGCGGCCAGGCCGAAGTCGGTGTCGTTGGCGCGGCGGATCACTTCTTCTTCGGTTTCGTAGGTCAGGATCGCCATTACCGGGCCGAAGATTTCTTCACGGACGATGGTCATGTCGTCGGTGCAGTCGGTGAACACGGTTGGCGCCACGAACGCGCCTTTGGCGAATTCGCCGTCGGTCATGCGCTCGCCGCCGCACAGAACGCGGGCGCCTTCTTCTTTACCCTTGGCGATGTAGCCCAGCACGTTTTCCATGTGCGCGAAGCTGACCAGCGGGCCGAAGTTGGTGTTTTCGTCTTCCGGGTTGCCAACGCGGATGCGCGCAACGCGCTCGACGATCTTGGCTTCGAAAGCGGCTTTCAGGTGGCTCGGCACGAATACGCGAGTGCCGTTGGTGCAGACCTGACCGGAGCTGTAGAAGTTGGCCATCATGGCGGTGTCGGCGGCGCGATCCAGGTCGGCGTCGTCGCAGATGATCAGCGGGGACTTGCCGCCCAGTTCCATGGTCACGTCTTTGAGCGACGAAGCCGAAGCGCTGGCCATGACCTTCTTGCCGGTATCGGTGCCGCCGGTGAAGGAGATTTTTTCGATGCGCGGGTGCTCGGTCAGCCAGGTGCCGACTTCACGGCCGCTGCCGGTCAGTACGTTGAACACGCCATTCGGAACGCCGGCTTCGGTGTAGATCTCGGCCAGTTTCAGGGTGGTCAGCGAGGTGACTTCGCTTGGCTTGAAGATCATCGCGTTACCGGCCGCCAGGGCTGGAGCGGATTTCCACAGGGCGATCTGGATCGGGTAGTTCCACGCGCCGATACCGGCGACAACGCCCAGCGGCTCGCGACGGGTGTAGACGAATGCAGTGTCACGCAGCGGGATCTGCTCGCCTTCGATGGCGGGTACCAGGCCTGCGTAGTATTCCAGCACGTCGGCGCCGGTGACGATGTCGACGTACTTGGTTTCGGAGAAGGCTTTACCGGTGTCCAGGGTTTCCAGGGCAGCCAGTTCATCGTTGCGCTCGCGCAGGATGTCGACGGCGCGACGCAGGATGCGCGAACGCTCCATGGCGGTCATCGCAGCCCAGATTTTCTGGCCTTTTTCGGCGCTGACGACAGCGCGCTCGACGTCTTCCTTGGTCGCACGTTGCACTTGTGCGAGGACTTCACCGTTAGCCGGGTTGATGGCTTCGAAGGTGGCATCGCTGCCGGCGTCGGAGTACGCGCCATCGATGTAGAGTTTTTGCAGTTCGAAACGGGCCATAGTGTCCTCGCAAGTGCATAAGTGGTTGGCGTTGACCACCGCGATCAGGCTGCGGTGGCGTTCAGGGGCCGAGCGTTTTCTGTGTGCTCTAGCTCACCTTCTTGGCCAATTGGAAATCCATGTATTCGTAAGCGATCTGTTGCGCCTGCGCAGTGTCGAAAGCGTCTCCCGACAGCGCGCCGCGCAACCACAAGCCGTCGATGAGAGCTGCCAGTCCACGGGCGGCGGTGCGCGCATCTTCGAGCGGCAACACACGGCGGAACTCGCAGCACAGGTTGGAATACAGACGGTGATCGTTGATCCGCTGCAACCTGTGCAAAGACGGCTGGTGCATGCTGGTGGCCCAGAAGGCCAGCCAGGTTTTCATTGCCGGGCCATTGACCTGGCTGGCGTCGAAGTTGCCTTCGATGATCACCTGCAGATGCGCCCGGGGGCTGCTGTCTGCCAGCGCCTGACGGCGCGCGGTGACGTTCTCGCTGAGGACGCTCATCAGATACCGCATCGTGGCGGCAATCAGGCCGTTCTTGTCCTGAAAATAGTGACTGATGATGCCATTCGAGACACCGGCCAGACGGGCGATCAGCGCAATGCTGGCGTCCCCCATTCCGACCTGATCAACCGCCTGCAAAGTGGCTTCGATCAGTTGTTGGCGGCGGATGGGTTGCATACCGACCTTGGGCATCTTGCACATCTCCTTAGGCCTTCCGACGGGCGATGAACGCCGATCGGATTGAGGGCCAGTCTATTTTGTTTTGATTGAACGTTCAATCAACAAAGAATAAGATCTGCGACAAATCGTCGCTGCCTACAGATTTTTCCTACGAGTAAGTGGCGATAAACCGACATCCGAAAATGCTCGAAACCTGCGCGGGGCAAGGCGCGGTTCGACGTTCGATGGACGTGTTGAATGGGCAAGACGCTCGAGGCCAGGTTTCGGATGAACGTCCGGACCTCGGCCACGACGGCGATTCGCGGTGCCATCTCTGCAGGTTCGGGCTTTTTTCGGGGTGTCTTTATATCACCCGCCGGTCGGCTGCCAACTAACCGATTGGTCGGGTTCCGTGTTGCCTTGTGTTCTTCTCTCGCACTGCCTGGAGCATTTGTGCCATGAGTTCTGCCTCGCTTATAAAGACCCCGCCCGAGAAGGTGACGGTCAACGGTTGGGTGTTCTACACCTCTACCGTGCTGATTCTGTTGTTGACCGCCATTCTGATCATCGCCCCGCAAGAGGCCGGCAGAATGCTGGGAGTGGCTCAGGCCTGGTTGTCCCGCAGCTTCGGCTGGTACTACATGGTGGTGATCGCCGCTTACCTGGTTTTCGTGGTGGGCCTGGCGTTTTCCTCCTACGGCAAACTCAAACTGGGTAGCAAGGACGACACCCCTGATTTCAGCTACGGCGCCTGGGCGGGGATGCTGTTCTCGTCGGGTATCGGTATTTCGCTGCTGTACTTCGGCGCGTCCGAGCCACTGGATCACTACTTCAACCCGCCGGAAGGCGCGTCGGCCACCAACCTGGCGGCACGTCAGGCTGTCCAGCTGACCTTCCTGCACTGGGGCCTGCACGGCTGGGCGATCTACGCGCTGGTCGGTCTGGCCGTGGCTTATTTCGCTTACCGTCACAACCAGCCGCTGGCACTGCGTTCGGCGCTGTACCCGCTGGTGGGCGAGCGTTGGGTCAAGGGCGCTGCCGGCCATGCGGTAGACGGCTTCGGCATGTTCGTGACCCTGCTGGGTCTGGTGACCAACCTGGGGATCGGCTCGCTGCAAGTGTCCTCGGGCCTGGAAAACCTGTTCGGCATGGAGCACAGCAACACCAACCTGCTGATCGTGATCATCGTAATGAGCACCGTGGCGACCATCGCTGCCGTGTCCGGCGTGGAAAACGGCATTCGTCGTCTGTCCAACCTCAACATCATCCTGTTCAGCGGCCTGCTGATTTTCGTGCTGCTGTTCGGCCCGACCCTGCACCTGCTCAACGGCTTCGTGCAGAACATCGGCGACTACCTCAACGGCGTGGTCATGAAGACCTTCGACCTGTACGTCTATGAAGGCGACAGTGCCAAGTCCGACCGCTGGCTGGGCCTGTGGACTCTGTTCTACTGGGCATGGTGGATTTCCTGGGCCCCATTCGTAGGCATGTTCATCGCGCGGATTTCCCGTGGCCGTACCGTGCGTGAACTGGTGGCCGGCGTGCTGCTGATTCCGCTGGGCTTCACCCTGGCGTGGCTGTCGATCTTCGGTAACTCGGCGCTGGACCTGGTGATGAACCACGGTGCGGTGGAACTCGGCAAGACGGCGCTGGAACAGCCGTCGATGGCGATCTATCAGTTGCTGGAACACTACCCGGCGTCGAAAGTCGTCATCGGTGTATCGATCTTTGTAGGTTTCGTGCTGTTCCTGACCCCGGCCGACTCCGGCGCGGTGATGATGGCCAACCTTTCCTGCAAGGGCGGCACTGTCGATGAAGACGCGCCGCACTGGCTGCGGATCTTCTGGTCGGTCGTGATCACTCTGGTGACCATCGGCCTGCTGTTCGCCGGTAACTTCGAAGCCATGCAGACCATGGTGGTGCTGGCCGGTCTGCCGTTCTCGGTGGTGCTGGTGTGCTTCATGTTCGGCCTGCACAAGGCGATGCGCCAGGACATGCAGATCGAACAGGAGCAAGCGCAACTGGCTGAGCGCGGTCGTCGTGGTTTCAGCGAGCGCCTGACTCAACTGGACCTGCAACCGAGCCAGTCGGTGGTGCAGCGCTTCATGGACAAACACGTCACTCCGGCGCTGGACGATGCGGCTGCCCAGCTGCGTGCCCAAGGCCTGGAAGTGCAGACGCTGCTGGGTAAATCCAAGCGTTGCATGGGCGTGCGTGTCGAGATGGAAGAGGGCAACCCTTTTGTCTACGAAGTGAGCCTCGACGGCTATCTGGCGACCCCGACCGAATCGGCCCAGTCCGATGAAGCGCGCCAGCGTTACTACCGCGCCGAAGTGTATCTGCACAACGGCAGCCAGGATTACGACCTGATGGGCTTCACGCAGGATCAGATCACACGCGATGTGCTCGATCAGTTTGAAAGCCATCGGCAGCTCCTTGGCCGGGTGTACAGCTAAAAGCGATTGTTCATTCCCACGTTCTTCGTGGGAATGATGAAAACAAAAACGCCGCGATCCTCTCGCGGCGTTTTTGTGTCTGCTCTCTTTAACCCAGGTTCTTGCCGAGCAGCGCGTGATACAGCTCGCTGTCCCCGAGAATCCCCACCACATGGTTGTTGTCGTGCAGCACCAGCTTGTTGCCGGTCTGGTAACGGATCTGCAACGCGTCACGCATGCCGATGTTCGAGTCCACCAGTGTCGGGCGACGGTCGAGGCCTTCCACCGCTTGCCCCGGCACCCAGTTCTGCAGGTCGAGTACCGATCCGTTCTTGCGTGCACCCTTGATGGTGTTGCCTTCGGCCAGGTCCAGCCATGAGTCGCCGCCCGGATCGAGGCACACCGAGCCGTTGATGCGTTTGCAGTTGTCCAGGGTGCGCATCAGGCTGCGACCGCAGAGCACGTTGAGCGGATTGGTGTGGGCGACGAAGGTGCGCACGTAGTCGTCCGCAGGGTTGAGCACGATCTCTTCCGGCACGCTGTACTGAATGATCCGGCCGTCTTTCATGATCGCGATGCGGCTGCCGAGTTTCAACGCCTCGTCGAGGTCGTGGCTCACGAACACGATGGTCTTGCTCAGCTTGCGTTGCAGTTCCAGCAATTCGTCCTGCAGGCCCTGACGGATCAGCGGGTCAAGGGCCGAAAACGGTTCGTCCATCAGCAGAATGTCGGCGTCCATCGCCAGCGCGCGGGCCAGCCCCACACGCTGCTGCATGCCGCCGGACAGCTCGTTGGGTTTCTTGTTGCGCCACTGGGTCAGGCCCACCAGTTCAAGCTTGTCGTCCACCAGTTTGCGCCGTTCTTTCTCGGGACGGCCCTGCATTTCCAGACCGAAGCTGATGTTCTCGCGTACGGTCAGCCACGGCATCAGGGCGAACTTCTGGAACACCATCGCAATGCGCTTGGTGCGCATCATTTTCAGTTCGGCCGGGCTGCAGGAGGCGATGTCGATCTGTTTGCCTTCATGCTCGACGAACAGCTTGCCGCGGCTCACGGTGTTGAGGCCGTTGATGCAGCGCAGCAGGCTGGACTTGCCGGAGCCGGACAAACCCATCAGTACACAGATTTCACCTTTCTCGATATCCAGGCTGGCCTTTTCAACGCCGACAATCTGCCCGGTCTTTTTCAGGATCTCGTTGCGGGTCATGCCCTGATCCAGCAGCTTGAGTGCCTCGCGTGGATCCTTGGCGAAGATAACGTCTACGTTGTCGAAGCGGATTATGCTCATGCGTCACCCCCTACTTTGGCGTCGGGTTGTTTGCAGATACGGTCGAGCATGATCGCCAGCAGTACGATCGCCAGGCCCGCTTCGAAGCCCAGGGCGATATCAGCAGTGTTCAGTGCGTTGACCACCGGTTTGCCGAGTCCGTCGGCGCCCACCAGTGCCGCGATCACCACCATCGACAGCGACAGCATGATGCACTGGGTGATGCCGGCCGCGATGCTCGGCATGGCGTGGGGCAGTTCGATCCGTGAAAGCAGTTGGCGACGCGAGCAGCCGAAGGCCTTGCCGGCGTCCATCAGTTCTTCCGGGACATCGCGGATGCCCAGGTAGGTCAGGCGGATCGGTGCAGCGATGGCGAACACCACCGTGGAGATCAGGCCCGGAACCACGCCCAGCCCGAAGAGGGTCAGGGTAGGAATGAGGTAAACGAAGGTCGGTACGGTCTGCATCAGATCGAGCACCGGCCTCATCAAAGTGTAGAACATCGGTTTGTGCGCGGCGACGATGCCCAGCGGCACGCCGATGACCACGCAGACCAGGGTCGCGAACATGACCTGGGCGAGGGTTTCCATGGTTTCCTGCCAGTACCCCAGGTTGAGGATCAGCAGAAAGGAGGCGATCACGAAGGCGGTCAGGCCCCATTTGCGTTGAATGAAGTGCGCGAGCAGAGCGATGAGGCCGATCAACACCAGCGGGTTGAACCAGGTCAGCGCAAACGTCACGCCGTGGATCATCGTTTCCAGGGTCACGGCGATTGCGTCGAAGGTGCTGGCGCCGTGTTGCGTCAACCATTCAACGAAGCCCGCGATGTACTGGCCTAAAGGGATTTTCTGATCAATCAGCATGGTAGTGAACGTCCGCATGCAAGGAAATAAACAGCCCGGACGGCCGGAGCCGTCCGGCATAAGCGATTACTGAGCAAGTTTGGCTTTCACGGCCTCCAGGCCAGGTTTACCGTCAATGGTGGTCACGCCAGCGAGCCAGGTATCGAGCACCTGTGGATTCTTTTTCAGCCAGGCCTTGGCGGCCGCTTCAGGCTTCATCTTGTCGTCGAGGATGTTGCCCATCAGGGTGCTTTCCATGTCGACGGTGAACTCCAGATTTTTCAGCAACTGACCGACGTTGCTGCATTCCTCGACGTAGCCCTTGCGGGTGTTGGTCGCGACAGTAGCGGCGCCGAAATCCGGGCCGAAGAAGTCGTCGCCGCCGGTCAGGTATTGAATCTTGAAGCGCTTGTTCATCGGGTGCGGCGCCCAGCCGAGGAACACCACGGCGGTGTCGCGCTTCTGCGCACGGTCGACCTGCGAGAGCATGCCCGCCTCGGACGATTCGACGACCTTGAAGCCGGCGTCTTTCAGGCCGAAGGCGTTTTTGTCGATCATGCTCTGGATCAGGCGGTTGCCGTCGTTGCCAGGCTCGATGCCGTAGATCTTGCCGTCGAGCTCTTTCTTGAATTTGGCGATGTCGGCGAAATCATGCAGGCCCTTGTCGTACAGCGCCTGCGGTACGGCGAGGGTGTATTTGGCGCCCTTGAGGTTGGTGCGCACCACTTCCACGGTGCCGGCGTCGCGGTAGGCCTTGATGTCGTTTTCCATGGTCGGCATCCAGTTGCCGAGGAACACGTCCATGTTCTTGCCGTCGGCCAGCGACTTGTAGGTCACGGGCACGGAGATCATGGTGGTCTTGGTCTTGTAGCCGAGGGCGTCGAGCACCACGCTGGTGGTCGCGGTTGTTGCGGTGATGTCGGTCCAGCCGACATCGGAGAAGTTAACGGTACTGCACTGCGCCGGTTCTGCGGCTTGAGCCAGTAACGGCAGACTCAGCATGGCGGCCAACAACAACGACGGGGAACCTTTCATGGATGGACTCCTTGGTGTTTTTTTTGGCAGTGTTCCGACTGGACCACCGCACTTATAGGTTGCGGTTGGATGGCGTTCTGGAGACAGCTCTGTCACGGCGCCTTGCAATCGAGTCGATACGATCATGTACCAGTGAAAAACTGACGCCTACAGGGTGCGTCGTATCCAGTACAGGGATGGTCGCATCCAGTGTCGGTGACGTCGCTTACAGCTTTTTTCAGCCCTTTTTGGCCATCTGAACCGCATAAAAACGGCGAAAACACGGGGCGAAACCGGCACGGCGTTCGTGGGCATGAGTGCGTCGGTGTCAGACGCCGGACGACCCGGGAAAAATCCGATGATGCGGGCATTCCGGCGGATCGCAGCTTGAGCGTAGCAGCTCCGCCAGCGGGCGCTTCACGCCCCGGACCGGCACTCTCAGGAGCTCTGCATCAATGGCTATCAGCGTTTTCGACCTGTTCAAAATCGGCATTGGTCCCTCCAGTTCTCACACCGTCGGGCCGATGCGCGCCGCGGCGCTGTTCGTCGAGTCGCTGCGCGACAAATTCCTGCTGGAGCAGGTTCGGCGGATCGAGGTGCAACTGTTCGGTTCGTTGTCCGCTACCGGTGTCGGTCACGGCAGCGACAATGCGGTGATCATGGGCCTGATGGGTGAGTGGCCGGATGCGATCGACCCGTCGCAGATCGGCCCGCGGATCCAGGCCTTGCGCGAAACCCACACCCTTTTACTGGATGGTCGTTTGTCGGTGCCTTTTATATGGGCTCGCGACATGCGTCTGATCGACGAGAACCTGCCGTTCCACCCCAACGCCATGACTCTGGTTGCCGAAGGCGATCACGGCGAGATTCATCGCGACACCTACTATTCGGTCGGCGGCGGTTTTGTCGTCGATGAGGCGCAGGCATCCAGCGGTGTGGTGGACCTGGATCGCACCGAATTGCCGTATGACTTCTCCAGCGCCGTCGAACTGCTGGAGCTATGCAAGCAGAACAACCTGCGCGTGGCCGAACTGATGATGGCCAACGAGAAAGTCTGGCGCAGCGAAGAGGAAATCCGCGCCGGGCTGATGAAACTCTGGCGGGCGATGCAGGATTGCGTCGAGCAGGGCCTCAAGCACGAAGGCATCCTGCCCGGCGGCCTTAATGTGCGTCGGCGTGCGGCCAAGTTGCACCGCAGTCTTCAGGAATTGAACAAGCCCAACGTGATCGGCTCGACCCTCAGCGCCATGGAGTGGGTCAACCTGTTCGCCCTGGCGGTGAACGAAGAAAACGCGGCCGGCGGGCGCATGGTCACGGCGCCGACCAACGGCGCGGCCGGGATCATTCCGGCGGTGCTGCACTACTTCATGAAATTCAGCGAAGCGGTGACCGACGCCAACGTGGTCGACTATTTCCTCGGCGCGGCGGCGGTAGGGATTCTGTGCAAGAAGAACGCTTCGATCTCCGGCGCCGAAGTCGGTTGTCAGGGTGAGGTCGGTTCGGCCTGCGCAATGGCAGCGGCGGGGCTGGCGGAAATCCTCGGCGCAAGCCCTGAGCAATTGTGCAACGCGGCGGAAATCGGCCTGGAGCACAACCTCGGTCTGACCTGCGACCCGGTGGGCGGTCTGGTCCAGGTGCCGTGCATCGAGCGCAACGCGATTGCGGCGGTGAAGGCGATCAACGCGGCGCAAATGGCCTTGCGCGGCGATGGTCAGCACTTTATTTCGCTGGACCGGGTGATCCGCACCATGCGTGATACCGGCGCCGACATGCATGACAAATATAAGGAAACTTCACGGGGTGGATTGGCGGTCAGCGCGGTCGAGTGCTGATACCGACTTGCCTCTTATCGCCAGCAGGCTGGCTCCCACACTGGATTTGCGGCGTTCGCAAAACTGTGGGAGCCAGCCTGCTGGCGATGAGGCCAGACCAGTCAAAACTGCGCGTTAAGTGCACACCGGAATCAAAACGCGCCACCTTTTGGCGCGTCGCAATCAGATAAGAGTGTTTCCCACCCGCATGGCCGGATCCGCACCGGCTACCGTCCGTCATCCGTGCCAGCGGTGACACTGTAGGACAATCCCCCGCAGCCCTGTTCCCACAAGTGCTACCGATCTGCTCACACACGCCGGGGCAGGGCTTTCACCGCCGCTGATGGCACTTCGAACAGCCTTTCGTCGGACGGCTTGTATAGACGCGTCGCGACGTCGTTTTCAGGAGTTATTGAACAGCCATTCAATTTTAGGCATGGCAATTGCTCTGTCATAACAAAGCCCGTCTCACGCAAGAGAACGATGGCAATAACAAGAGCCTCCGCCTGAGGCCATCACCCGCTTTGTGTGAGGAGATACCGCGATGACGTCGTTCAACTCCGGGGCTCAACCCCAGAACCGTGCGCCTCAATCCATCGGCTTTCTGCTGCTGGACAATTTCACGCTGATTTCCCTGGCTTCTGCAGTCGAACCGCTGCGCATGGCCAACCAGTTGTCCGGTCGCGAGCTGTATCGCTGGACCACCCTCACCGTCGACGGTGGCCAGGTCTGGGCCAGTGACGGTCTGCAGATCACCCCCGACGCCTCCATGCACAAAGCCCCGGCCCTCGACACCATCATCGTGTGCGGCGGGATCGGCATTCAACGCACCGTTACCCGTGAACACGTCTCGTGGCTGCAAAGCCAGGCGCGCCAGTCCCGTCGCCTCGGCGCCGTGTGCACCGGCAGTTGGGCCCTGGCCTGCGCCGGCCTGCTCGACGGCTTCGATTGCAGTGTGCACTGGGAATGTCTGGCGGCCATGCAGGAAGCTTTCCCGCGCGTTGCGATGAGCACCCGTCTGTTCACCCTCGACCGCAACCGTTTCACCAGCTCCGGCGGCACCGCGCCGCTGGACATGATGCTGCACCTGATCAGCCGCGATCACGGCCGTGAACTGTCCGCCGCGATCTCCGAGATGTTCGTCTACGAGCGCATCCGCAACGAGCAGGATCACCAGCGTGTGCCGCTCAAGCATATGCTCGGCACCAACCAGCCGAAACTGCAGGAAATCGTCGCGCTGATGGAAGCCAACCTGGAAGAGCCGATCGACCTCGACGAACTGGCGGTGTACGTCGCCGTGTCCCGTCGCCAGCTCGAGCGCCTGTTCCAGAAATACCTGCACTGCTCGCCGTCGCGCTACTACCTCAAGCTGCGTTTGATCCGTGCCCGGCAACTGCTCAAGCAGACGCCGATGTCGATCATCGAAGTGGCGTCGGTCTGCGGGTTTGTGTCGACGCCGCACTTCTCCAAGTGCTACCGCGAATACTTCGGCATTCCGCCGCGTGACGAACGCGTCGGCTCCAACACCACCCAGCAGGTGGCGATGCTGCCGCTGCCGCAGGCCATCGTGATGTCGCCGCTGTCCGGGCCGATGTCGGCGCTGAGCCAGGCGCGCAACGAGTCGACCTTCGCCAGCGTGCGTCTCTAAAACGAAAGATCGCAGCCTGCGACAGCGCCTTCAGGAAAGGCACTATCGCAGGCTGCGATCTTTTTTTTCGGTCAGATATCAGGCGCGGGTCTGCTGGTACTGCGCCAGGGCCGGCAGCAACTGCTTGTCGATGGCTTCACGCACGATCGGCTGGATGCTCGCGCTGCTGGTGTACATCTGCTTGACCATGGTGCGCAGCGTGTTGGCCCGCACATCGTCCAGACCGCGCACGGCGCACTCGCAGGCCTGCTGGGCTGTCGAGCCCGACGGTACTTCGAATCCCAGCGACTTGAGTTGGCCCAACAGGTCTTCCTGATCGATCAAATCGGCATACATCATGACGCGAATCCTTCTTTGGCAACGGAGGTCGTGACTCGATTCTGGTAGGCCTGTACAGGCACGGCAAGGGCGATTTGTCGCAGTGGCCGCGACGACTATGAACAGGTCGTTTTCGGCTAACTCGCCGGCCAGGGGAGTGGGCACACTGGCCTCAGCTCGCTTCACGAAGGTTTGGTCACCCTCGGCATGGCAGCTCCTCAACAGTACCCTCGCCCCGATCCTGTCACGGCTTGTATCGGGGCTTTTTTTGCCTGTGTGTCAGGTAAATCTAGGTGCATTCATCGCCAGCAGGCTGGCTCCCACATTGAAATGCGCTCTTTGTGGGAGCCAGCCTGCTGGCGATGAACGATGACGCGGTCTAGCGCTGCAACACCAGAATCCGCGACAGCAACTCATCCCGGTCGATGTAGCAGCCCTGAAAATGCCGGGCGCCGGTGGACGGGTCGAACGCATTGCGCGCATGCAGGGTGCGGCGGTTGTCGAAGCACCACAACTCGCCCGGATTGAGCCGTTGCATCACCCGGAAACGTGGCTCGCGGGTCATGGCGATGAAGCGTCGATACGCGCGATACAGCAGGGGCATTTGCTCCACGGACGTGTCGAATGCGCCGCGCAGAAAGTTGGCCATGCGGATTTCTGCAACCCGGCCCAATGCATCGAGGGCGATGATCGGCGCGAGGCAGCGGTAGTCGCTGTGGCGGTCCTTGTTGCGAAACTCCACCGGGATCTCGCACAGGGCCTTGAATGATGCGGGATCTTCCTGACGCAACGCTTCGGCAATCGCAAAGCCGTCGACAAAAATGCTCTCGCCACCCTCGGCGTCGTTCACCAGGCAATGCAGAAATTGCAGCCCCGGTTGCAGCTCGCGGGTCGGCAGGTCGGTGTGCAATGGCAGGTTGAATGCGGTGTAGGCATTGCTGTCGGCGTCGGCCTTGGATTGCACATTGAACAGCACGCCGAAATTGCTCTCGCGGATGAACGAAATGCGCTGGGCGATCAGCTTCAGCGAGCCGGGTTCGGTGGGCACGCCGCGGACCTGAGTCAGGCCGATGTCGCGTACCGCCAGCAGCCATTGCAGCAGTGCCGCGTTGTCGTTCATCAGCGCCGCGTAGTCGAAAACCGGCAACTGCAGATCGCTGCGCCACAGAAACGGTTTTGGCTTGGTGGCGAGGCGTTCAGCGCGGGATTCATCGTCATAGGCGTGGGCCCGCAACCAGCCTGCATCGAAGCGACTCAGGTGGCCGTCCTGCCAGTCGATGCCCAGGCAGCCATCGGTGTCGATGTGGGCGACGGAGGGCGACAGATCCGGCGCCGCATCGACGATCTCGAACACCTGCTCGCGGGTAACGCTGTAGACGCACTTCGGACAAGGGCAGTTGTCCCGCAACCATACGTGGTGGAATGGGCTGACGCGCCCGTCGGCCCATTCGATCAGGACACGATCCGCCAGGTTCTGCACGCCGTTCAGCGCGCTGATCAACGGATAAGTACGGAAATCGGCAACTGCGGAGGCGGTTTGCATGGCGGCTCCTTGCGATGATGGATTTACCGGGCTGGTGGCAGGGCGATGACCCGGCCGATATAAGCGGGAGCGGGCAGGTCGGCCTGCTCGGCGACGATGGCTTGCAGACGGCCCAGGGTGTCCGGGGTAAACGGCGCGGAGCGCGGCCCGGCGAGGTCGACGTGCAGCAGCATCTGTTCGTTGCCGGCCAGTTCCTTGTCACCGCCGGCCAGGTGCAGGCTGTGATAGAGGTGCAGGCGTTTCTGGTCGTGACCGATGATCTGCGTGCGCACTTCGACCTCGGCATCGAGCTTCACTTCGTGCAGGTAGTTGAGGTGCAGTTCGAGGGTGAACAGCGAGTGACCGCTGGCTTCGCGATTGTTGCTGTCCATGCCGAGGCGGTCCATCAGGGCGTCGGTGGCGTAGCTGAAGATCAGCAGATAGAAGGCATCGCGCAGGTGCCCGTTGTAGTCGACCCAGTCGGGGATGATGCGGGTCTGGTAGGTGGTGAGGGTGGGCATGGTGGCTAATCCAGAGCAATGGGTGATTGGGCTATCGTCATCGCGAGCAGGCTCGCTCCCACAGGTGGCTGCATTCCAAATGTGGGAGCGAGCCTGCTCGCGATGGGGCCAGTCCTGCTGGCCGGTTACTCGCTGAAACTCATCCCGTGCTTTTCTTTGGTGGTCTTCACCGCCTCAAGCACCGCCAGCAAACAATCATCACGATAGCGCTCCAGCGCCGAAATACTGTGTCGCCCCAGTTGATCGCTGGTGCCATCCACCACATCGTCGATCAACTTGTCCGTCAGTTCCGGTGCCGGCAGATACGTCCATGGCAACTGCAACGCCGGGCCGAACTGCGACATGAAGTGACGCATGCCGGCATCGCCACCAGCCAGGGTATAAGTCAGGAACGTACCCATGAACGACCAGCGCAGACCGGCGCCAAAGCGGATCGCATCGTCGATTTCACCGGTGGTCGCCACACCGTCGTTGACCAGGTGCAGCGCCTCGCGCCACAGCGCTTCGAGCAGGCGGTCGGCGATGAAGCCCGGCACTTCCTTGCGTACATGCAGCGGACGCATGCCGAGGGATTCGTAGACTTTCATCGCGGCCTGCACGGCCTCCGGTGCGGTGTTCTTGCCACCGACCACTTCCACCAGCGGCAACAGGTAAACCGGGTTGAACGGGTGACCGACCACGCAACGTTCCGGGCGGGTCGAGCTCTCGTAGAACTCGCTCGGCAACAGGCCCGAGGTGCTGGAGCCGATCAGGGCATTGGGCTTGGCTGCTGCACTGATCTTGCTGTGCAGCTCCAGTTTCAGTTCGAGGCGTTCCGGGGCGCTTTCCTGGATGAAATCCGCATCGCGCACGCACTCTTCGATGGTCGCCACAAAACGCAAACGATCCTGCGAAGCACCCGGTGCCAGGCCGTTTTTCTCCAGCGCGCCCCAGGCATTGGCCACGCGTTTGCGCAGGGCCGCTTCGGCACCCGGCGCCGGGTCCCAGGCCACCACGTCGAGGCCGTGGGCGAGGGCGCGGGCGACCCAGCCGCTGCCGATGACGCCGCTGCCCAGTGCTGCGAAGGTTTTGATTTCGGTGATAAAGCTCATGGTCACTTCCTGGAATGAGGCAAAAAAACGGTGGGCGCCAATGGCCCGCCCACCGGGGGAAAGGGTGTTTTCAGCCGCGCTGGGTCAGGCCCATTTTCTTGCGACCTTCCGCCGGGGTCAGCACCCGGGCGCCGAGGCGGCTGAGGATCTCGGTGGCGCGTTCGACCAGCTGGCCGTTGGTTGCCAGCACGCCTTTGTCCAGCCACAGGTTGTCTTCCAGACCAACCCGCACGTTGCCGCCGAGCAACACCGCTTGCGCGGCCATCGGCATCTGCATCCGGCCGATGCCGAACCCGGCCCACACCGCGTCGGCGGGCAGGTTGTCGACCATGGCTTTCATGGTGGTGGTGTCGGCCGGCGCGCCCCACGGGATGCCCAGGCACAGCTGGAACAGCGGGTTGTCGAGCAGGCCTTCCTTGATCATCTGTTTGGCGAACCACAGGTGACCGGTGTCGAAAATCTCCAGCTCCGCCTTCACGCCCAGTTCGGTGATGCGCTTGGCGCCGGCGCGTAGTTGCGCAGGAGTGGAGACGTAAATGGTGTCGCCGTCGCCGAAGTTCAGAGTGCCGCAATCCAGCGTGCAGATTTCCGGCAGCAGTTCTTCGACGTGGGCCAGACGGGTCAGCGGGCCGACCAGATCGGTGTTCGGGCCGAACTCCATCGGGTTCTCGCCCGGGCCGATTTCCAGGTCGCCACCCATGCCGGCGGTGAGGTTGACGATGATGTCGACGTCGGCTTCGCGGATGCGCTCCATGACTTCGCGGTACAGCGCCACGTCACGGCTGAACTTGCCGGTCTGCGGGTCACGGACGTGGCAGTGCACGACCGTGGCGCCGGCCTTGGCCGCTTCGACGGCGGCTGCGGCGATCTGCTTTGGAGTGACCGGCACGTGAGGGCTCTTGGCGGTCGTGTCGCCAGCACCGGTGAGTGCGCAGGTGATGATGACGTCGTGGTTCATGGTGCGTTTTCCTTCAGGCGTGATGGGTCTGTCCGCAGCCCTGGGCGGGCTGCGAAGTGGTTCGTTCATTGCGGTTTATTTGCTGGTGAGCTGGAGGTTTTCAGCCGCCGGTTTGCCATCGAAGGTGGTGACGCCTTCGAGCCAGCGCTGTTTGTCCTGCGGGTGATCCTTGAGCCATTGCTTGGCCGACTCGAAAGCGTCCTTGTGATCGAGCAGCGGCTGCATCATCCGGCTCTCGTCTTCGGCGGTGAACGTCAGGTTGCTCAGCAGGCGACCGACGTTCGGGCATTGTTCGGCGTATTTCGGTGCGGTGACGGTCCACACGGTGGCCATGCCTTCGTTCGGGCCGAGGGCGTCGTCGCTGCCGGTCAGATAGGTCATCTGCACGTTGACGTTCATCGGGTGCGGCGCCCAGCCGAAGAACACCACGGCTTCCTTGCGGCGCACGGCGCGGTCAACGGCGGCGAGCATGCCAGCCTCGCTGGATTCCACGAGCTGGAACTTGCCGAGGCCGAACTGGTTCTTGGCGATCATCGCCTTGATCTGGGTGTTGGCGCCCGAGCCCGGCTCGATGCCGTAGATCTTGCCGCCCAGTTCTTTCTCGAACCTGGCGATGTCGGCGAAGGTTTTCAGGCCCTTGTCGGCCAGATAGGTCGGCACGGCGAGGGTGGCGCGGGCATCTTTCAGGCTCGGCGCCGGAAGAACCTTGACCTGGTTGGCGTCGACGAACGGGGTGATGGTCTGGGTCATCAGCGGGTTCCAGTAGCCGAGGAACAGATCCAGACGCTGGTCGCGGATGCCGGCGAAGATGATTTGCTGGGAGGCGCTGGTCTGTTTGGTGCTGTAGCCGAGGCCGTCGAGCAGAACCTGAGTCATGGCGCTGGTGGCGATCACGTCGGTCCAGTTCACCACGCCCATGCGCACGTTCTGGCACGAGGCAGGTTCGGCCGCCATGACACTGGCGCTTAAAAACGCGGTACCGCTGAGTGCGAGAACACAGTTGCTGATCAGTCGTTTCATGTCGGGTTCCTCGGCAGGTCGTTATTGTGGGACCCGGCGTCTGATGCGCCGGTGATGCTCAAATTACGCAGCAATGCCCCCGTAAAAACGCACTGCGGCGACCAGCTCTTGCACTGCAGCGACCTGTGCTCTTGAATGCCGCCGACAACTGGCGTATCAACGTTGCACGCTACCCGCTGACCGAGTGCGCACCATGTCCCAGGATTTCTACTTTCTGTTGATGCCGGGTTTTTCCGCCATCGGTTTCATCTCTGCGATCGAACCGCTGCGGGTGGCCAACCGCTTTCGTGGCGAGCTGTACCGCTGGCACGTGTTGAGCGCCGATGGCGGGGCGGTGCTGGCGAGCAACGGGATGTCGGTCAACGCCGACGCGGCGCTGGAGCCGCTGAAGAAAGGGGCGACGTTGCTGGTGGTCGCCGGCTTCGAGCCGCTGAAATTCGCCACGCCGGCACTGGAGCACTGGCTGCGCCGGCTGGACAACGAAGGCGTGACTCTCGGCGCCATCGACACCGGCAGCTTCGTCCTCGCCGAGGCGGGCCTGCTCGATGGCCATCGACTGACCCTGCACTGGGAAGCCATCGACGCCTTCAAGGAATCGTATCCACAGCTCAGCGTCACCCAGGAACTGTTCGAGATCGACCGCCGGCGCATCACGTCCGCCGGTGGCACCGCATCCATCGACCTGATGCTCGACCTGATCGCCCAGGCCCACGGCCCGCAATTGGCGATCCAGGTCAGCGAGCAGTTTGTATTGGGCAGGATTCGCCCGCGCAAGGACCACCAGCGCATGGAAGTTGCCACGCGTTACGGCATCAGCAACAAGAAACTGGTGCATGTGATCGGCGAGATGGAGCAACACAGCGAACCGCCGCTGACCACCCTGGAACTGGCGGAATCGATCAAGGTGACGCGGCGGCAACTGGAGCGGTTGTTCCGGCTGCACCTGAACGACACGCCGAGCAACTTCTATCTGCGCTTGAGACTGGAAAAGGCCCGGCAGCTGTTGCGCCAGACCGACATGAGCGTGCTGGAAGTCAGCATCGCCTGCGGGTTTGAATCACCGTCGTATTTCACCCGCAGTTACCGGGCGAAGTTTGCCCGGTGTCCACGGGAAGATCGGCGTACTGCTCAGGCCTGAGTTACTTCTTCATCAACGCCGAGCAGGCCGCTTTGTAAGCCTCATGCTGATACTTGTTCAGCGTGCCCGGCAGCTCGAAATTGTGCTTCTTGGCCTGGGCATTGATCGTCTGCGGCGACAGCAGGGTCACCTCGCAACCGTCCAGCAACTGAAACACGCCCTCGATCTTGAACGTGGTCGGCCCGCCGGCAAATTCGCCCTTCTTGCTGCGCTTCTTGATCGCGATGCGATCAATGGCGTTTTCCCGCACAAACGACGCTACCTGCGCAGCGAACACTTTGACGTTGGCCGCGTCGTCGTCATCGTCCAGGGCGATTTTCTTGGTGTTCAGAGCAACATGGCTCAGCGCCAAGCCATCGAGGGACGCCACGGCGATGATCGCTTCACTGCCTTTGATTTCGATACCGCAAATGTTCATGTGAATCCCTTGATTGGCTGGAGAGGTGCAGCTTACAGCTCTAGCCTTCACTCCTGACCTATCGACTCCAAAAACTCCGACCGCTCGTCACTCATCCGCGCCACGCAATCATTCTGCGCAATCTTGAACGCCTTGCTGCCGTCCGTCGCCGGGAAGGCTTCGACGGCGCAGTCGGCGTCGCGGGTTTTCAGCCATTGTTGCTGGGCGGTCTTGAGTCTGGCGGTGATGTCGGCCAGTTGCGCCGGGTTCTTGCCGTAGGTCGCCTGCATGCGTTCGTTCAGGCTTTTGTAGTTGTCCTTGAGCAGGTCTTCGGCGGTGGTGCGGCTGTAGGTCGAGCATTCCAGGGTCTGGACGTCGTTTTCCACCGCGTCGCACGGGTTGTTGTCGGACTCTTCGGCGGCGTGTACGCCGGTCGCAATCAGTGCCAAAGCCAGGAAGATCGATTTCATTGATGTCGCCGCTCTAATCCAGTGGTGTTTCCAAGATGCGCCAGATTCTGGCTCAAGCTCGCGGGCTTGAACAGGTGGCTGGTCGGACCGGTTGGCGACGCTTTGTCGCGGATTGACGCTTTCGGCAATTCCCCTGTCGTTTTTGCACCCGGCTGGTCGTGCACCGAGGCATATGCTGGCCCCAAAGCGCCGGCAGACGATTCGGCGCATGAATCGCCAATAAGGGGACGCCTGATGAGCCCAGCCGAATTACACGCCGACAGCATCGTTATCGACGGTCTGATCATTGCCAAATGGAACCGCGAGCTGTTCGAAGACATGCGCAAGGGCGGTCTGACGGCGGCCAATTGCACCGTGTCGGTGTGGGAGGGCTTTCAGGCCACGGTCAACAACATCGCCGCCAGCCAGAAACTGATCCGCGAAAACAGCGACCTGGTGATCCCCGTCCGCACCACCGCCGACATCCGCAAGGCCAAGGAGCAGGGCAAGACCGGCATCCTCTTCGGCTTCCAGAACGCCCATGCGTTCGAAGACCAGATCGGCTATGTCGAGGTGTTCAAGCAGCTCGGCGTCGGCATCGTGCAGATGTGCTACAACACCCAGAACCTGGTGGGTACCGGTTGCTACGAACGTGACGGCGGCCTGTCGGGCTTCGGTCGCGAAATCGTCGCCGAGATGAACCGTGTCGGCGTCATGTGCGACCTGTCCCACGTCGGCTCCAAGACCTCCGAGGAAGTCATCCTCGAATCGAAAAAACCGGTCTGTTATTCCCACTGTCTGCCGTCGGGGCTGAAAGAGCACCCGCGCAACAAGTCCGATGAAGAGCTCAAGTTTATTGCTGACCACGGCGGTTTCGTCGGCGTGACCATGTTCGCGCCCTTCCTGGCCAAGGGCATCGACTCGACCATCGACGACTACGCCGAAGCCATCGAATACACCATGAACATCGTCGGCGAAGACGCCATCGGCATCGGCACCGACTTCACCCAGGGGCACGGTCAGGACTTCTTCGAATACCTGACCCACGACAAGGGCTACGCCCGCCGTCTGACCAACTTCGGCAAGATCATCAACCCTCTGGGCATCCGCACCGTCGGCGAGTTCCCGAACCTGACCGAAACCCTGCTCAAGCGCGGCCACTCCGAACGTGTGGTGCGCAAGATCATGGGCGAGAACTGGGTGAACGTCTTGAAAGACGTCTGGGGCGAATAAGCCGCCGCTTCCCGAATACTTTCCCCCGGCCGTCCGCGCCGGGGGCAACACCAAAATTTCTCTGGAGTTAAGTTTCCATGGCCAAGATCGCCCCGCAATTGCCAATCGAAGTCGACAGCGAGACCGGTGTCTGGACCTCCGACGCCCTGCCGATGCTGTACGTGCCGCGGCATTTCTTCGTCAACAACCACATGGGCATCGAAGAAGTCCTGGGCGCCGAAGCCTACGCCGAAATCCTCTACAAGGCCGGCTACAAATCCGCCTGGCACTGGTGTGAAAAAGAAGCGGAGTGCCACGGCCTGGAAGGCGTCGCGGTGTTCGAACACTACATGAAGCGTCTGTCGCAGCGCGGCTGGGGCCTGTTCAAGATCCAGGACATCGACCTCGACAAAGGCACCTGCAGCGTCAAGCTCGAACACTCGGCGTTCGTCTACGTCTACGGCAAGGTCGGGCGCAAGGTCGACTACATGTTCACCGGCTGGTTTGCCGGGGCGATGGATCAGATCCTCGCCGCGCGCGGCAGCAAGATCCGCACCGTGGCCGAGCAGGTCTACGGTGGCTCCGAAGAAGGCCACGACGACGGCCTGTTCACCGTCAAGCCGTTGTAAGTCGAGGAACCCGCCATGGCTTTCGAAGCAATGTTTCAGCCAATTCAAATTGGCAAACTGACCATCCGCAACCGCGTGCTCAGCACCGCGCACGCCGAGGTCTACGCGACCGACGGCGGCATGACCACCGAGCGGTACGTCAAATACTACGAAGAGAAAGCCAAGGGCGGCATCGGCCTGGCGATCTGTGGCGGTTCGTCCGTGGTGGCGATCGACAGCCCGCAGCAATGGTGGAGTTCGGTGAACCTGTCCACCGACCGGATCATCCCGCACTTCCAGAACCTCGCCGACGCCATGCACAAGCACGGCGCCAAGATCATGATCCAGATTACCCACATGGGCCGTCGCTCCCGTTGGGACGGTTTCCACTGGCCGACCCTGATGTCGCCGTCGGGCATCCGCGAACCGGTGCACCGCGCTACCTGCAAGACCATCGAGCCGGAAGAAATCTGGCGGGTGATCGGCAACTACGCGCAAGCGGCTCGCCGCGCCAAGGCCGGTGGTCTGGACGGCGTCGAACTGTCGGCCGTGCACCAGCACATGATCGACCAGTTCTGGAGCCCTCGCGTCAACAAGCGTACCGACGAATGGGGCGGCACTTTCGAGGGCCGGATGAAGTTCGGTCTGGAAGTGTTGAAAGCCGTACGTGCCGAAGTCGGTGACGACTTCTGCGTCGGCATGCGCATCTGCGGTGACGAGTTCCACCCGGATGGCTTGTCCCACGAGGACATGAAGCAGATCGCCAAGTATTACGACGACACCGGCATGCTCGATTTCATCGGTGTCGTCGGCTCGGGTTGCGACACCCACAACACCCTGGCCAACGTGATTCCGAACATGAGTTACCCGCCGGAGCCGTTCCTGCACCTGGCGGCCGGGATCAAGGAAGTGGTCAAGGTTCCGGTGCTGCACGCGCAGAACATCAAGGACCCGAACCAGGCCACGCGGATTCTGGAGGGCGGTTACGTCGACATGGTCGGCATGACCCGCGCCCACATCGCCGATCCGCACCTGATCGCCAAGATCAAGATGGGCCAGGTCGACCAGATCAAACAGTGCGTCGGCGCCAACTACTGCATCGACCGTCAGTATCAGGGTCTGGACGTGCTGTGCATCCAGAACGCCGCGACCTCCCGTGAATACATGGGCGTGCCGCACATCATCGAGAAATCCACCGGGCCGAAACGCAAGGTGGTGATCGTCGGTGCCGGCCCGGCGGGGATGGAAGCTGCCCGTGTGGCAGCCGAACGTGGCCATGACGTGACCCTGTTCGAGAAGAAAGAATTCATCGGCGGGCAGATCACCACGGCCTCGAAAGCGCCGCAGCGTGACCAGATTGCCGGCATCACCCGCTGGTTCCAGCTGGAGCTGGCGCGGCTGAAAGTCGACCTGCGTCTGGGCACGGCGGCGGACGCCGACACCATCATGGACCTGCGTCCGGACATCGTGGTGCTGGCCGTTGGCGGGCACCCGTACCTGGAACAGAACGAACACTGGGGCGCCGCCGAAGGGCTGGTGGTCAGCAGCTGGGACGTGCTCGACGGCAAGGTCGCGCCGGGCAAGAACGTGCTGGTCTACGACACCATTTGCGAGTTCACCGGGATGTCGGTGGCCGACTTCCTCGCCGACAAGGGCAGCCAGGTCGAGATCGTCACCGACGACATCAAGCCGGGCGTGGCCATTGGCGGTACGTCGTTCCCGACCTACTACCGCAGCATGTACCCGAAAGAAGTGATCATGACCGGCGACATGATGCTGGAGAAGGTCTACCGCGAAGGCGACAAACTCGTCGCCGTGCTGGAGAACGAATACACCGGCGCCAAAGAAGAGCGGGTGGTGGATCAGGTGGTCGTCGAGAACGGCGTGCGCCCGGACGAAGAAATCTACTACGCGCTCAAGGACGGCTCGCGCAACAAGGGCCAGATCGATGTCGAGGCGCTGTTCGCGATCCAGCCGCAACCTTCGTTGAGCAGCAATGGCGACGGTTACCTGCTGTTCCGCATCGGTGACTGCGTGGCACAGCGTAATACCCACGCTGCGATCTATGACGCCCTGCGTCTCTGCAAGGATTTCTAAACGCTTGTGGATAATCCTGTGGGAGCGAGCCTGCTCGCGATGAACGATAACGCGGTTGCCTGAGGCACCGCGGCGCCTGAATCGCGAGCAGGCTCGCTCCCACGGGTATCGGGCAAGGCCTCTAGCTAGTTTGGCCTGCAAGACCCTGCGGTCTTTGGGAGCAACACCTATGTTGAACACCCTTCTTCCAATCCTGTTGTTCGCAGCCCTGGCCCTCGCGGTGCTGGGGGCGTTGCGGCGGGTGGCCATGTGGCGTCGGGGCCGGGCCTCGAAGGTCGATCTGATCGGCGGCCTGTTCGCCATGCCCAAGCGTTATATGGTCGATCTGCACCACGTGGTGGCGCGGGACAAATACATCGCCAACACCCACGTGGCCACGGCGGGCGGCGCGGTGGCGTCGATCGTGCTGGCGATTCTGGTGCACGGTTTCGGCCTGCATAACCGCATCCTCGGCTACGCGTTGCTGCTGATGACGGCGGTGATGTTCGTCGGGGCGATCTTCGTTTATCGGCGTCGGCTCAACCCGCCGTCGCGGCTGTCGAAAGGCCCGTGGATGCGCCTGCCGAAAAGCCTGCTGGCGTTCTCGGCGTCGTTCTTCCTGGTGACCTTGCCGGTGGCGGGGATCCCGCCGGAGAACTTTGGCGGCTGGGTGCTGGCAGCGATTCTAGGTGTCGGTGTGTTGTGGGGCGTGTCGGAGCTGTTCTTCGGCATGACCTGGGGCGGTCCGATGAAACACGCCTTCGCCGGTGCGTTGCACCTGGCCTGGCACCGTCGCGCTGAGCGTTTTGGTGGTGGCCGTTCCACCGGTTTGAAACCGCTGGATCTGAATGATCCGACCGCGCCGCTGGGCGTGGAAAAACCGAAGGATTTCACCTGGAACCAGTTGCTCGGTTTCGACGCCTGTGTGCAGTGCGGCAAGTGCGAAGCGGCGTGCCCGGCGTTCGCCGCCGGCCAGCCGCTGAACCCGAAAAAGCTGATTCAGGACATGGTCGTCGGTCTTGCCGGCGGCACCGATGCCCAGTTCGCCGGCAGCCCTTATCCGGGTAAGGCTGTGGGTGAACACTCGGGCAATCCGCATCAACCGATCGTCAACGGTCTGGTGGATGCCGAAACCCTGTGGTCGTGCACCACTTGCCGCGCCTGCGTCGAGGAGTGCCCGATGATGATCGAGCATGTCGATGCCATCGTCGATATGCGCCGGCACCTGACCCTGGAAAAAGGCGCGACCCCGAACAAGGGCGCCGAAGTCCTGGAAAATCTGATCGCCACCGACAACCCTGGCGGTTTCGCTCCGGGCGGGCGGATGAACTGGGCGGCGGACCTGAACCTCAATCTGCTCAGCGAGAAGAAATCCACCGACGTGCTGTTCTGGGTCGGTGACGGCGCTTTCGACATGCGCAACCAGCGCACCCTCCGCGCTTTCGTCAAAGTTCTGAAAGCGGCCAAGGTCGACTTCGCGGTGCTCGGGCTGGAAGAGCGTGACAGCGGCGATGTGGCCCGACGTCTCGGCGACGAAGCGACCTTCCAGTTGCTCGCCAAGCGCAATATCCAGACCCTGGCCAAATACAGCTTCAACCGTATCGTCACCTGCGATCCGCACAGTTTCCATGTGCTGAAAAACGAGTACGGCGCCTTCGACGGCAACTACCTCGTGCAGCACCACAGCACTTATCTGGCGGAAATCATCCAGGCCGGCGCGCTGAATCTCGGTCAGCACAAAGGCAACAGCGTGACCTACCACGATCCGTGCTACCTCGGTCGCTACAACGGCGAGTACGAGGCGCCGCGCGAAGTGCTGCGTGCCCTCGGTATCGAGATCAAGGAGATGCAACGTTCCGGCTTCCGTTCGCGCTGCTGCGGCGGCGGTGGCGGGGCGCCGATCACCGATATTCCGGGCAAGCAGCGGATTCCCGACATGCGCATGGAAGACATCCGCGAGACTGGCGCCGAACTGGTGGCGGTGGGTTGTCCACAGTGCACGGCGATGCTCGAAGGCGTGGTCGAACCGCGTCCGCTGATCAAGGACATCGCCGAACTGGTGGCCGACGCGCTGCTTGAAGACGCTGCGCCGAACAAGCCTGCCACCCCGGCCAAACGTGAACCTGCGGAGGCCCACTGATGAGCGACATTACCCGCCGCGACCCCCGCGCCGAATGGATCGCACGCAACCGCCTGCATCCGCTGCACGCGGCCATGCAACCGGCGCAACACAGCTGGATGGGCCCCAACGGGATCATCCGCAAGAACCTGCACGGCATCGGCTTCATCGGGCCGAACGGCATCAAACGCATCGACCGCAGCGGCGCCCAACAGGGCGGGGCGGTCAAACGTTCGGCAGCGGTCGAAGTGCAATTGCCGCTGCATCAGGTGCCGACCCCGGCGTTCTACATCAGCGTGGTGCCGGACATGGTCGGCGGCCGTTTGAGCAGCCACGACCGCGACCTGCTCGGCCTGGCTCATCAACTGGCCGGCAGCGACGGCGCGGTGCTGGCGGTGGTGTTCGGCGAGCACAAGGAAAACGCTTTCGCCACGGCGGGCGTTGACCGCTTGCTGGTGCTGGAAGGCGAGGAATTCAGCGGTTATGCACCGGAGCAACGCATCCAGGGTCTGCGGGCTGTGGATAACCAGTTCAACCCGCGTCACTGGCTGCTGCCGGACAGCCGCAGCGGTGGCGGCGAACTCGGTCGGCGCTTTGCCGCCGCACTGGGCGAGCGCCCGGCCACGCGGGTGTGGCAGGTCAAGGATCAGGAGTGTATTGGCCGCGCCGGTGCCGGGTTGCAGGATCTTGCCCGTCCGGTAGCACGGCTGATTCTGGCGTCCGCCGAATGCGCCGAACCGGTCAGCGAAACCCGTCACGAAGCGCTGCCGGTTGAGTTATCCACACCCGTGGCGCGCAGCCTGTCGCGAATCGAAGATCTGGGCGCCGTGGCGGTGGACCCGGCGGCGATTCCGATGGCCGAAGCCGAGTTCATCTTCTCCGGCGGCAACGGGGTCAAGGACTGGGAGCTTTTCCACAGGACCGCCGCCGCATTGGGCGCCACCGAAGGCGCCTCGCGGGTGGCCGTGGACGACGGCTTCATGACCCGCGACCGCCAGGTCGGCGCGTCCGGCACCTGGGTCACCGCACGGGTTTACGTGGCCGTGGGGATTTCCGGGGCGATCCAGCACCTGCAGGGCATCGGTGCCTGCGACAAGGTGGTGGCGATCAACCTCGACCCGGGCTGCGACATGATCAAGCGTGCCGACCTGTCGGTGATCGGCGAAAGCGCGGAAATTCTCCAGGCCTTGATCGCGGCGGTAGAGGCTTACCGCAACGAAGCCAAGCGCGATGCGGCTTAAGGAACGGTTATGAGCACAAAGATCATCAGTCTGGTTTCAATCGGCGCCCACCCGACCTCGGGCCGCCCGCGTCGTGCCGAACAGGATGCACGGGCGGTGGAGCTTGGTCTGCAACTGGCTGGGGATAACCTGCAAGTGCTGCATGCAGGGGACATTGGCGAACCTGCGCTGCGCGCCTATCTGGGCATGGGGCTGGAGCAGATGCATGTGCTGGAACAACCGGCCGGTGCGGATGCGTTGCCGGCGTTGACCGACTATTTGCGTGATGCCGGCGCTCAGGTCGTGTTGACCGGCAGCCAGGCGGAAACCGGTGAAGGGTCGGGGATGCTGCCGTTCCTGCTGGCCGAAGGGCTGGGCTGGCCATTGGTCGTCGGTTTGGCCCAGGTCGAGTCGATCAGTGACGGCTCGGCGCTGGTGCTGCAAGCGTTGCCTCGTGGTCAGCGCCGCCGGCTGAAGGTGCGCCTGCCGTTCCTGGCGACTGTGGATAACGCGGCGCCCAAGCCTCGGCAAAGCGCTTACGGCCCGGCGCGGCGTGGCGTTCTTCAGGCTAAAGACGTGGAAGTGGTGGATGACGAATTGCTCGCGGTGGCGACCCTGCAACCGGCCAAACCCCGGCCGAAACGGTTGAAGGTGATCAAGGCCAAGAGTGGGGCGGACCGGATGAAGGCGGCTACGGCGAAGGCCAGTGGGGGTGGGGGGCAGGTGCTCAAGGGCGTGACGGCGCAGGCTGGTGCTGAAGCTATTCTCAAGCTGCTGATTGAAGAAGGTGTTGTCCGCTGAAAACCTTTGCTGACCCTCTCCCTTCGGAGAGGGCGGTTTACCCACAATCCCTGTTGGCGGATCTGTGGATAACGTGTTCACCCATCCCTGAGCCCCACGCCAATCAAGCCATCCAGCCCTCAGATCAAAAAACGATCAGCCTAACTTGCGGTTTTTTCGGGCTTTTTCCCCAGGATAGCTCCCCGACTTGCCCCCAATCTCTGTTGGCGCTTCTGTGGATAAGATGTTCGCTATCCTCCAAGAGCCATATAAACCGTGGCTTGTAAAGATTTGATCAAAAAACGATCAATTCAGCCTTTTAACCCCACCAACCCGACGCAAACCCCGATTTATCAACGCTTCCAACGCTTTTCCACAGCACCCGCGAAGTTACCCCCGAACTCTGTTGGCGCTTCTGTGGATAAGGTGTTCGCCATCCTCTGAAAGCCACGTAATCCGTTGTCTGTAGTGATTTGATCAAAAAACAGTCAATCGCTAACGGAATCGCTGCTTCTGAATAAGTCACGGTTTTTCTTCACAAAACCCCGATTATTTTCCAAGGTCATCCACAGTTGTCCCCATTTGCTGTGGGTGGCTGTGTGGATAACTTGTTCGCCAAACCCTGCAAGCCCCGCCGGCTATAGTCCAAACGGCAATTGATCACATTTCATACAGTTCTAAGAGCGTGCCTTGACTTCAAACCGGCCGCTGTCTTCACTCCAATGGCACAAGGACCGCCGTCACTTATCCACATCTGGTTCAGGGAGAACGCGTGATGGATACCCAGCCACATCGCTCACCCCTCAATCCTCGCTTGCTGTCAGCCCCGAAGCCGCGCACGCGCACCTTGCGTCGTGCCGCCAATCAGCATGCCCGTCTATAGCGCCTGAATCCTGCCACACCGCTGTACTGCCGCCTGGCCTGCCCGGGGGCCAGGTGCCCGTTCGCCCATCGATTGCAGGCAACCGCAGAGTTGCCCCATCTGCCTGAGAGAGGAACCACCTCATGACACGGATCGCAACGCCCATCAGCGACATCAAGGAACACTACGACGTGATCGTCATCGGCTCCGGGTACGGCGGCGGCATTGCCGCGTCGCGCCTGTCCCGGGCCGGCAAGAAGGTGTGCCTGCTGGAGCGCGGTCGGGAAATCCAGCCCGGCGAATACCCCAACACCATGATCGCTGCGACTGAAGAGTTGCAGGTGCACGATCCGGACGGCCACATCGGCTCGCGCACCGGGTTGTTCGATCTGCACGTCAACGCACAGCAGAACGTGGTGGTCGGCTGTGGCCTCGGTGGCACGTCGCTGATCAATGCCAACGTTTCGCTGGAACCGACAGCCGATGTGTTCAAGGATCCACGCTGGCCGTTGGCGGTGCGCGAGGACCAGGATGGCTTGCTCAAGGCGGGTTACGAAAAAGCCCGGGAGATGCTCAAGCCCAACCCTTATCCGAACAGCGCACCAAACCTGCCCAAGCTCGATGCCAACAAAAAGTCCGCGGACTTCCTCAAGCAAGGCGCGAACTTTTACAAGCCGCCGATCAACGTGACCTTCGACAAGCTGCCGAACAACCTCAACCACGTCGGCGTCGAGCAACTGCCGTGCAACCACTGCGGCGACTGCGTTTCGGGCTGTAACAACAAGGCCAAGAACACCACGCTGATGAACTATCTGCCGGACGCCACCAATCACGGTGCGGAGATTTTCTGCCAGGCACAGGTACGGCATCTGGAGCGTGATGGCAATGGCTGGATCGTGCACTTCCAGTACCTCGACAGTGGCCGCGAGAAGTTCGACGCGCCAACGCTGTTCGTGAAGGCCGACATTGTCGTGGTGTCTGCCGGCACCTTGGGCTCCACGGAAATTCTGCTGCGCTCGCGGGACAAGGGCCTGGCGATGTCCGGGCAGCTCGGCGAGAACATGAGCGGCAACGGCGACATCCTCGGCTTCGGTCATAACTGCGAACAGACCATCAACGGCATCGGTTTCGGCACGCACTCGGCCAAGGAGATGAAACCGGTCGGCCCGTGCATCACGTCGATCATCGACATGCGCAAGGAGGGTGATCGCAGCAGTCGCATGGTCATCGAGGAGGGCTCGATTCCCGGTGCCCTCGGGCGGCCGATGGTGCCGGCGATGGCCGGGTTCGCCGAGATGATCGGGGTGCCCACCGACGACAGCTTCAGCGGCAAAGTGAAATACAAGGAGCGCGAAGCCGAAAGCTTCCTGCGCGGCCCGTACTACGGCGCGCTGCACAATATGCAGACCTATCTGATCATGAGCCACGACAGCGGCCAGGGGCGCATGGTCCTCG
The DNA here is from genome assembly GCF_003576265.1 of Pseudomonas sp. 91RF. Taxonomy (NCBI): domain Bacteria; kingdom Pseudomonadati; phylum Pseudomonadota; class Gammaproteobacteria; order Pseudomonadales; family Pseudomonadaceae; genus Pseudomonas; species Pseudomonas sp. 91RF. The sequence goes on from NZ_QWFC01000023.1 coordinate 171,797, forward strand.
ACAGCAAGGATCAACTGCGCATCGACTGGCCGGGCGTCGGTGAGCAGGAAAACTTCAAGATCGGAAACGAACGCCTGCACCAGAGCACCAAGGCCTTGGGCGGGATCTGGGTCGAGAACCCGATCTGGACCAAATTGCTCAAACACAGCATCGTCTCGGTGCATCCGCTGGGCGGTTGCGTGATGGGTGAAGACGCCGCGCAAGGCGTGGTCAACCACAAGGGCCAGGTGTTCAGCGGCGCCAGTGGCACCGATGTCTACGCCAACCTGTACGTGACCGACGGTGCGGTGATTCCGACGTCATTGGCGGTCAACCCGCTGCTGACCATCTCCGCCGTCAGCGAGCGCAACATGGGCCTGCTGGCCGCCGACCGGGGCTGGAAAATCGATTACACATTGCCCTCGGCACCGCGCAAACAACCGGTGCCACCGACCCTCGGCGTGCAGTTCACCGAGACCATGAAGGGCTATTTCTCCCGGGCTTTTACCGCTGCGCAGAGTACGGATCTGAAGGTTTACGAGGCGGCGGCCAAACGCGGCGAAGCGGACAATTCGCCGATCGACTTCACCCTGACCATCACCGCCAACGACCTCAACCGGATGATCAAGGAACCGGAGCACGCCGCAACCATCGTCGGCACCGTGATCGCCCCGGTCCTGTCGCCGCAGCCGCTGACTGCCAGCAACGGCGTGTTCAACCTGTTCGAGCAATTCGAGCAGCAGGTCGACACTCGCCACATGAAATACGACATGAAACTGACCGCCGAGGACGGCAACGACTATTTCTTCAGCGCCTTCAAAACCGTGCCGGAAGACAACGGCGTGCTGAACATCTGGCATGACACCAGCACCCTCTACGTCACGCTGTATCGCGGCCCGGACAAGTCCGGCGAAGTGATCGGCTCGGGTGTGATGCACATCAAGCCGGCAGACTTCGCCAAGCAGATGACCACCATGAAAGTGCTCAATGCGCGCAACGAGCGTGAGCGCATTGAAGGGCTGGCACGGTTCGGCAAGTTCTTCGCCGGGATCCTCTGGGAGAGTTACGGCGGGGTGTTTGCCGGCGACAAATACTTCAACCCCGATGCACCGCCGCGCTTGAAACGGCCGCTGGATGCGCCGACACCGGATGTGCATTTCTTCTCCACCGAGGACGGTGTGGAACTGCGCCTGAGCCGCTATCAGGCCGGCAGCAAAGGCCCGGTGATGCTGGTGCACGGGTTGGGTGTGGGCTCGAACATCTTTTCCACCGACACCATCCAGACCAACCTGCTGGAGTTCCTCTGCAAGCATGACTACGACGTGTGGCTGCTGGATTTCCGCGTGAGCATCCTGCTGCCGGCGAGCAAGAAGGAGTGGAACGGCGAGCAGATTGCCCAGTACGACTTCAAGGCTGCCATCGGGCAGATCCAGCAGCAGACCGGCGCGAAGGACGTGCAGTGCGTGGTGCATTGCTACGGCGCGACGACCTTCTTCATGTCGTTGCTCGCCGGTTTGCAGGGCGTGCGTTCGGTGGTCTGCTCGCAGATCGCCGCCGACACGGTGGTCGCGACGGCGACGGGGCTGAAGGCCGGTCTGCACTTGCCGGGGATGCTCGACGCGATCGGCATCAAATCCATGACCGCCTACGCCGACAGCAAGGAAAACTGGTTCAACCGGCTGTACGACAAGGCCCTCAACGGCTACGCGCGGATCGAAGCCCAGGGCTATTGCACCAACCCGGTGTGCCACCGCGTCACCTTCATGTACGCCTCGCTGTACCGCCATGACACCCTCAACGAGACACTGCACGACAACCTGCACGAGTTGTTCGGCGAGTCGAACATCGAGACCTTCGAGCACCTGGCACTGATCGTGCGCAAAGGGCATCTGGTGGACTTCAAGGGCAACGATGTGTACATGCCGCACTTCGACCGGCTGACCATGCCGATCTGTTTCATCAGTGGCGCGGAAAACCAGTGCTACTTGCCGGAGAGTACGCTCAAGACCTATCAGCGGGTTTGCGAGAAGCACGGGCCGGAGCGTTATAGCCGGCATGTTGTGCCGGGTTACGGCCACATCGATTGCATGTTCGGCAAGAACGCGGTGGTCGATGTGTATCCGGTCATCCTTGAACACCTGGAGAAGACGGCTCTCGGTTGACTTGCAACCGGGTCGACTGCAATCGCGAGCAGGCTCGTTCCCACGTTGAAATGCGGTGCGCATTTGTGGGAGCTGGTCTGCCAGCGATGGCGGGGTATCAGGCACTAGACCTCTCCTGTCTGCACAAGGAAATGGATGACATGGACAGCTACATCCGCTGGTTTCAACGTTTCATCTGGCTCGGCATAGCGATGAACATGGTGTTCGCGATCCCGGCGCTGTTTGCGCCGGGGTTGCTGACATCGGTGGTCGGCCTGCCGCCGCAACTCTCCGACCCGTGGCTGGAAAACGCCGGGATGCTGCTGGTGGGCATCAGCGTGTTCTACATGCCGTCGGGCTTCAACGCGCCGCGCTATGTGGTGCATTCCTGGTTGTGTGTGCTGACGCGGCTGATCGCCGTGGCGTTCTGGATCTACCTGATCGACACCAGCAGCCAGGGCTCGGTGTTCGTGCCGATGCTGATGGGCGACCTGAGCTTTTTCCTGATCCTCGGCATCCTGCTGTACCTCGGCACCACCCCTGAAAACCGACCACTGGCCTTGCTCTGTGATGGCTGGCGCGAATGGCGGGCGGCGTGGGCGCGGCATTGGCAGAACCACGGGTTCAAGGTCGGCACGCTGGTGGTGGTCGCGCTGCTGGCGTTCATCGGTTACCAGACCTGGTATCAGATGCTGCGGGTGGTGCCGGAGCAGGAATACGCCTCCGACGAAGATCACTACAAATACGCCGCCATTGGCCTCGGCATCGAAGCGCGGATTCCGTATTACCTGTTCTCCGTGCTGCCGCAGATGTGCCCCGAGAAGATGCCGAAACCCGGCGGCTGGGAGGTTTTCGGTTTCCTGTTCGAGAACGGCAAGGACCTGCCGATCGGCATGGCCAAGCGGCAGATCGGTTACCCGACCGTCGAGCCGAACTGTGCGTTGTGCCACACCGGTTCCTACCGGGCGAATGCCAGCGACGTTGCGGTCAATGTGCCGAGCGCACCGGCCAACACCCTGCAACTGCAGGCTTTCCAGTGGTTCGCCTACGATTGCGCCAGCGACCCGAAATTCACTACCGACGCGGTGATGGCGGCGATCAACAGCAAGTTTCAGCTCGGTTTCTTCGAGCGGCTCTACAACCGTTACCTGATCATCCCGATGGCCAAGACCGCGCTACTCAAACAGAAGCAGGCCTACGCCTGGCAGAAGTTGCGTCCGCTGCAGGGGCCGGGGCGTACCGACACTTTCAACCCGACGAAAATGGTGGTGTTCGGCTTCCCGGATGACTCGACCATCGGCACCGTCGACCTGCCGCAAGTGTGGAACCAGAAACCCCGGGAATCGATGTACCTGCACTGGGACGGCAATAACAACAAGATCCACGAGCGCAACTACGCCGCCGCGATGGCCGTGGGTGCAACGCCGGAATCGGTGCTGCCGCCGAGTTTCAATCGCGTGACCAACTGGCTGCTCGGACACAAGGCACCCGCGTGGCCGTGGGCGCTGGATCAGGCCAAAGTCGCCCAGGGCAAACCGATCTGGGAAGCCAATTGCGCCGGTTGCCACGACTTCGGTCGCGCCGACACCGGGCAGGTCACCACCAACATCGACCAGCTCGGCACCGATCCGCATCGCCTCGACTCGTTCACCACCGGGCTGGTGGCGGCGTTCCACACCTTCAAGAAGCCGCCGTTCGATTTCGGTGCCTACCGCAAGACCCAGAGCTACAGCAACACGCCCACCGACGGCATCTGGCTGCGCGCGCCTTATCTGCACAACGGCTCGGTGCCGACGCTTTGGGACTTGCTGCAACCGCTGGAAAAACGTCCGCAGGTGTTCATCACCGGCTCCGATGTCTACGACCCGGTCAACGTCGGCTTCGTGACCAGCGGCGCCCAAGCGAAAGCCTCGGCGGACTTCAAGTACGACACGCGCCTGGAGGGCAATCACAACAGCGGTCACCTGTATGGCACGACACTGTCGGACGACGACAAACGTGCACTGATCGAATTCATGAAAACCCTGTGAACCCCTACGGATAGAGGATTACGCCATGTCAGCGGTCGGTCATCTGAAGCATGAATACGACAAGGTCAAAGTACGCTTGCACGGTTTGCTTACGCGCATCGAAATGGCCTGGATGAAGCTCATCAGTGAACTGGAGCCCGAGGAGTTCCAGGCCATCATCAAGCTGCTCCAGCGCGGTCACGATCAGGCGCAGTACGTGCTCAAGCACGGAGAGTTGCCGGATGACGAGCCGGCCGTGCCGTGGGAGTTGTCCCACGGCCTGTCGATCCTGCGCATCGGCAATGCAACGCCGTTGCCGCAGTCCCCTGATCAACTGCAAACCAAAGTGCTCAAGGACGGCACGCTGCTCGGCTGCCGCAAGTGGGAACTGCTGGATCTGCTGTGGAGCGAGGCGCTGCTCAAATGGATCGAAAACCTGCGTCACCACGCGACCTTCGGCACCGACCCGGCACTGGTGACCATGGAGCGCGAAGTGACGTTGGCGATTGCCGGCGACTGGGGCACCGGGCCGTTCAACAGTCATGCACCGGCGGTGTCGGTGGCCAACCAGATGCAACTGGCCAATGCCGACTTCACCATTCACCTGGGGGATGTCTACTACGCGGGCACCCATTCCCAGGAGGACACCGACATGTCCGGCTGGCCGATGGGCACCCACGGCTCGTTCACCCTCAATTCCAACCACGAGATGTACAGCGGTGCGCACGGTTACTTCAAGGAACTGGCCGCGCGTTTTCCGGGGCAGCAGGGCACCAGCTACTTTGCCCTGATCAACGACGACTGGCTGATTGTCGGGCTGGACACGGCCTATGCCTCGGACGTGATGAACCTGTACATGGACGGCACGCTGAACGAACCGCAAATCGCCTGGATGAAGGGCTTGCCCAAACGCAAGAAACTGATGGTGCTCAGTCATCATCAGGGCTTCGATATCACCGGGCACAACAAGACTGCGCTGTATCAACCGGTGTGCGATGCGCTGGGACGTGAGCCGGATTACTGGTATTGGGGGCATCTGCACAACGGCATCGTCTATGCGACCCAGGGCGGTCTGCATGCACGCTGCGCCGGGCACGGAGCGATTCCCTATGGCACCACCAGCGAGCTGAACGGGCATTCACGGATACTGTTTTCCGAAACGCAGGATGCGAAGGATCCGGACTATCCGCTGCGGGTGTTGAACGGGTACGCGAAAATCAGGTTGGTGGGGGAGGAGATTTTCGAAGAGTTTATTGGCGAGGATGGCAGTGTGAGGTGGTCATCCAAGTGATGCGATGACAGCGATGACGCCATCGCCAGCAGGCTGGCTCCCACACTGGATCTCTGGTGAACAGATATCTCCTGTGGGAGCCAGCCTGCTGGCGATGCTTTTGCTTTTATCCTTGGACCGGCACCCCTTTGAGGTACGGCGCAGGCTCGGCCCCGAGGTTGCTCAGCATGCGCTCGCTATACCAGTCGACGAAGTTGACCACGCCGAACTCATAAGTCTTGGAGTACGGCCCCGGCTGATACGCGGTGGAGTTGATCCCGCGCTGGTTTTCTTCGGCCAGGCGACGGTCCTGATCGTTGGTCGCGTCCCACACTTTGCGCATGCGCTCGACGTCGTAATCCACGCCTTCCACGGCATCCTTGTGCACGATCCACTTGGTGGTGACCATGGTTTCCTGGGCGCTGATCGGCCACACGGTGAACACGATGATGTGGTCGCCCATGCAGTGGTTCCACGAGTGCGGCAGGTGCAGGATGCGCATCGAGCCCAGGTCCGGGTTCTTGATCCGGCCCATCAGTTTGGCGCAGCCCTGTTTGCCGTCCATGGTCATCGACACGGTGCCCTTGAGCAGCGGCATGCGCACGATGCGGTTGCGCAGGCCGAAACTGGCATGGGCGTAAGGGATCTTTTCGGCTTCCCACGCGGCAGCAGAGGCGGCGACATGATCCTTGAACGCCTGGTCGGCGCGCGGGTCGGTGACGTCGTCCCACTCCAGCAGGGTTTTCAGCAATTCCGGGTGCGAACCGTTGCAGTGGTAGCACTCGCGGTTGTTTTCCAGCACCAGTTTCCAGTTGGCCTTTTCCATCAAGGTGGTTTGCACCGCCACCTTGGTGTTTTCCATGTCATACGGTTCCATGTAGTGGTTCAGGGTCGACAGGAAGTCATCGATGGCCGGCGGGTTCTCCGCCAGGCTGATGAAGATGTAGCCGCCGGCGGTCTTCACGTTCACCGGCTTGAGGCCGTACTGCTTCATGTCGAAGTCGGCGCCCATTTCGGTGCCGGCGAACAGCAGGCGACCGTCCAGCTCATACGTCCACTGGTGGTAGTGGCAGACCAGCTTGGCGACCTTGCCCTTGTCGCTGGTGCACAGGCGTGAGCCTCGGTGGCGGCAGACGTTGTGGAACGCATGCACCACGCCTTCGGCGCCACGGATGACGATGATCGGGTTCTTGCCGATCTGCAGGGTGATGTAGTTGCCCTTGGCCGGGATCTCGCAGGTCATGCCGGCGATCAGCCACTCTTTCTGGAAGATCTCCTGCATGTCGATATCGAACAGGCGCTCGTCACTGTAGAACGGTTGCGGCAGCGAATAGGTGCGCTCGCGTTCCTGCAGCATTTGTGCGGTGGCCTTGCGTGCGGGTTCCAGCGTGTCGCCCAGGCTGAGTTTTGCGGTGTCCATCGATGAATTCCTCAAGGCCATCTGCGTGGCCGCGAAAGTGGCTGATCAGGGTTGCAGCGCAAGGTGTAAAGAATCTGTTTGTGTTGGGGCGAGTGTGGGGCCGGCGCTGCCCGGAACCTTATCCATGGGCGACATGGTGCAATCTGTTCCCGACGCGCAACCCCCGGTGGTTGGGGGCTGGTCGCGATAAGTATGTGAATGTCGCGGATAGGTAAACGGGCCGTTCGCGCTATACGCAGAATCGCCACATGAAGGCCGACAGTCGGCCGTGGAGAACAGCATGTCGAACAGCTTCCTGAATCCGGTCACCACCCAGACCTGGGCCAATGGCCGACACATCGTCCGTTGCGTCAAAGTCATCCAGGAAACCTGGGACGTGCGCACCTTCTGTTTCATGGCCGACCAGCCGATCCTGTTCTTCTTCAAGCCCGGGCAGTTCGTGACCCTGGAGCTGGAAATCGAAGGCCAGCCGATCATGCGTTCGTACACCATTTCCAGCTCGCCGTCGGTGCCGTACAGCTTTTCGGTGACCATCAAGCGCGTGCCTGGGGGCAAGGTGTCCAACTGGCTGCACGACACGCTGCACGAAGGTCAGGAGCTGGCGGTACACGGCCCGGTCGGGCTGTTCAATGCTATCGACTTCCCGAGCCCGAAAGTGCTGTACCTCAGCGGCGGCGTCGGCATTACGCCATGCATGTCCATGGCGCGCTGGTTCTACGACACCAACGGTAACGTCGACATGACATTCATCCACAGCGCCCGCTCGCCCAAAGACATCATTTACCACCGCGAGCTGGAACACATGGCGTCGCGGATCGACAACTTCAGTCTGCACCTGATCTGCGAAAAACACGGGCTGGGCGAGCCGTGGGCCGGTTATCGCGGCTACCTGAATCACAAGATGCTGGAACTGATGGTGCCGGACTTCCTCGAGCGCGAAGTCTTCTGCTGCGGCCCGACGCCGTACATGACGGCGGTCAAGCGCCTGCTGGAAAACGCCGGCTACGACATGAAGCGCTATCACGAGGAGTCCTTCGGCGCCACGCCGCCGGAAGCCCGCGCCGACGCAGTGGAACAGGCCGAACAGGCCGCCGAAGCACCGGAAATCCCGGCGGCGGATCTGCACCTGGTGGAGTTCACCTCATCGGACAAGAGCATCCGCGTGGCACCGGGCGAGACCGTGCATGCGGCGGCGGCCAAGGTCGGCCTGATGATCCCGAAAGCCTGTGGCATGGGGATCTGCGGGACGTGCAAGGTGCTCAAGCTCGGCGGCGAGGTGGAGATGGACCACAACGGCGGGATCACCGAGGACGACGAGGCGGAGGGGTACATTCTTTCTTGCTGCAGCGTGCCGAAGGGGGATGTTCGTATCGAATATTGAATTCAGTTTGCAGGCTTGGGGGCGATCTCTCGTAGGGGAGATCGTATGAAGTCATTAGTTGCTGTTTTTAAATAACTTCTAATGCGGCGAGAAGTCCAAAGAACAAAAAAGTTAAGCCGGTAATTCTCTGATATTTATATAGTGTAAGTAGCGTGCGTTTGAAGTCTGGCGGAAAATTTTTAATATCTTTTGCGCTCAGTTTTCCTTGATAAAGGTAGATTTCTGGACGTTTCAGGAAGCTGAAAATTTCCCCCATCATGTAGATCCGCCCCCGCACGCCTCCATGCCATAGCATCATAAGGCCTCCGGCGATCGAACTGTTTTGAAGGCTGTTCATTATTAGTTCTATTTTTGTTTTTGCGATATATAGAACGATGCAGTTAATTATTATGAGTGCGGCGAAGTTTATGATGTTTAGAATGATAAAAGCATCTCTTGCAGTTTCATAACTCATCGGGTTTTCTCGTAAATCAATTCACCGGCGATTTCGCCGCCTTTTTCGCCCATATAGCCGACCGTAAAGGATCCGGCTCCCGCAACCACGATCCCGCACAGTGCCCCACCGATTCCTGCACTGGTTACCCCGAGTGCTACGCAAATGGTGGAGGCCGTGCTTGCACCTACAACAGAACCGACAGCTCCACCCAGAAAACTTCCGGTTTCGGTGAATTTAATCTTTTCGCACGCCTCGGCGTTCTCGTTCGTACAGACATCCTGAACCTTCATTACCGAGGCTCCGCCACCCACGGCCGTACCAATCCATCCGCCATATTTTACGTATTGCGAGGCTTTCACCACGCCTTGAATGTGAGTGGCGTATCCGGGTGCCTGGCCGATGCCGCCAGCCTTCCTCCAGCGGTGCACCAGGTGCGGATGCTCGATCCCTAGAGCGATCTTGAGGTTTGGGTGATCAGGGAGGCCAATGACTTTCTTCGTCAGTCCGGTGAGTTGTCCGTCCAGCCGTTGAAGTAATTCGGCGCGCCGCTTTTTGAATGCCTTTGAGTTCAGGCTGCCATTGGTCTCGATAGTGCTGATATGTAATGCCTCAATGTCTTTCAAAGCGGCTTTTATGCCATCCAGATGATTAGCTGCCATGGCAGTCCCAACCCCAATAACTTTCGAGCCATCTGAAAGCGTCCTTCTGATGACCTCATAGTGCTGCGCAAAAAAGTCCGCCTCTTCCAGCGTCAACGGCGCCAGCGCCATGCTGACGATGTGCGCGGTTTCCATCAGCAGTGATTCTTCATAGGTGCATTGCTGATTGTCCGGATCGCTCAGGACAATCAACGATCCTGCTTTCACCACGTCTTCCAGCGGATTGAGGCTTTTGAATTTGGCGATGACATTCGGGTTGGGCGACGGAAACAGTTGCGCCTGCAGTTTCTCGGCGGACAGACTTTTCGGCACGATGTAGAACCCTGGCTCCTCCGGTGCCGGCAATTCCTGGGGCCAGTGTTCGCGGGGGAAAATCGCAAGTCGTTGACCGGATGCGCAGAAGAGAGCGGCGCTGAGTTCAGGTGCGTCACTCTCAGATTCTGCTGGCGAACGGCCCGCAGTAAACGTTGTGGATCGGGATTCGCTGCAGCCTGTGGAAGCATCGACAAGCGTGGTGTCCTGGCCGCGCCGGTGAGCGTGCCGTGTCTGTTTTGCTGCAGGGCCCGGGACTGGTTCAACAGGTTTCGTTGTTCCTGCGCAAGCGCATTGATCCCTTGCTGCGGCGTCAGGCGTCCGTCCGCTACCTCCTCGGTAATTCGCTTGGCGAAGTACGCGACTTGTTGATGGAATTGCACACGTGCAATGCCATATGCCAGATGACGGTTTCCGATGGTCAGTGCCTGTCCAAGCAGGTTGCCGGCGGCGTCCTGTACTTCGCACAGATCATGCTGCCGTGAACTCAACCCGCTTCGCCCCACGAGGTATAGCCAGTGGTGCCTGCAATGTGGTGTACCCAACTGATGCCGCGGTAACGAATGGCCAGTTGTTCTTGAGGCTGGGCATCGTTTTGCAGAATGACATGGGGCACATCCTGCGACAGTTCAGCGAGGACCGCCCCGTCGAGGGTGATCGAATAGTATTTTTTCCTGCTGCCCCTGGGGTGATGTGCGGTAGAGACTGATCGTGCAGTCCAGTTCTTCGCTGTTCGAATGCGCCTGAGCCAGCAATGGGGAAGATTTGTCGACCGCTTTGGTGATGATGACCGGCCGGTGGACGGGTTTGCCGAGATTGGCGTCGCGGCGAATTTCATGGCTCAGAGCGAACACCATGATTTCATCGGTATGGGCCGTCTGGTATTTGTTGCCGACCGATTCCGGCGTCGAGCATCCGGCTGAAATAAGGCCCTGGATCTTGCCGGTGATGGTCATGTAGGCAGGGTTCGCCATAGTCTGCACTCCTCGAAAATGGAGTCGGCAGTCTATGGCGAGGTTTGTTTGAGTTATGTAGGACCTGGCGTAGGTCGTTTCTGAAAATGTTCAGTCGATAAACAGGTCAGGCATCAGTTTCGCGTTGCTGTCCGGTTCAAACCGATAGTGTTCGAATTCACTCACACCGTTCTCCCGCAAAATCTCCTCATCGATCAACAACCGCCCGGTAATCCGCCGCCCGCTGCTGCCCAGAATCACATGTGCCGCATCCGCCATGATCTGCGGCGTGCGCGCATGCTTGAACGACTCCCGGTTGCCCAACTGAAATTCGATGGCGGCAGTGGCGATCATGGTTTGCGGCCACAGCGAATTCACACTGATCCCGTAATTGGCGAACTCCTCGCTCATCCCGACGGTCAGCATGCTCATGCCGTACTTGGTCACGGTGTAGGGGCTGTATTGCGCGAACCATTTGCTGGCCATATTCAGCGGCGGCGACAGGTTGAGAATGTGCCCGGCGGACTTCTTCAGATAGGGCAGGGCTGCCTGGCTGCAGAGCAACACCGCGCGGGTGTTGATCTGGTGCATCAGGTCGAAACGCTTGAGTTCGATGTGCTGCACACCGGTCAACTTGATCGCCCCGGCATTGTTCACCAGCGCATCGATCCCGCCGAAGTGTTCGTTGGCCTGCGCCAGTGCCTGGCGCACGGCCTCTTCCTCGCGCACATCGAGCTGCAGGGCCAAAGCCTTGCCGCCAGCCGCTTCGACTTCCGCCGCGACGCTGTGAATGGTGCCGGGCAACTTGGCGTGGGGTTCGGCGCTCTTGGCCGCGATCACGATATTAGCCCCGTCCCGCGCAGCCCGCAGCGCAATCTCGCGCCCGATGCCACGGCTGGCGCCAGTGATGAACAAGGTTTTGCCTTTTAGCGACATGCGCAAGCTCCTGCTTATTGTTATGTGAGCGATGGCTCGACAGACAATGTAGACCAAGTCTTCAGGTGCAAACGATGAGGGGCGATCGGGTGAGCTTTTGTGGGAGCGAGCCTGCTCGCGATGGCGGAGTGTCAGCTTGCATCCATGTTGGATGTGCTGGCCTCATCGCGAGCAGGCTCGCTCCCACAGGGGAGCTGTGCAAGCCGGGACTTTAGTGGGACATGACTTCGCGGATGTCGCGGGCCAGCTCGCGTACGCGCTCTTCTTCGGTGTCCCACGAGCACATGAAGCGCGCACCACCCTTGCCGATGAAGGTGTAGAAGCGCCAGCCGCGAGCGGTCAGCGCGGCGATGGCCGGTTCCGAGAGTTGCAGGAACACGCCGTTGGCCTGCACCGGGAACATCAGTTCCACGCCCGGGATGTCGCTGACCAGTTCTGCCAAAAGTTGCGCGCAGTGGTTGGCGTGGCGGGCGTATTTGAGCCAGGCGTCGTTTTCCAGGATGCCGACCCACGGGGCCGACAGGAAGCGCATCTTCGAGGCCAGTTGCCCCGCCTGTTTGCAGCGGTAGTCGAAGTCTTCGGCCAGTTTATGGTTGAAGAACAGGATCGCTTCACCCACCGCCATGCCGTTTTTCGTGCCGCCGAAGCACAGCACGTCGACGCCGGCCTTCCAGGTCAGGTCCGCCGGCGAGCAGCCGAGGAACGCGCAGGCGTTGGAGAACCGCGCGCCGTCCATGTGCAGGTTCAGGCCCAGTTCCTTGCAGGTGTCGCTGATGGCGCGGACTTCTTCCGGGGTGTAGACGCTGCCGACTTCGGTGGCCTGGGTCAGGGTCACCACGCGTGGTTTCGGGTAGTGGATATCCTGGCGCTTGAGCGCGACTTCGCGGATCGAGGCCGGGGTGATCTTGCCGTTTTCAGTACCGGCGATCAGCAGTTTCGAACCGTTGGAGAAGAACTCCGGTGCGCCGCATTCGTCGGTTTCGACGTGGGCGGTTTCCGAGCAGATCACGCTGTGGTAACTCTGGCACAGCGACGACAGGGCCAGGGAGTTGGCGGCGGTGCCGTTGAAGGCGAAGAACACTTCGCAGTCGGTCTCGAACAGCTTGCGGAAATAATCGGAGGCGCGTGCTGTCCACTCATCGTCGCCGTAGGCGCGCTGGTGGCCGTGGTTGGCCTGTTCCATGGCAGCCCAGGCTTCGGGGCAGATACCGGAGTAGTTGTCGCTGGCGAATTGTTGGCTCTTGTCGGTCATGGCCGGCTTCCGTGATCGAGGCGCTTGTGGCGCTTCGTGGGGTCAATGATGGTGCGCACTGTACCGAAGATCATCCGGGGAGCACACGGGATGTCGCTGTCAGAACTTTACAAGGATGCGAGCCGATTATGCACCTGAGCCGGCGCGACGGCGCACTCGATCTGCTCAAGTGGCTGGCGCTGCTGAGCATGCTGCTCGATCACCTGCGATATGTCGGGATCAGCGCCGATTGGCTGTATGTACCGGGGCGGCTGGCGTTCCCGTGGTTCTGTCTGGCGATGGCGGCGAACCTGGCGCGGGACGGCGCGCGCAAGACCGAATGGCGTTATCTTGGCTGGTTGCTGTTGTTCAGTCTGTTCAGCGAGATTCCCTACCGTTTGTACGTTCCCGATCCCGACACCTTGAACGTGATGCCCACGCTGGCGCCGGGATTGCTGGTGGCGCGGGGCTGGCAGGATCAGGCATTGGTTTCGCGATTGCTGGCTGCCGGCGCCTTGCTGGTGGCCGCGTTGTTCCCGGAGCGACTGATGTTCGGTCTGTTCGGCGTCCTGCTGCCGCTGGCGATGTTGCTGGTGTTTCGCAAACCCTGGTATTTCAGCCTGCTGCCGGGGCTGGTGTGTCTGGCGGCGAATCAGTGGCAGGTGCTCTTCGAATCCGCGCAGTTCGGCAACCGCGTGGCGGTCCTCGGCATTGCGACCTGCCTGATCGCGCCACTGTCCGGAATGTTCCTGTTGCGACACGCCACTTACCTCCATGCGTCACCCCTGCGGCGCTGGGCGTATGCGCTCTATCCCGCGCATTTCCTCGTTCTTCTGGCCTTGCGCCAGCTGCTTGTTTGAGTCCGTCGCTGTCGCCATGTCGTAAACGCACCTTTGCGTGGCGTCCGTAGGCATTTGACCTCCCTGCGCCGGCCATACCATCGGCATCAAAGGGCACTGCCATCATTGCCAGTGCCTTACCGAGACGAATGGCGCACAGATGCCGCTGGGAGAGACGCGATGTTCAGCAAGCAAGACCGGATCCAGGGTTACGACGATGCACTGCTGGCGGCGATGAATGCCGAGGAGCAACGTCAGGAAGATCACATCGAGCTGATCGCGTCGGAGAACTACACCAGCAAGCGCGTCATGGAAGCGCAAGGCAGCGGCCTGACCAACAAGTACGCCGAAGGTTATCCGGGCAAGCGCTACTACGGTGGCTGCGAGCACGTCGACAAGGTTGAAGCGCTGGCCATCGAACGCGCCAAGCAACTGTTCGGCGCCGATTACGCCAACGTCCAGCCGCACTCCGGTTCTTCGGCCAACAGCGCGGTGTACCTGGCACTGATCCAGGCCGGAGACACCATTCTCGGCATGAGCCTGGCCCACGGCGGTCACCTGACCCACGGCGCCAAGGTGTCGTCCTCGGGCAAGCTGTACAACGCCGTGCAGTACGGCATCGACACCAAGACCGGCCTGATCGATTACGACGAAGTCGAGCGTCTGGCCGTCGAGCACAAACCGAAAATGATCGTCGCCGGTTTCTCGGCCTACTCGAAGACCCTCGACTTCCCGCGCTTCCGTCAGATCGCCGACAAGGTTGGCGCGCTGCTGTTCGTCGACATGGCCCACGTTGCCGGTCTGGTAGCTGCCGGTCTGTACCCGAACCCGCTGCCGTACGCCGATGTGGTCACCACCACGACTCACAAGACCCTGCGCGGTCCCCGTGGCGGCCTGATCCTGGCCAAGGCCAACGAAGAGATCGAGAAGAAGCTCAACGCGGCGGTATTCCCCGGCGCCCAGGGCGGCCCGCTGATGCACGTCATCGCCGGTAAAGCCGTGTGCTTCAAGGAAGCGCTGGAGCCTGGCTTCAAGGCCTATCAGCAACAAGTGATCGACAACGCCCAGGCGATGGCGAGCGTCTTTATCAAACGTGGCTACGATGTAGTGTCCGGCGGCACCGACAACCACTTGTTCCTGGTCAGCCTGATCCGTCAGGGCCTCACCGGTAAAGACGCGGACGCCGCCCTCGGTCGCGCCCACATCACCGTCAACAAGAACGCCGTACCGAACGACCCGCAGTCGCCGTTCGTCACCTCCGGCCTGCGCATCGGCACCCCGGCGGTGACCACCCGCGGCTTCAAGGTGGCGCAGTGCGTGACGCTGGCCGGCTGGATCTGCGACATCCTCGACAACCTCGGCGATGCCGATGTCGAGGCCAACGTCGCCCAGCAGGTTGCGGCCCTGTGCGCAGACTTCCCGGTTTATCGCTGAGCGTTCTGGAGTAAATGACTATGCAACGCTATTCGGGCTTCGGCCTCTTCAAGCACTCCCTCAGCCACCACGAAAACTGGCAGCGCATGTGGCGCACGCCGACCCCGAAAAAGGTCTACGACGTGGTCATCGTCGGCGGCGGCGGGCACGGTCTGGCGACTGCCTACTACCTGGCCAAGGAACACGGCATCACCAACGTGGCCGTGGTCGAGAAGGGCTGGCTGGGCGGCGGCAACACGGCGCGCAACACCACCATCGTTCGCTCCAACTACCTGTGGGACGAGTCGGCGCACCTGTACGAACACGCGATGAAACTGTGGGAAGGCCTGTCTCAGGACCTGAACTACAACGTGATGTTCTCCCAGCGCGGCGTCTACAACCTGTGCCACACCTTGCAGGACATCCGTGATTCCGAGCGTCGGGTCAGCGCCAACCGCCTCAACGGCGTTGACGGCGAACTGCTCAACGCCAAGCAAGTCGCGGACGAGATCCCGTACCTCGACTGCTCGAAAAACACCCGCTACCCGGTGATGGGCGCAACCGTCCAGCGTCGCGGCGGCGTGGCCCGTCACGATGCCGTGGCGTGGGGCTTTGCCCGTGCCGCCGACGCCCTCGGTGTTGACCTGATCCAGCAGACCGAAGTGATCGGTTTCCGCAAGGAAAACGGCGTGTGCATCGGCGTTGAAACCAACAAGGGTTTCATCGGAGCCAAGCGCGTCGGTGTGGTCACCGCCGGTAACTCCGGACACATGGCCAAACTCGCCGGTTTCCGTCTGCCGATCGAATCCCACCCGCTGCAGGCGCTGGTATCCGAGCCGATCAAGCCGATCATCGACAGCGTGATCATGTCCAACGCCGTGCACGGTTACATCAGCCAGTCCGACAAGGGCGACCTGGTGATCGGCGCCGGTATCGACGGCTACAACGGCTACGGCCAGCGCGGTTCGTACCCGGTGATCGAGCACACCATTCAGGCCATCGTCGAGATGTTCCCGGTGCTGTCGCGGGTACGCATGAACCGTCAGTGGGGCGGCATCGTCGACACTACGCCGGACGCCTGCCCGATCATTTCGAAAACACCGGTACCGAACATGTTCTTCAACTGCGGTTGGGGCACCGGCGGCTTCAAGGCCACGCCGGGCTCGGGCAATGTGTTTGCCGCGAGTCTGGCCAAGGGTGAAATGCACCCGCTGGCCGCACCTTTCTCCATCGACCGTTTCCACAGCGGTGCGTTGATCGACGAACACGGCGCTGCGGCTGTCGCCCACTAACAGGAGAAATTCCCATGTTGCATATCTTCTGTCCTCACTGCGGCGAACTGCGCTCCGAAGAGGAATTTCATGCATCCGGCCAGGCGCACATTCCGCGTCCGCTGGATCCGAACAGCTGCACCGACGAGGAGTGGGGCGACTACATGTTCTTCCGCGACAACCCGCGTGGTCTGCACCACGAGTTGTGGGATCACGTCGCCGGTTGCCGCCAGTACTTCAACGTCACCCGCGACACCGTGACCTACGAGATTCTCGAAACCTACAAGATCGGCACCAAGCCGCAATTCACCGACAAGGCTGACCCTGCGAAAACAGCCACGCCGGCGCTGGGAGAGAAGGTATGAGCCAGACCAATCGCCTGTCCAACGGTGGACGGATCGACCGCAACAAAGTGCTGAGCTTCACCTTCAACGGTCAGAGCTACAAAGGCTTCGAGGGCGATTCGCTGGCCTCGGCGCTGATCGCCAACGGCGTCGACATCATCGGCCGCAGCTTCAAGTACTCGCGCCCTCGCGGCATCTTCGCCGCCGGTGCCGAAGAGCCGAACGCGGTGCTGCAGATCGGTGCCACCGAAGCCACCCAGATTCCTAACGTGCGCGCCACGCAACAGGCGCTGTATCAGGGCCTGGTCGCCACCAGCACCAACGGCTGGCCGAGCGTCAACAACGACATGATGGGGATTCTCGGCAAGGTCGGCGGCAAGCTGATGCCGCCGGGCTTCTACTACAAAACCTTCATGTACCCGCAATCGTTCTGGATGACTTACGAGAAGTACATTCGTAAGGCTGCAGGTCTGGGTCGCTCGCCGACCGAAGTCGATCCGGACACCTACGACTACATGAACCAGCACTGCGACGTGCTGATCGTCGGCGCCGGCCCTGCCGGTCTGGCCGCTGCCCTGGCCGCTGCGCGCAGCGGTGCCCGGGTGATCATCGCCGATGAACAGGAAGAGTTCGGCGGTAGCCTGCTCGACTCCCGCGAGAGCCTCGACGGCAAGCCTGCCGTGGAGTGGGTCGCCAGTGTGGTGGCCGAACTGAAAAATACCCCGGACGTGCTGCTGTTGCCGCGCGCCACGGTCAACGGTTACCACGACCACAACTTCCTGACCATTCACGAACGCCTCACCGATCACCTCGGCGACCGCGCGCCGATCGGCCAGGTGCGTCAGCGCATCCACCGTGTCCGCGCCAAGCGTGTGGTACTGGCGACCGGCGCTCACGAGCGTCCGCTGGTCTACGGCAACAACGATGTGCCGGGCAACATGCTGGCCGGTGCGGTGTCGACTTACGTGCGCCGTTACGGCGTGGCGCCGGGCAAGAAGCTGGTGCTGACCACCAACAACGATCACGCCTATCGCGTAGCGCTGGACTGGCTCGACGCCAGCCTGCAAGTGGTGGCCATCGCTGATGCCCGCAGCAATCCGCGTGGCGCATTGGTTGAAGAAGCGCGCGCCAAAGGCATTCGTATCCTCACCGGCAGCGCCGTGATCGAGGCCCGTGGCAGCAAGCGTGTGACCGCTGCCCGCGTGGCCGCCATCGATGTGAAAGGCCATGCCGTGACCAGTCCCGGCGAATGGCTGGACTGCGACGTGATCGCCAGCTCCGGCGGTTACAGCCCGGTGGTGCACCTGGCTTCGCACCTGGGCGGCAAGCCGATCTGGCGCGAAGACATCCTCGGTTTCGTACCGGGCGAAGCACCGCAGAAACGCGTGTGCGTCGGTGGCATCAACGGCGTCTACGGTCTCGGCGATTCCTTGGCCGACGGTTTTGAAGGCGGCGTGCGCGCCGCAGCCGAAGCCGGTTTCCAGACCGTCGAAGGCGTGTTGCCGAAAGCCCTGAGCCGCCACGAAGAACCGACGCTGGCGCTGTTCCAGGTGCCGCACGAGAAGGGCACTTCCCGGGCGCCGAAACAATTCGTCGACCTGCAGAACGACGTCACCGCCGCCGCCATCGAACTGGCGACCCGCGAAGGTTTCGAGTCGGTCGAGCACGTCAAACGCTACACCGCACTGGGCTTCGGCACCGATCAGGGCAAGCTCGGCAACGTCAACGGTCTGGCCATCGCCGCCCGTTCGCTGAACGTGACCATCCCGCAGATGGGCACCACGATGTTCCGTCCGAACTACACGCCGGTGACGTTTGGCGCAGTAGCCGGCCGTCACTGTGGGCACATCTTCGAACCTGTGCGTTACACCGCACTGCATCAATGGCACCTGAAAAACGGCGCCGAGTTCGAAGACGTCGGCCAGTGGAAACGTCCGTGGTACTTCCCGAAAAACGGCGAAGACATGCACGCCGCGGTCAAACGCGAGTGCAAGGCTGTGCGCGACAGCGTCGGTCTGCTGGACGCTTCGACCCTGGGCAAGATCGACATCCAGGGCCCGGACGCCCGTGAGTTCCTCAACCGCGTGTACACCAACGCCTGGACCAAGCTCGACGTGGGCAAGGCCCGTTACGGCCTGATGTGCAAGGAAGACGGCATGGTCTTCGACGACGGTGTGACGGCGTGTCTGGCCGACAACCATTTCGTCATGACCACCACCACCGGCGGCGCGGCTCGCGTACTGCAGTGGCTGGAGCTGTACCACCAGACCGAATGGCCAGAGATGAAGGTGTACTTCACCTCCGTCACCGACCACTGGGCGACCATGACCCTGTCCGGCCCGAACAGCCGCAAGCTGCTCAGCGCCGTGACCGACATCGATCTGGCCAACGAAGCGTTCCCGTTCATGACCTGGAAAGAAGGTCTGGTCGGCGGTGTGCCGGCGCGGGTGTTCCGTATCTCGTTCACCGGCGAGCTGTCGTACGAAGTCAACGTCCAGGCCGACTACGCGATGGGTGTGCTGGAAAAAATCGTCGAGGCCGGCAAGCAGTACAACCTGACCCCGTACGGCACTGAAACCATGCACGTCCTGCGGGCCGAGAAGGGCTTCATCATCGTCGGCCAGGACACCGACGGCTCGATGACCCCGGACGACCTGAACATGGGCTGGTGCGTCGGTCGCACCAAAACGTTCTCGTGGATCGGCCAGCGCGGCATGAACCGTGAAGACTGCGTGCGTGACCAGCGTAAACAGCTGGTGGGCCTGAAGCCGATCGATCCGAACGTCTGGCTGCCGGAAGGCGCGCAACTGGTGTTCAACACCAAGCAGACGATCCCGATGACCATGGTCGGCCACGTGACCTCCAGCTACGCGCACAACTCCCTCGGCTATTCGTTTGCCATGGGCGTGGTGAAGGGCGGTCTGAAGCGTCTGGGCGAGCGGGTGTTTGCACCGCTGGCGGATGGCAGCGTGATCGAGGCGGAAATCGTTTCTTCGGTGTTCTTCGATCCGAAAGGCGATCGCCAGAACATCTAATTGAGCGCTCCCGCGCCTGGCGCGGGAGCGGCACAGAATTCAGGAAGGGTGCTTTATGACCGCAGCCAATGTTTACCAACAACGCCCGACCACCGGGGCCAAGGCCGAGTCGTCGCTGCATCACGCCGACCTCGCCAGCCTGGTCGGCAAGGGCCGCAAAAGCGCCGGTGTCACCGTGCGCGAGAAGAAACTTCTTGGCCATCTGACCATTCGTGGCGACGGCCACGATGCCGCGTTCGCCGCCGGTGTGCACAAGGCCCTGGGCATCGAGTTGCCGGGCGCTCTGAGCGTGATCGTCAAAGGTGAAACCAGCCTGCAATGGATGGGCCCGGACGAGTGGCTGCTGATCGTGCCGAGCGGCGAAGAGTTCGCTGCCGAGCAGAAATTGCGCGAGGCGCTGGGCGATCTGCACATCGCGATCGTCAATGTTAGCGGCGGCCAGCAGGTGCTCGAACTGAGCGGCCCGAACGTGCGTCAGGTGCTGATGAAATCCACCAGCTACGACGTGCATCCGAACAACTTCCCGGTCGGCAAGGCTGTGGGCACGGTGTTCGCCAAGTCGCAGCTGATGATTCGCCACACCGCCGAAGACACCTGGGAACTGCTGATCCGTCGCAGCTTCTCGGATTACTGGTGGTTGTGGTTGCAGGATGCGTCCGCCGAATACGGCCTTAGCGTTCAGGCGTAATGATCGTTCCCACGCTGTGCGTGGGGAACGAGTAGAGGAGTAAAACAACAATGAGCCGCGCCCCGGATACATGGATTCTGACCGCCGACTGCCCCAGCGTTCTCGGCACCGTGGACGCGGTGACGCGTTTTCTGTTCGAGCAGGGCTGCTACGTCACCGAGCACCACTCGTTCGACGACCGGCTCTCGGGCCGTTTTTTCATTCGTGTGGAATTCCGTCAGCCCGACGGTTTTGACGAACAATCCTTCCGCGCCGGCCTCGCCGAACGCGGTCAGGCGTTCGGCATGATCTTCGAGCTGACCGCGCCGAACTACCGGCCGAAAGTGGTGATCATGGTCTCCAAGGCCGATCACTGCCTCAACGACTTACTCTACCGCCAGCGCATCGGCCAGTTGTCGATGGACGTGGCGGCGGTGGTGTCCAACCACCCGGACCTCAAGCCGCTGGCCGACTGGCACCAGATTCCCTACTACCATTTCCCCCTCGACCCCAACGACAAACCGGCCCAGGAGCGGCAGGTGTGGCAGGTGATCGAGGAGGCCGGCGCCGAACTGGTGATCCTCGCCCGCTACATGCAGGTGTTGTCGCCGGAGTTGTGCCGCAAGCTCGATGGCAAGGCGATCAACATTCATCACTCGCTGCTGCCGGGCTTCAAGGGCGCCAAGCCGTATCACCAGGCCTACAACAAGGGCGTAAAACTGGTGGGCGCGACCGCGCACTACATCAACAACGACCTCGACGAGGGGCCGATCATCGCCCAGGGCGTCGAGGCGGTGGATCACAGTCATTACCCCGAAGACCTGATTGCCAAGGGCCGCGACATTGAAGGCCTGACCCTGGCCCGGGCCGTGGGGTATCACATTGAGCGGCGGGTGTTCCTGAACGCCAACCGCACCGTCGTTCTCTAGATCGCTATCGCTAGCAGGCTAGCTCCCACTGGGTTTTGTGCTGATCACAGATCTCAGTGACACCAGAAATCAACTGTGGGAGCCAGCCTGCTGGCGATGAGGCCATAACAGGCAACACAAGAATCAGCATCTGTACCCGAGCACTTAACGCGCTGCCTGCCTGGGCGGCGCGGTTCCATAAAAACAACAGCGAGGTGAAAGCATGTCTGGCAATCGTGGTGTGGTGTATCTCGGCGCTGGCAAGGTCGAAGTACAGAAAATCGACTATCCGAAAATGCAGGATCCGCGCGGCAGGAAGATCGAGCACGGTGTCATCCTGCGTGTGGTTTCAACCAACATTTGCGGCTCCGACCAGCACATGGTGCGCGGCCGTACCACGGCCCAGGTCGGTCTGGTGCTGGGGCACGAGATCACCGGTGAAGTGATCGAGAAGGGCAGTGACGTCGAAAGCCTGAAAATCGGCGACCTGGTGTCCGTTCCGTTCAACGTGGCTTGCGGGCGCTGCCGTTCCTGCAAGGAGCAACACACCGGCGTCTGCCTGACCGTCAACCCGGCTCGCGCCGGCGGTGCCTACGGTTACGTCGACATGGGCGACTGGACCGGCGGCCAGGCCGAATACGTGCTGGTGCCGTACGCCGACTTCAACCTGCTGAAACTGCCGGACCGCGACAAGGCCATGGAGAAAATCCGTGACCTGACCTGTCTTTCCGACATCCTGCCGACCGGTTACCACGGCGCCGTTACTGCTGGCGTCGGTCCGGGCAGCACCGTTTACATCGCGGGCGCCGGCCCGGTCGGTCTGGCGGCTGCCGCTTCGGCCCGTCTGCTCGGCGCGGCGGTGGTGATCGTCGGCGACGTCAACACCATCCGCCTGGCCCACGCCAAGGCTCAGGGTTTTGAAATCGTCGACCTGTCGAAAGATACCCCGCTGCACGAACAGATCGCCGCGCTGCTGGGCGAACCTGAAGTGGATTGCGCGGTGGACTGCGTGGGCTTCGAAGCTCGCGGCCATGGTCACGACGGCGTCAAATCCGAAGCCCCGGCCACCGTGCTGAACTCGCTGATGGGCGTGGTGCGCGTCGCCGGCAAGATCGGTATCCCGGGCCTGTACGTGACTGAAGATCCGGGCGCTGTCGATGCCGCCGCGAAAATGGGCAGCCTGAGCATTCGCTTCGGCCTAGGCTGGGCGAAATCCCACAGCTTCCACACCGGCCAGACTCCGGTGATGAAGTACAACCGCCAGCTGATGCAGGCGATCATGTGGGACCGCATCAACATCGCCGAAGTGGTGGGCGTGCAGGTCATCAGCCTCGACCAGGCGCCGGAAGGTTACGGCGAGTTCGATGCGGGCGTGCCGAAGAAGTTTGTGATTGATCCGCACAAGTTGTTCAGTGCGGCGTAAGTTGTGACCACGAAAAAGGGCGGCCGGTCAGGTCGCCCTTTTTCGTGAAATTGTCTTGTGCTGTCATCGAAACGTTCGACTAGTTGAAAGCGCACTTTTGAACGTCACCGTCCTTCGTTGCGCAATCATCGTTTTTCCAGTCCGGTCCGGTCAGATTGATCGGCGATCCTTTTTTCAAGACCAGTGAGGCGCCAATTTCCGATCCTTTGCTTTCGTATTGGCAGATGACTCTGGCCGCATTGGTAGTCGTTTCTTTTGCTCGTGCGGCTGTGAAGGGGAGTGCCTGGACATCGCTTTCACTGGCGCTGCCGGGATCAACATCAACTTCAACCGTGCCATAGGGGCTCGTTGCTTCGAATTTACCGTCACTCAGTTTTTTGAATGACGTGGCCTCCAGGCAATTTGCATAGACAGTGCTGCTGAGTGTCAGGGCGATGACTGAACCGGCAATCAGATATTTGAGCATGGGACGTACTCCGCTACAGGGTTGGAGGACACATGTTCAGATACTGTCGTTTTTGAAAGTACTGTCAGATCTGACAGTCAATAAGCCTGTTTTGGAATAAAGGATGCGTTGGCAATTACTCTTGAGGCAGAGAGCGTCCTTGTCCGCTCCCGATCTCATTCATAGCGCCGCCAACGCCCCTTGATAAAGAACCGGCCCCGTCGGCTGTCCGGTCGGCGACCCACCCTTCGGTTCAAGACTGACCGCCAGCGCAATCGGTTTGCCGATCAGCGCCTTCTGTGCCTCACTCAGTTCAACCTTGCCTTTGCCGCCCGCCGGGATCACACCGAGCGAAATCGGCTTGCCATCGGCCGGAATCGCCCACAATTCCAGACTGCGCTGAGGATCGACGGCCGCCAATGTCAGCGGCTCGACTTGCAGGTAATCATCATGGGCCTCGACCTTCAGCGCCGGTTGCGCGTCGGCGCTCAGCAGCGTGGCGCGGTAGCGGGCGTCGTCGTGGGTGTACAGCGAGCCGAGGAACACCAGCACCATGATGGAGGCCAGTGCTGCTGTCACCCGCAGCCAGTTCCAGAACGGACGTTTCTCGGGCACATGCAGTTCTTGCGGTTCGATACGTGCAGTAACGCCGTGCCACACGCGCTCCGGCACCGGAACCTCCGGCAGTGTTTCGGTGAGGCTGGCGAGGCTTTCCTGCCAGTGCGCCAGTTCGGCACGCAGGGCCGCGTCTTCCAGCAGCAATTGCTCGAAACGCCGACGGGCCGGCGCAGCCATCAGGCCGATAGCGTAATCGGCGGCGAGGGCGCGGCGCAGGGCAGGGGTCTGGTAGTTCATGATTCAAGGCACCGGCGCAGGCGTTCCATGCCACGGCGAATCCATGACTTGACCGAACCCAGCGGCGCCGCCAGATGCTCGGCCAGTTCCGAGCAGGACAAGCCCTGAAAGTAGGCCACGGTGATCGACCGGCGCTGCATGCCTTCGAGGGTTTCCAGGCAGCGGTTCAGGGCTGTGGCTTCGCGGGCGCTGTTCAACAGGTCATGGGCCGAGGGGTTTTCATCCACCAGGGCTTCCTGCTCGAAATCAGTCAAAGGCCGGTCGCGGTGCTTGCGCAACTGGTCGATGGCCAGATGGCGGGTGATGTTGATCATCCAGGTCATCGGTGCCGACAGGTGCGATTCGTAGCGCGAGGCGTTGTTCCAGATCCGCACGAAGCTTTCCTGCAACACTTCTTCGGCCAGATCCGGGCGCCCCATGAAGCGCAGGGCCACGCCGTGCAGGCGCGGGCCCACGCTGCGGTACAGCGTTTCGAAGGCACGGCGGTCGCCCAGTGAACACTGGGCCAGCAATTGCCGGAGCTGATCGGTG
Organism: Pseudomonas sp. 91RF; assembly: GCF_003576265.1. Classification (NCBI taxonomy): domain Bacteria; kingdom Pseudomonadati; phylum Pseudomonadota; class Gammaproteobacteria; order Pseudomonadales; family Pseudomonadaceae; genus Pseudomonas; species Pseudomonas sp. 91RF. Next base: position 196,255 of record NZ_QWFC01000023.1, read on the forward strand.
TCGGCGAGGGTGATGACGAGTCTCCAGACAGGGCGGGCGCTGGTTTCAGGTAGTTCACAGGCTAGTTCAGCGACAGCGCTCGTGCCATTCATCATGAGGTATCCGGCGTTTCACGTTTCATATACGCGGCCGGGTTCAGAATGGATGCGCTACGCTCGGAACATGTCGGTGGATACTCGGTCAAACCGGCAGTTTTACTCTTCGTCGACGAAGGGTTTTCACGCCACAAGAGGATGTCTGAATGAAGATTTCACGCGGTTTTGCCCTGGCATCGCTCCTGACCCTGGCGGCCGGACCGGTGTTTGCCGGTTTCAGCCTGAACGACGTTGCCGGTGCGGTATCGGGCATGCAGGGCGGTGACAAGGCTGCGGCAGCGGCGCCAACCTCGGAAACCGCCGGGCTGTTGAGTGCACTGAGCGCGCTGAATGTCACGCCGCAGCAAGCGGTCGGCGGTACCAGTGCCATGCTGGGGCTGGCGAAGAACAAACTCAGCAACACGGACTATTCGCAGTTGGCAAAGGACGTGCCGGGGATCGACAAACTCTCCGGTGGTGGCGGCAATCTGGCGGCGTTGAGCGGTCTGCTCGGCTCCTCGGGTAAATCCGCCGGGCTGGAAAATGCCTTGGGTAACGTCAAGGACACCAATGATCTGAACAATGCCTTCGGTGCGTTGGGCATGGACAGCGGCATGGTCGGCCAGTTTGCCCCGATCCTGCTGCAATATCTCGGTCAGCAGGGTGTCGGCGGCTCGTTGCTGCAAAGTCTGGGCAGCATCTGGGGCAGCGGCAGCTGATTCAGCCGCGCTCGCCGCGCAGTTCGGCGATGCGCTGGTCTTTCTCGGTCCAGAGCTGGTTGACCCAGCTCTGGACCTTCTCGCGAAACACCGGATCGTTTTCGTAGTCGCCCTGCCACAGCGCCGGGTCGAGTTCACGAGTCCGGATATCGATGATCACCCGCGGTACGTTGCCGCTGATCAGGTCCCAGAACCCCGGAATCTTCGGTTGTGGATAAACCACGGTCACATCGAGAATCGCATCAAGCTGTTCACCCATCGCCGCCAGTACAAACGCCACGCCGCCGGCCTTGGGCTTGAGCAAATGGCTGAACGGTGATTGTTGCTGCGTGCTCTTGGCCGTGGTGTAGCGGGTGCCTTCCAGATAATTCACCACCGTCACCGGCTGGCGCTTGAACAGCTCGCAGGCGGCTTTGGTGATTTCCAGATCCTTGCCCGCCAGTTCCGGGTGTTTCGCCAGGAACGCCTTGGTGTAGCGTTTCATGAACGGGTAATCCAGTGCCCACCAGGCCAGGCCGAGGAACGGTACCCAGATCAGTTCTTTCTTGAGGAAGAACTTGAAGAACGGCGTGCGCCGGTTGAGGGTCTGGATCAGCGCCGGGATATCGACCCAGGACTGATGGTTGCTGATCACCAGATACGACGTGTCGCCACGCAGATCATCGCCGCCACGGATGTCCCATTGTGTCGGGATGCACAGGCGGAAGATCAGTTTGTCGATCTCCGCCCAGGTCTCGGCGATCCACATCACCGCCCACGAGGCGTAATCGCGAAAGCGTCCCGGCAGGATCAGCTTGAGCAGGGCGAACACCATCAGCGGGCCGAACAGCACCAGGGTGTTGAGCAACAGCAGCAGGGTGACGAGACAGCCGGTGAGCAGGCGGCGCATAAGCAACTCTTGAAAGCGGATGGGCGCGCCATGATAAGTGGCTTCGGGCGACAGGCCAAATCATGGGTTACGAATGTTTCACCTTTGGCGCGTTAGCCTTGCGGGAACGATCAAGCGAACAGCGGTCTAAAATCTCGCGTCAGACGCCCCCATTTCCCAAGGAAGCCCATTACGTGAAATCCCTCCTTGCATTGCTTTCCCTCGTTGCCCTGCCGGTGCTGGCCGCCGAGCCGACCCTGTACGGGCGCTACGAATACATCGCGCTGCCGGAAATCGGCGGGCAGGTGCTCAAGGCGAAAATGGACACCGGTGCGCTGACCGCCTCGCTGTCGGCCAAGGACATCGAGACCTTCACCCGCGACGGTGAAGACTGGGTGCGTTTCCGCCTCGCCACCAAGGACGCCAGCAACAAGGTGTTCGAACACAAGATCGCGCGCATCAGCAAGATCAAGAGCCGCTCGGATGAAGAAGACGAGGGTGAAAGCACCGAAGTGGCCAAGCGTCCGGTGGTCGATCTGGAGCTGTGCCTGGGCAACGTCAAGCGTACCGTCGAGGTCAACCTGACCGACCGCAGCCACTTCAACTACCCGTTGCTGATCGGTGCCAAGGCCTTGCGTGAGTTCGGTGCAGCGGTAAACCCGGCGCGGCGTTTCACTGCCGACAAGCCGGACTGCTAAGTGGTCTCATTGACGTAACGTCAGGCTTGGGGCACCGTTCGCGCACTCATTCCACAGGCTCGGACGCCATGCCTCATATCCTGATTGTCGAAGACGAAGCGGCGATTGCCGACACGCTGATTTTTGCCTTGCAGGGCGAGGGCTTCACCACGACCTGGCTGAGCCTCGGCGCGCAAGCGCTGGAGCATCAGCGCCAGACACCGGCCGACCTGATCATCCTCGACATCGGCCTGCCGGATATCAGCGGCTTCGAAACCTGCAAGCAACTGCGCCGGTTCAGCGAAGTGCCGGTGCTGTTCCTCAGTGCCCGGGATGCCGAGATCGACCGGGTGGTGGGCCTGGAAATCGGCGCCGACGATTACGTGGTCAAGCCGTTCAGCCCAAGGGAAGTGGCGGCGCGGGTCCGGGCGATTCTCAAGCGCGTGGCGCCGCGTCCGCCGGCCGAAGCCTGGTCGGGGGTATTTCGCATCGATCCCGAGCGTGTGCAGATCAGCTATCGCGGCCAGGCATTGAGCTTGACCCGTCACGAATTCCGTTTGCTGCAATGCCTGCTTGAACAACCCGAGCGGGTGTTCAGCCGCGAGCAACTGCTCGATGCGCTGGGTGTGGCAGCCGATGCCGGCTACGAGCGCAGCATCGACAGCCACATCAAGAGTGTGCGCGCCAAGCTGCGCCTGATTCGCGCCGAGGCCGAACCGATCCAGACCCATCGCGGCCTCGGTTACAGCTACAGCCCGGGGCACAGCTGATGTCACTGGGGTTGCGGATTTTCCTGGTGTATGTGCTGTTTATCGGCTTTACCGGTTATTTCGTGCTCAACACCGTGATGGAAGAAATCCGCCCCGGCGTGCGGCAGTCCACCGAGGAAACCCTGGTCGACACGGCCAACCTGATGGCGGAAATCCTCAAGGACGATTTCAAGACCGGCACCCTCAGCCAGAATCGTTGGCCGAAACTGCTCCGGGCCTACGGCGAACGCCAGCCGAAAGCGACGATCTGGGGCCTGCCGAAAAACCAGGTCAACCACCGAATCTACGTCACCGATGCCAAGGGCATCGTGGTGCTGGATTCCAGTGGTCTGGCGGTCGGTCAGGACTACTCGCGCTGGAACGACGTCTACCTGACCCTGCGCGGCGAATACGGCGCGCGCTCCAGCCGCAGTGACCCGAATGACCCGAATTCCTCGGTGATGCACGTCGGCGCGCCGATCCGCGATGATGGCCAGATCATCGGCGTGGTCACCGTGGCCAAACCCAACAGCTCGCTGCAACCCTATGTTGACCGCACCGAGCGCCGCTTGCTGGCTTATGGCGCCGGGCTGATCATACTGGGTCTGCTGTTCGGTGCGCTGTTGTCATGGTGGCTGAGCCGGGCACTGCACCGGTTGACCCGTTATGCCGAGGCCGTGAGCGAAGGGCGCCGGGTGGAAGTGCCGCATTATCGCGGTGGCGAACTGGAACAACTGGCGAGCGCCGTGGAACAGATGCGCACCCAGCTTGAAGGCAAGGCCTACGTCGAACGTTACGTCCACACCTTGACCCATGAACTGAAGAGCCCGCTGGCGGCGATTCGCGGTGCTGCCGAGTTGCTGCAGAGCGAAATGCCATTGGCGCAACGCCAGCGTTTCGTCGGCAACATCGACAGCGAAAGTGCGCGTATGCAGCAGTTGATCGAACGGTTGCTCGATCTGGCCCAGGTGGAGCAGCGTCAGGCGCTTGAAGAGCGCGTCACCGTGCCGCTTGCAGCGCTGGTCGATGAAGTGTTGCAGGCACAGGCCGCACGTATTGAAGGTAAACAGCTGCGGATCGAGTGCACCATCGCGGCCGACCTGTCGCTGACCGGCGAGCCGTTCCTGCTGCGTCAGGCCCTGGGCAATCTGCTGGAGAACGCCCTGGATTTCACGCCGCAACGGGGGCTGCTGCGATTTGAAGCGGAGCGGATTGGCGAACAGGTCGAGTTCCGATTGTTCAACGAAGCCGAGCCGATTCCCGATTACGCGCTGGTGCGTCTGACCGAGCGGTTTTACTCATTGCCGCGCCCGGACAGTGGTCGTAAAAGCACCGGGCTTGGGCTCAATTTCGTCGAAGAAGTGGTCAAGTTGCACGGTGGTTCTCTGCGCATCGACAACCTGGAAGGTGGCGTACAGGTGCAATTGCACCTGCCGTGAGCACACGAGTGACCTGCCTTCTGCTCAGGACGGCGTCATCACCTGATTGATTCGGGCCTTGCTTCGACGGTGCACCCACTGCAGCGCTGGTCGTTCAATCCAGATCCATGAGGCAGCGGCCAACACGATCACGATCAGCGTCGACACGATCATGGACGGCACGAACGCCAGTGACGTCTTGTTGATCACCAACTGCTGTACCGGAAACGCATACAGATAGATGCCGTAAGACAGATCGAACCGGCCCCGGATAGTGTGATCGACGTACAGCAGACCCAGGCTCAATGTGGCCAGGCAAATGCACAGCGTGACGACCACCCCGGACAGCGACGTTCCCGCCGCCAGCGGAATCAGGCCCAGACAGGTCGCCAGGGTGATGACCAATCGGTGCCTGGCACCCAGATGCTGCCTGTAGAAAGCCACCAGCGACCCGGCAAAGAAAGCGATACCGGCACAGCCATACAACGCCAGTTTCTGCGTCAGTGCCGTGACCGGTGCATTACCCAGCACATAGGTCGCAATACAAAACGTCACGAGCAACGCAGCGGCCGTCGCGGCCCGGCGGAACAGGCCCAGCGCGACCGCTACCAGCAGATAAAAGGCGAATTCGATTTTCAGCGTCCACAGGCTGCCGTTGAAAGATTCGCTGAAGATAAAGGCTTCAGTGATTTCTTCGATGTTCGCCCGGCCGAACAGTGAAATGCGCAGGAAGTCGATCAGGGCGGCGGAGTCCGTCACATAACCCTCGGCGAACACCGCGCCGGCCACAAAAGTCATCATGAAGGCGCAGACGATCAGTGCCGGGAAAATCCGTGCGATGCGCTTGCTCAGGTAGTCGGTGAAGCTGTTGGCATTGAGGAAGCTGAGGGTGATCAGCAGGCCGGAAATCGAGAAGAAGGCGATGACCGCGATCCCGCCCAGCGAGTTGTAGCCGGCAATTCCCGGACCTTCCGAACCCGTGAGGGCGAAGTGATGGCTGACCAGCACCAATAGCGCGGCAACGTGCCTGATCAAATCGAATGAGTTGTTTCGCAATCCAATAGTCCTTTATTCCTGCCTTGTCCGCTGGTGGCGGGCAAGTTTGCTCGTTGCTCCTGGAAGACAGCTTTTTACAGGTATTTCCACGTAAAGCCCACACAACCTCCATAACAAAACCACACAGCACTTCCAGACTCGCCTCATTCAAACAAGGGGCGTGGCCATGAACAAAAACCTGACATTCAAACTGGGGGCGATTGCCCTGCTGATCCTGCTGTTACTGGTGCCACTGCTGATGATCGACGGCATCATCGACGATCGCCAGCAACGACGCGACGGTGTACTCGAAGACATCGCCCGCAGTTCAAGCTACAGCCAGCAGATCAGCGGGCCGGTGATGGTGGTGCCGTATCGCAAAGTGATACGCACCTGGAAGACCCGGGAAAAAAACGGCGAGCAATATCTGGAGCTCAGCGAAGAACGGGGTCGCCTGTACTTCCTGCCGGAGCGCTTCGAACTCGACGGCCAGGTGCAGACCGAGCTGCGTGCCCGGGGCATTTACGAGGCGCGGCTGTTCCATGCGGAAAACCGCATCAGCGGGCATTTCTCGCTGCCGGCGCAGTTGGGAATTACCGAGGACTTCACCGATTACCACTTCGATGCACCGTTTCTGGCGATCGGTATCAGCGACATTCGCGGGATCGAAAATGCCCTGAAACTGGAACTCGGTTCGCAACGCCTGGACTTCGTGCCCGGCACGCAAGTGGGCTGGCTTGGCGAAGGTGTTCGGGCGACGCTGCCGGCACTCGATACAACTCAGGCCACGGAACTGGCCTTCGGTTTCGATCTGCGTTTGCAGGGCACCGGCTCGTTGCAGGTGCTGCCGGTGGGCAAGACCAGCCGCGTGAATCTTTCCGCCAACTGGCCGCACCCAAGCTTCATCGGCAACTTCCTGCCGGCCAAACGAGAAGTCACCGATCAGGGCTTCACCGCCGATTGGCAGACCTCGTTTTTCTCCACCAACCTGCAAGAGGCCATGAACCGCTGCGCTTCGGGTAACGATTGCGAGGCGTTCAATGGGCGCAGTTTCGGGGTGAGTTTCATCGATCCGGTAGATCAGTACCTGAAGAGTGACCGGGCGATCAAATATGCGCTGTTGTTCATTGTCCTGACGTTCGCCGGTTTCTTCCTGTTCGAAGTGTTGAAAAGCCTGGCGGTGCACCCGGTGCAATACGCGTTGGTGGGGGTGGCGCTGGCGTTCTTCTACCTGTTGTTGCTGTCGCTGTCGGAACACATCGGGTTTGCCCTGGCGTATCTGCTGTCGGCCAGTGGTTGTGTGCTGTTGATCGGTTTTTATGTCTGCCATGTGTTGCGCAGTGTGCGTCACGGCCTGAGTTTTTCCGCGGGGCTGGCGGCGTTGTATGGCCTGCTCTTTGGCTTGCTGAGCGCCGAGGATTACGCGCTGCTGATGGGCTCGCTGTTGCTGTTCGGCCTGCTGGGTGTGTTCATGGTGCTGACCCGTAACCTGGACTGGTATGGCGTCGGGCAGAAACCGGCCAAGCCGCTGGAATTTGATCTCGGAGCGGTGCAATGAGCCGGTTCGTGGGGTTGCGTGAGGAACAGCGGGAGGCGGAGGTGTTGATGACGCTGATCTTTGCGTCACTGCCTCCCGCTCCGAGCTTCAAACCTTTGGCATGGTCGCAATCATCGACGGACGCTGGCTCACTTCAAAGAACCAGTTGGCCAGTTGCGGGTTGGCTTCACGCCAGCCCAGATCCGGGAAGCGCAGATCCAGATAACCCAAGGCGCAGGCCACGCTGATCGCGGCGACGTCGAAATGGCTGGTCAGTTCGGCGATGGCGTCGTGTTCCAGCAGCGCCAGGGTGCGGCGGATCTTGTCGCGCTGGGCCTCGAGCCACTCGTCCCAGTGCTTCTCCGGGGCGCGCAGCACTTGTTCGTAACGCACCATTACCGAGGCGTCCATGATCCCGTCGGCCATCGAGGCCAGGGTCAGGCGCCGCCAGCGGGCCGAGCCGTCGCGAGGGATCAGCGGGTTGCCGACGTGCTGGTGGTCGAGGTAATCGAGGATCACCCGGCTGTCATGGATGACGTTGCCGTCGGCCAGGCGCAGGGCCGGGATCTTGCCCAGCGGGTTGTCTTCGTTCAGCGCAGCGTTCGGACTGACCGGTGTCAGGACGCAGTCCTGCAGGGCGACGCGATCCTGCTGGCCGGTCTCGTGCAGCAGCACCATGACTTTGCGCACGAACGGGGACAGGGTGTTGTGGAACAGGGTCATGCTGGGAGCGGACATCGGCAGGGTCTCGGTCAAGGGCAATGAACGGGCAGCATAGCGCGTTGCCCGTCAGGCTCAAGCCAATCAGCGCTGTTGCAACAGACCGCGCAAGGCGAGGGCGGCCGGCACACCCAGACCGATCCAGCTCAAGCCATCCCAGATCCCGTCGCCCAGCAGTGCGGCAAACAGCCCCGCCGCACTGAGCAACGCGATCACCAGCGGTGTGCTGAAGACTTTCCAGAAGTTCGACTGACGCGGTTTCATGTCGAAGCCTCCGTTGTTTCCAGTACCGGCTTCGCCGCTTTACGTCGCACCACCCACAAGTACACGCCGCTGCCGAGGACGATGATGGTCAGCACGTCCAGCGTGGCCCAGAGGATTTTCATCGGCATGCCGCCGTAGTCGCCAAAGTGCAGCGGCTGCGACATGCCCATGGCGTCCATGTACCACGGCCGTTCAGCGACTGCCGTGACCTGCAGGGTGCTGGCGTCGATCAGCACTGGCGTCAGCAAGTGCGAAGTCAGGTGGGTGCCGCCCTTCATGAACACCGAGTAATGGTGCTCGCTGGAAAACCGCGTGCCGGGAAAGGCGATGAAGTCCGGTTTCATCCCCGGTGCGACTTCGCCGGCGATATCCAGCAGGCGGGTGGCCGGGGCGAGATGAGTCAGTGGCGGCGCATCGCGGTAGGGCGCGATCATGGCGTTGAGCGAATCGTTTCGCCAGGCCGCGATGATCAGATCGGCACAGGCGCTGATCACTCCGGTGACACCCACCACCAGCGCCCAGGTCAGGGTCACCACGCCGATCAGGTTGTGCAGGTCGAGCCAGCGCAGGCGGGTGGATTTGTCCCGGCGCACGGTGCCGAAGTCCAGGCGACGCATGAACGGCAGGTACAACACCGTTCCGGACACGATGGCGACCACGAACAACACGCCCATGAACGCCAGCAGCAACTTGCCCGGCAGACCGGCAAACATGTCGACGTGCAGGCGCAGGATGAACAGCATCAGGCCGCCATTGGCCGACGGTGTTTCCAGGGCTTCGCCGGTGCGCGCGTCGAGCATGAAGGTGTGCGAGGAGTTCGGCTCGGTGCCGGCGGTCTTCGCCATGATCGTCAGCACGGTGTTCGGCTCGTCGTCTTCGAAGCCGAAGTACTGCACGACTTCACCGGGGCGATGGGCCTCGGCGGCTTGCACCAGTTGCGCCAGATTCAGGTGCGGCGTGTCGGCCGGCATCTCGCGCACTACCGGAGCGTCACCGAGCAGATGCTCGATTTCGTGATGAAAGATCAGCGGCAGACCGGTCAGGGCCAGCAGCAGCAAAAACACGGTGCAGATCAGGCTGGTCCAGGTGTGAACGAACGACCAGCGACGGATTGTTTTACTTTTCATTTCATGACCTTCAAAAACACCAAAGCCGTCCACGAGGGACGGCCTGGTTGCAGGGCCTGTTTCAGCTCAAGCCATTACCACTTGTAGGTGGCGCTGGCGACGACGCTGCGCTGGTCGCCGTAGTAGCAGTAGAAGCTGTCGCAGGTGGAAATGTAGTCCTTGTCGAACAGGTTGGTGGCGTTGAGGGCCAGCGATGCACCCTTCAAGCTGTTGTCCAGGCGACCGAGGTCGTAATGCACGCTGGCATCGAACACGGTGTAGGCGTCAGCCTTGCCCAGCCAGGTGTTGGCCTTGTCGCCGTAGGTGTTACCGGTGTAGCGCACACCGCCGCCGATACCGAAGCCGTCCAGCACGCCGCTGTGCCAGGTGTAGTCGGTCCACAGCGAGGCTTGCTGGTTCGGCATCAGTTGCAGGCGGTTGCCCTTGTCGACGCCGTTCTGCACTTCGGACTTGGCCAGGGTGTAGGCGGCGATGACTTTCAGGTTGTCGGTGACGTCGGAGGTGGCCTCCAGCTCCAGGCCTTTGACTTTCACTTCACCGGTCTGGCTGGTGATCGATACGCCGTTGACGAAGGAGCTTACCGAGACGTTCTTCTGGGTCAGGTCATACACGGCGGCGGACAGCAGGGTCTTGCTGCCGGGCGGCTGGTATTTGATGCCCAATTCCCACTGCTTGCCTTCGGTCGGCTTGAGCGATTCCGTGGAGGAGGCGTCCGCACCACTGGTGGGCTGGAAGGATTCGGCGTAGGAAATGTACGGCACGAAACCCGAGTCAAACACGTAGCTCAGTGCCGCGTTGCCGCTGAAGGCCTTGTCACGGTCGGTGTTGGTCGCGTCGGCCTTGTTGATGAACTTCGTACCGGTGTGCACCCAGTCTTCACGACCGCCGAGGGTCAGGCGCCATTGGTCGAGGGCCATCTGATCCTGCACGTACAGGCCGGTCTGGTTGGTCTTCTGCTCATAGTCGTAGAAGGCGGTGGAGCGCGCCGGACGCACGATCGGCTGACCGTAGATCGGGTTGAGCACGTTGGTGGTCAGGCCGTCACCGAAGATCGAGGTGTAGTTGTTGTTGCTGCGCTGGTGATCCAGACCCAGCAGCAGGGTGTGGCGGATGTCACCGGTGGCAAAGTCGGCCTGGAAGTTGTTGTCCACGGCGAACTGGCTGATGTCCTCATTGACACTGGTGCTGGTGCGGCCGACGTTGCCGGCGTTGTCCACCTGAGTGTACGGGTACGAGCCCGGGGTCAGGCTCTGGAACGATAGCTCCGACTTGGTGTAGCGCAGATTCTGCTTGAACTGCCACACATCGTTCAGGCGATGTTCGAAGGCGTAACCGAGCGCGTAGTAGGTGCGGTCGTAGTATTCCCAGTCCGGATCGCCGAGGTTCTTGTGATGGGAAACCTTGCCGAACGGCATGTCGATCTTGGTGCCCTGCACCGGCAGGAACTGGCTGGTGATGCCGGTATCGTCGCGGGTGAACTGGGTCAGCAGGGTGAATCTGGTGTCGTCGTCGATGTTCCAGGTCAGGCTCGGCGCGATGTTGTAGCGCTTGTTGTCGACGTGATCGACCTGCGTGCCGCTGTCACGAACCACGCCGCTGAGACCGTAGAGGAACTGTCCGGCGTCGTCGATCTTGCCGGTGCTGGAGAAGTTGATCTGACGGTGGTTGTCGCTGCCGTACTGCAACTGGATTTCGCTGCTCTGCACATCGCTCGGGCGACGGCTGACCATGTCCAGCAAGCCGCCCGGCGGGGTCTGGCCGTAAACCGACGAGGCCGGCCCGCGCAGCAGGGCGAGGCGGTCGAGGTTCCAGGTTTCCTGTTTCGGGTTGGCGTACACGCCTTTTGGCAGCGGCAGGCCATCGAGGAACTGGGTCGGTTCGAAGCCACGCACGCGCAGCCAGTCGGCGCGGGTGTCGCTGCCGTAGCTGCTGGCGGTGATACCCGGCATGTAGCGCACGGCGTCATCGAGGCTGTGCACGCTGCGGTCGTCCATCTGCTGGCGGGTGGCGACGGAGATAGAGCGCGGCGCTTCGACCAGTGCGGTGTCGGTCTTGGTGCCAGCGGCGGTGCGGGTGGCGGTGTAGCCTTCGACCGGGCCCCAGGCGCTTTCAGTGTTTTCCACACCGATCACCGAAGTTTCCGGCAGGGCCATCACACCTTCAGGCACGGCGACCAGGGTGTAAGTGCCGGTGCTGCTCTGCTCCAGTTGCAGGCCGGTGCCACGCAGGGCAGCGCTCAGTGCACCTGCCGCGTCATATTGGCCGTTGACCGGCGCCGAGGTTTTGCCGGCTGCCAGCGACGGATTCAGCGACAGCGTGAGGCCGCCCTGGCTGGCAATCTGGTTCAGGGTGGTGGACAGCGGCGCGGCCGGCAGGTTGTAGGCGCGTACGCTCGACGCCTGTTCAGCGGCGATCAACTGGCTGCTGGCCAGCGGGGTGCAGAGGGCAATGGCGACCGCCAGCAAACTGGGGCGCAACAAGGTGTCTAGCGAACGGGACATACGGCGGCTCCTGAATGGAAATATTTCTCAATTGCCTGTGTGCCGGACGAGATTCGAAAAGTGATAGGGCTGGATGAAAATAATTTCGATTAACGGACGGCATGGCGGCTGAAGTCAGCTGAAAGTCCGTTTTCATTAGGGGAAGGCGAGCAGGCAACGCGCTGTGTCAGGGCTTCGGATCAGCCTTGGCCACAGTGACCCACCACGGCGTGTGCTGCTCGATCTGCACCGGCAGGGTCGGGAGCAGGGCGCTCAATGCTTTGTCGGTATCGTGCAGCGGGAAGCTGCCGGTAATGCGCAGGTCAGCGACTTCCGGCGCAATGCCCAGATGACCGCGACGATAGCGGCCAAGCTCATGCACCAGGTCTTCCAGACGGGCGTTGTCCACCACCAGCATGCCGCGGGTCCAGGCATCGGCGCCGGGGTTGAGCGCCACCACCGCATCCAGACCGTTATTGCGGATCAGCACTTGCTGGCCTTCACGCAGGATCTGTTCCTGCGGATCGGATTGCGGGTGTGCCGCGACCGCCGATTGCAATACGCTCAGGCGCGTGCCCTGTTCTTCGCGCTTGACCAGAAACCGTGTACCCAGCGCACGCATGCGGCCTTCGCGGGTTTCGACGATGAACGGTCGTGCATCGCCATGACCGGTCTCGATGAGGATTTCGCCTTCCTGCAACACCACCAGGCGCTGTTTTTCATCGAACCGCACATCCATGGCGCTGTGGGTGTTGAGATTGACCACGGTGCCGTCTGCCAGCCGCACGGTGCGTTGTTCACCGGTAGCGGTGCGCTGGTCGGCGAGCCAGTAATCCAGCGGCAGATAGTGTTCTGCGGCAAACAGCGAAAGGCCGATCACCGCGACAACACTGGCCAGACCACTGCCAAGCTTGCGCACACGCCGGCGAATGCCTTCGCGCGATTGCAGCAGCGCGGCGCGGGCCGGACCGCTGGCCACGCTGAAACGCTGGTCGAGCATGCCCAGCTGGCGCCAGGCCCGGGCGTGTTCTTCGTTGGCGGCGTGCCATTTGGCGAACTCTTCGCGCTCCAGTGGCGTGCTCGAATCGAGGGTCAATTGCCAGGCAATTGCCGCGTCCAGCACATGGGCCGGCACCGGTCTGGAACTGGCGGGGTTCATGTCGGCTCACCGTACAGGGCGATGTAGCACTGGCGGATACCCTGGGCCAGATACTGGCGCACGCGCGGCACTGACACGCCGAGCTTGTCGGCGATCTCGGCATGGGTCAGGCCATCGAGACGGTTATAGAGGAAAGCGGCGCGGGCCTTGGTCGACAACTGGCCGAGCAGGCGGTCGATGGCCTTGAGGTCTTCGAGTATCAGTTGCTGCTCTTCAACCGATGGCTGCTCGCCTTCGGGGATCAGCATCAGTTCGGCGAGATAGGCCTGCTCCAGTGCGGCACGACGGAAGTAGTCGAACAGCAGGCCTTTGGCGATCGCCACCAGAAAGGCCCGGGGCTCGCGGGGCGTCAGCAGTTCCTCGCGACCGAGCAGGCGCACGAAGGTGTCCTGGCTCAGGTCTTCGGCGCGCTGCGGACAAGCCACGTTGCGCCGCAGCCAGGCCAGCAGCCAGCCGCGATGGTCGCGATACAACGCACCGACGAGCTCACTGTGAGGGCTTTGGGCTGACGACACGAAGGCACCGACTGGGAAATGTTAACCAACGAGAATTGTTCGCGATTGTGGCAGAGGTGGGAATGGTTAGCAATTGGCCACCGGTCGGGTTGTCGGGCGACAACCCGGGGGTCAGAACGAGTGCGTCTGCTGACGGCGCTTCCACTGGCTCAGGCGTTGCTGCAGATTCAATGGGCTGTGAATCTGTTGTTGTCGTGCCCGGCTGAACAGAATCAACGCCAGCTCCGCCGTGGCCAGTGCGTCGGCGCTGGCGTGATGACGCTCGAACACTTCGAGCTTGAACCAGTTGATCCACTCATCCAGACCCGCCTCGCGAATGTGCGCCTGCGGGCAAACCAGCGGTGCAATGTCGGCGACATCGAGAAACACCTGCTGCAACTTGTGGCCCAGATGTTCCTTCACCGCCCGGCCCAACATGTGTTGATCGAACGGCGCGTGGAATGCCAGCACCGGACTGTCGCCAATAAACTCCAGCAGTTCGAGCAATGCTTCGGCTGGCTCGCTACCGGCGGCAATCGCATTCGGCCCCAAGCCATGGATCAACACGCTGGGGCCGAGTTTGAGTTCACGACATTGCAGCGTGCGCTCGAACTGCTGGCTGAAATCGATGGCGCCGTCCTCGATCACCACCGCGCCAATCGACAGCACCCGATCCTTGTTCAGGTTGAGCCCGGTGGTTTCCAGATCCAGCACGACCCAGCGCTGTTCACGCAGGCTGCACTCGCTCAGTTCGAGGACCGCGGGCAGTTGCGCCAGGCGTTGTCGCAAATCGTCCGGCAGAACGGGGCTGGCCGGACGCAGCCAGGAGAACAGGCTCATAGCTGATACCGCAGGGTCAGGCTGCTTTGCAGGCGTTGGGCCTGGCGCAGGGATTCACGCAGGATGCGCCGGTCCAGATGATTGAGGCTGTCCGGATCGACCCGGTTGGAGTACGGCAGGTTTTCCCGGGTCTGCAGTTGATGCTGCTGCATGCGCGTCTGCTGGATGAAGTGGTAGGCCTCTTCGTACGCGGCGCCATCCAGCCGCTCGATGACTTCTTTATCCACAAGCTGGCGGAAGCGTTCGAGGGTGTTGTTGGCGTCGATCCCATTGGCCAGTGCCAGCAGGCGTGCGCCATCGACAAACGGCGTCAGGCCCTGGATCTTCAGATCCAGCGTGGCTTTCTCGCCGTTCTTTTTCGTCAGCACAAATTCACGGAAACGTCCCACTGGCGGACGGTTGCGCAGGGCGTTCTCGGCCATCATGCGCTGGAACAACCGATTGTCGCCGACCTGATCAAGAATCCCCCGGCGCAATTGCTCACAGCCCTGCTCGTCGCCCCAGACCACCCGCAGATCGAAATAGATGCTGGAGCCCAGCAGGTTCTCCGGCGTTGCCTCGCGGATGAACGCGGCAAAGCGCCGGGCCCATTCTGCACGGGACAAACACAGCTGCGGATTGCCGGCCATGACGTTGCCCTTGCACAGGGTGAAGCCGCATTGCGCCAGGCTGTTATTGATCTGCTGGGCGATGGGCAGCAACTTGCCGCGAATCTCCGCCGCATGGGCCGCATCCCGGGCCTCGAACAGAATGCCGTTGTCCTGATCGGTGTGCAGGGTCTGCTCGCGTCGGCCTTCGCTGCCGAAACACAGCCAACTGAACGGCACACCGGGGTCGCCTTTCTCGGCGAGGGTCAGCTCGATCACCCGGCACACGGTGTGATCGTTGAGCAGGGTGATGATGTGAGTGATCTGTGTCGAAGAGGCACCGTGAGCGAGCATGCGCTCCACCAGCTGGCCGATCTCGCCGCGCAGGGTCACCAGTTGTTCAACCCGCTGGGCGCTGCGGATGGTCCGCGCCAGGTGCACCAGATCGACCCGCTGCAGCGAAAACAGATCGCGCTCTGAAACCACGCCACACAATCGCTGATCCTTGACCAGGCAGACGTGGGCGATATGCCGTTCGGTCATGGCGATTGCCGCGTCGAAGGCGCTGTGATCCGGCGACAGATAGAACGGCGAGGGCGTCATGTGGCGTTCAATGGGTTCGTTGAAATCGCCGACACCCTCCGCCACCACATGCCGAAGGTCACGCAGGGTGAAAATCCCCAGCGGTGCCTTGTGTTCATCCACCGCGACGATGCTGCCGACCTGTTGTTCGTGCATCAGCTTCACCGCTTCGCGCAGTGGGGTGGAGGGGCTGCAGGTGACTGGATGGCGCATGGCCAATTCGCCGAGGCGGGTGTTCAGCGAATACTGGGTGCCGAGGGTTTCCACGGCTTTCTGCTGGACCTGCTGGTTGACCTGGTCGAGCAGGCTGCTCACCCCGCGCAGGGCGAAATCGCGGAAAGTATTGGAGAGGGCGAACAGCTTGATGAACGCCGGTTTGTTTAGTTGCAGGCAGAAGGTTTCTTCGCCGGCGAGGTGTTCGGTGCGGGTCGCCCGCTCGCCGAGCAGCGCGGCGAGGGGAAAACACTCGCCGGTGGTGATTTCAAACGTGGTTTCGGTGCCGCCCTTGGCCGTATGCGGACGCTCGCCGACCACCCGGCCCTGCTTGACGATATAGAAGTGTTCGACCGGCCCGTCGGCGGGCTTGATGATGCTTTCGCCCTGACCGTAAAAACGCAGTTGGCATTGTTCCACCAGATAGGCGAGGTGGGCGTGTTCCATCTGATTGAAAGGGGGGAAGCGCTGAAGGAATTGCAATGTGCCCTGAATGTTCTGCAACACCGCGGTTTTCCCTGCCTGGGTGAAGGCGTCCGCTTTACTCATAACCATTACCGCAGTCTTTTTCGAATTGTTGTTATCGGATCGTTGCAGCCATGGTCGGCTCCCCGGCGCGGAGTGCCCATTGGACGTAAGTCTAGGTTTTCACGACCGTCGGGCGGTTTCGGACATACCCTACAGAAATACTCGGAATTTCCTCGGTTCGCCTATTGGAAAAATTTCCGACGAAGTGCACATTGAAGCTCTGCCCTGCGATGTCTGACCACTGTGCCAGAGGATCGATTTCGAGAATGTAGAGAACGCCATGTCCGACCACGATATTTTGAGCGACGCCGAACAGGAGGCGCTGCGGGAGCTGATGTTCGAGCCCGAATTGCCTCCTCAGCGGGTTTTGATCGTCGATGACGACAAGGACGCTCGAGAACTGTTGGCGGATATTCTCGGTTTGGACGGCATTGACTGCGTAACGGCCGCCAGCGGCGAAGAAGCGCTGAGGATGTTGATGCCCGATACGGATAACCGGCGACGGATCGGGCTGGTGATCACTGACCTGCGCATGGGAAATGTGGGAGGGCTGGAACTGATCCGGCGGGTGCGGGAATCTGAACGCGCCGCACTGCCGATCATCATTGTCTCCGGCGATGCATCGGTGAAGGATGCCATCGCGGCAATGCACCTCAGCGTGGTGGATTTTCTGCTCAAGCCGATTGATACGGCGAAGTTGCTGGGGCTGGTCAAACATGAATTGGGGATCGAGCCTTGGGTATAGCGGCCCAAACAAAAAAGCCCTGATCGAAAGATCAGGGCTTTTTCATGTCCGGCATCAGCGCAGGTTACAGGCCGTTGGCAGCCTTGAACTCGCGACGACGACGGTGCAGGACCGGCTCGGTGTAGCCGTTCGGCTGTTTGGTGCCTTCGATCACCAGTTCGACCGCCGCCTGGAAGGCGATGTTGCTGTCGAAGTTCGGGGCCAGCGGACGGTACAACGGGTCGTTGGCGTTCTGACGGTCCACCACCGGCGCCATGCGCTTGAGGCTTTCCATCACTTGCGCTTCGGTCACGATGCCGTGGCGCAGCCAGTTGGCGATGTGCTGGCTGGAGATACGCAGCGTTGCACGGTCTTCCATCAGGCCGACGTCGTTGATGTCCGGCACTTTCGAGCAACCCACGCCCTGGTCGATCCAGCGCACCACGTAACCGAGAATGCCCTGGGCGTTGTTGTCCAGTTCGTTCTTGATCTGCTCCGGCGTCCAGTTCGGGTTGACCGCCAGCGGGATGGTCAGGATGTCATCGACCGAAGCACGCGCACGTTTGGCCAGCTCGGCCTGACGGGCGAACACATCGACCTTGTGGTAGTGCAGCGCGTGCAGCGCAGCAGCGGTCGGCGATGGAACCCAGGCAGTGTTGGCACCGGCCAGCGGGTGAGCGATTTTCTGTTCGAGCATCGCTGCCATCAGGTCGGGCATCGCCCACATGCCTTTACCGATTTGCGCACGACCTTGCAGGCCGGTGCTCAGACCGATATCGACGTTCCAGTTCTCGTAGGCGCCGATCCACTTCTCGGCCTTCATGTCGGCCTTGCGCACCATCGGGCCGGCTTCCATGGAGGTGTGGATTTCGTCGCCGGTGCGGTCGAGGAAGCCGGTGTTGATGAACACCACGCGCTCGCTGGCCGCCTGGATGCAGGCCTTGAGGTTGACCGTGGTACGGCGTTCCTCGTCCATGATCCCGACTTTCAGAGTGTTGCGCTTGAGGCCCAGCACGTCTTCGATGCGACCGAACAGCTCGTTGGTGAACGCCGCTTCTTCCGGGCCGTGCATCTTCGGTTTAACGATGTAGACGGAACCGGTACGGGTGTTCTTGCGCGAGGTGTTGCCGCTCAGGTTGTGCATCGCCGCCAGGCAAGTGACCAGACCGTCGAGGATGCCTTCCGGCACTTCGTTGCCATGCTTGTCGAGGATCGCGTCGATGGTCATCAGGTGACCGACGTTTCGCACGAACAGCAGCGAGCGGCCGTGCAGGGTCAGTTCGCTGCCATCAACCTTGGTGTAGGTGCGATCCGGGTTCATGGTGCGGGTGAAGGTCTGGCCACCCTTGGAAACGGATTCCGCCAGGTCGCCTTTCATCAGGCCCAGCCAGTTGCGGTAGATCACCACCTTGTCGTCGGCATCGACGGCGGCCACGGAGTCTTCACAGTCCATGATGGTGGTCAGCGCGGCTTCCATCAGGATGTCTTTGACGCCGGCGGCGTCGGTCTGGCCGACCGGGGTGCTGGCGTCGATCTGGATTTCGAAATGCAGGCCATTGTTCTTCAACAGAATCGCGATTGGCGCATTGGCGTCGCCCTGGAAGCCGATCAGCTGTGCATCGTTGCGCAGGCCGCTGTTGCTGCCGCCCTTGAGGGTGACGACCAGTTTGCCGTCAGCAATCTTGTAACCGGTGGAATCGACGTGGGAGCCGGCGGCCAGAGGCGCCGCTTCGTCGAGGAAGGCACGGGCGAAGGCGATGACTTTGTCGCCGCGTACTTTGTTGTAGCCTTTGCCTTTTTCCGCGCCGCCGGCTTCGCTGATGGCGTCGGTGCCATACAGGGCGTCGTACAGCGAACCCCAGCGGGCGTTCGAGGCGTTGAGGGCGAAGCGGGCGTTCATCACCGGAACCACGAGTTGCGGGCCGGCGGTACGGGCGATTTCGTCATCGACGTTTTGCGTCGTTGCCTGGAAATCAGCCGCTTCTGGCAGCAGATAACCGATCTCTTGCAGGAAGGCTTTGTAGGCCACGGCGTCGTGGGGCTGACCGGCACGGGTCTGGTGCCAGCCATCGATACGGGCCTGGAAGTCATCGCGTTTGGCGAGTAGGGCTTTGTTCTTCGGCGCCAGGTCGTGAATGACCTTGTCGGCACCTTCCCAGAATTTGTCGGCGGTGAGGCCGGTACCGGGAATGGCTTCGTTGTTCACGAAGTCGAACAGGACTTTGGCGACCTGCAGGCCACCGACTTGAACGTGTTCAGTCATTGCTTGCCTCACTCTGCTCAGCTATTTCGCTTTTCAGCTCTTCAATTTAACAATGAAGCCTCTGGCCATTTAAACCACAAACCCCTCGACCAGTACATGCCATCGCTGGCGGCTGGGCTGGGACCAATCAACGGCTTGGGGGCCTTGCTGACGGGGCTTTCAGGGTTGCGAACGTGCCTTGGGCAGACATCGATCCAACGTTATGTAGTGCGCGCTGCGGCATACTACATGATGACTTGCGGTTGTGAAAATCAGACTAATTACGTCGTTCTGCGACCCCATGACGCATTGCGGTCACGGCGCGGAACGGGATGTTCTCAAAAAACCAATGGATTGTTCCAGCTAAATATCAAAAGTTGTACACATAAATGCTATGTGTCTGCTATGGCCCCTCGTTTGCCGTCATCACGGCAGTGCCGGCCGGCTTGCCTATACTTGCTTTTCTATAACAAAAGTCATGACAAGAGGGCTGCGCCATGGATCACCTCGTACTCACCGTCTTCGCGCCGGACAAGCCCGGGCAGGTCGAGCGCATCGCCCAATGCATCGCCGAACACGGCGGCAACTGGCTGGAAAGCCGCATGTCACGGATGGCCGGGCAGTTCGCCGGGATCCTGCGGGTCGGCGTGCCGGCGGAGGCTTACGACGAATTAGTCGATGCCCTACAAGCACTGTCATCGCAGGGCATTCGCGTGCTGGTGGCCGAAAGCAGTATTGAACAGGCCTGCACCTGGAAACCGATTGCCATGGAACTGGTGGGCAATGATCGTCCGGGAATCGTGCGCGATATCACCCGATTGCTGAGCGAACAGGGCGTCAACCTCGAACGGCTGGTGACCGAGGTGCGCCCGGCACCGATGAGCAGCGAGCCACTGTTTCACGCCGAGGCGATTCTGGCGGTACCGCTGACTCTTTCACTGGACGTGCTGCAATCGCGCCTGGAAACCTTGGCCGACGACTTGATGGTGGAGTTGGTGCTGCGCACCGACTTGTGAGGACGGATCGGGTTATCCAGTTTAAACGTGCACCTGCCTGTGGATAACCTGTAGAGTCCGCCTTCCAGGCCACGTCCGCCGTGGCTTTGCATGGGTTGATCAAAAAACCGCCAGCATTCAGTGACTTGCGCACAAACGGCGGGGATCACGCTGTGGATAACCTTGGGAAGGAACGATACAGGCCACGAGAACCGTGGCCTGTGGAGGTTTGTGCGTTTTTTGATCAGCTGCGCCGACGCAGACTTATCCACGCATCGACGCTGTACACCGCCAGACCGGCCCAGATAAACATGAAAGCGATCAGCGTGCTGGACGACAAATGCTCGCCGAACAGCAGCACGGCTTGCAGCAGCACCAGGGTCGGCGCCAGGTATTGCAGGAAACCGAGTGTGGTGTAAGGCAGGTGTCGTGCAGCCGCGTTGAAGCACACCAGCGGCACCAGCGTCACCGGACCGGCCGCCACCAGCCACCAGGCTTCGGAGGTGGTCCAGAAGGCGGCCTGTGCACTGGTGGCGGTCGGATTGAACAGCAGCCATGCAAGGGCGATCGGCACCAGCATCCAGGTTTCCACCACCAGCCCCGGCAATGCCTTGACCGGCGCCTGCTTGCGGATCAGCCCGTAGAAGCCGAAGGTCAGTGCCAGCACCAGCGACACCCACGGCAGACTGCCCACCTGCCACACCTGCTGCGCAACGCCGACTGCCGCCAGACCAACCGCCAGCCACTGCATGCGGCGCAGGCGTTCGCCGAGGATCAGCATGCCCAGCAGCACGTTCACCAGCGGGTTGATGTAGTAACCGAGGCTCGCTTCCAGCATCCGCCCGTTGTTCACCGACCAGACGTAGGTCAGCCAGTTGGCCGCGATCAAGGTGCCGCTCAGCGCAAGAATCGCCAGGCGTTTCGGGTTGTCGCGCAGTTCCTGCCACCAGCCCGGATGCTTCCAGACCAGCAACAACAGCCCGCCGAACAGCGCCGACCACAGCACCCGGTGGATGATGATTTCCACCGCCGGGACTTCGGCGATGGCTTTGAAGTAGAGCGGGAACAGTCCCCAGATGATGTAGGCACTCAGGCCCAGAATGTACCCGCGACGCGGGTTGGCGGCTTGCATGCAGAGTCCTTGCTTAGGCAGCTAACAAAGCAGCGATTGTAAGGAGATTCATCGATCAATGAGTCGCAAAATTGCGAACAGAAAGACAAATGTGGGAGCGAGCCTGCTCGCGATGGCAATGGTCCATTCAGCATCAATGCTGAATGTCGGTCCGCTATCGCGAGCAGGCTCGCTCCCACAGACGTTTTGAAGTCAGAAGAGTTTCAAGGGTTCTTCATTGAGAGCCGACAGTTGCTCACGCAACGCCAGCACCTGATCGCCCCAATACCGTTCGCTGCCGAACCACGGAAAACTGCGAGGGAACGCCGGATCGTCCCAGCGTCGCGCGAGCCAGGCGCTGTAGTGCATCAGGCGCAGCGCGCGCAGCGGTTCGATCAGGGCCAGCTCCCGCGGGTCGAAATCGTGGAATTCGTTGTAGCCGTCCATCAACTCCGACAGTTGTCCCAGACAATCCTGACGATCGCCGGCGAGCATCATCCAGATGTCCTGCACCGCCGGGCCCATGCGGCAGTCGTCGAGGTCGACGATGTGGAACATCTCGTCGCGGCACATCATGTTGCCGGGGTGGCAGTCGCCGTGCATGCGGATGTTCTGGTGCGGCGTGGCGGCGTAGGCGTCTTCCACACGTTTGAGCAGGTCGCGGGCGACGGACTCGTAGGCCGGCAGCAGGCTTTTCGGAATGAAGTTGCCTTCCAGCAGAGTGTTCAGCGAGGCATGGCCGAAGTTCTGCACGGCCAGCGCTTCGCGGTGTTCGAATGGTTTGGTTTCGCCAACCGCGTGCATGCGCCCGAGCAACTGGCCGAGGCGATACAACTGATCGAGATTGCCCGGCTCCGGCGCCCGGCCACCGCGACGGGGAAACAGGGTGAAACGGAAACCGGCGTGTTCGTGCAGGGTCTGGCCGTTGTGGACCAGTGGCGCCACCACCGGGATCTCGACGTCGGCCAGTTCGAAGGTGAACTGGTGTTCTTCGAGAATCGCTTCGTTGGTCCAGCGCTGCGGGCGATAGAACTTGGCGATCAGCGGTTCGGAGTCTTCGATGCCGACCTGATAGACGCGGTTTTCGTAACTGTTGAGCGCCAGGATGCGCGCGTCACTCAGAAAACCGATGCTTTCGACGGCATCGAGCACGAGGTCTGGGGTGAGGGTTTCAAACGGGTGGGCCATGCTGACTCCTGCGCGCGGCAGGCTGCCGCGTCCGGCCCAGCATGGTAGCGCAGACGGGCTGTCTTGAGTGGGATCGTTCCCGTGCAGGGCACGGGAACGATCAGCGCGTTGCGGCATCAGGCGCCGACGATCCCGCCATCCTCACGGGTAATCGCCATCACCGAAGAGCGCGGCTTGCCGTTTGGCAAATGCTCGGGGAAGGTCGAACCGCCGTTCTCGCCCGGATGCTGGATCCCGACAAACAGGGTTTTCTGGTCTGGCGAGAAGCTGATCCCGGTGACTTCGCAACCGATCGGCCCGACCATGAACCGGCGAATCTCGCCCGTCTTGGGATCGGCGCAGAGCATCTGGTTGTTGCCCATCCCGGCAAAGTCCCCGGCGTTGCTCGAATCACCGTCGGTGAGAATCCACAGTCGGCCAGCCTTGTCGAAACCGAGGCCGTCCGGGCTGTTGAACATGTTCTGCGGGGTGATGTTGGACGAGCCGCCCTTAGGCGTCCCGGCGTGTACGCTCGGGTTGCCGGCCACCACGAACAGATCCCAGCCGAAAGTCTTCGAACCGTGATCGTCGCGGTCGGTACGCCAGCGCAGAATCTGCCCGTAGACGTTCTTCTCGCGCGGATTCGGCCCGCCCACCGGTTGCCCGTCTTCTCCGCGCTTGGCGTTGTTGGTCAGGGTGCAATAGACCTGGCCGTCTTTCGGGCTGACCACGATCCATTCCGGGCGGTCCATGCGCGTGGCGCCGACGACGCTGGCCGCCAGACGCGCGTGGATCAGCACTTCAGCCTGATCGGCAAAACCGCTGCTGGCGTCGATGCCGTTCTTGCCGTGGGTCAGTTCGATCCACTGGCCCTGGCCTTTCGGGTGATCGGGGTTGCCGTCGCCGGCGTCGAACTTCGCCACGTACAGGGTGCCGTGATCGAGGATGTCGCGGTTGGCTTTGGCGTTGCGGTGATTGATGCGGTCGCGGCTGACGAACTTGTAGATGAACTCGCCGCGTTCGTCGTCGCCCATGTACACCACGGCGCGACCGTCGTCGGTCTCGGCCAGGGCGGCGTTTTCATGTTTGAAGCGACCGAGGGCGGTGCGTTTGACCGGCGTCGATTGCGGGTCGAACGGGTCGATTTCCACCACCCAGCCGTGACGGTTCAGTTCGTTCGGGTTCTTCGCCATGTCGAAGCGCGGATCGAACGGATGCCAGTTGATCTCGCGGCTGGCGGCTGTCACGCCGTAGCGCTTCTGCGCCGGGTCGAATTGCTGCTGGGCGTTGCTGCTGCCGAAGCAGTCGGTGAAGTTTTCTTCGCAGGTCAGGTAAGTGCCCCACGGCGTCTTGCCGTTAGCGCAGTTCTGGAAGGTGCCGAGAACTTTCTTGCCGTGCTTGTCGGCGCTGGTTTTCATCAGCTCATGGCCGGCCGCCGGGCCGCTGATACGCAGCGGCGAGTTGCCGTGGATGCGGCGGTTGTAGCGCGAGCCCTGGACGAACTGCCACTGGCCGTTCTTGCGTGCCATTTCGATCACCGACACACCTTCGCAGGCCAGTGCCTTGCGCACGTCTTCCGCCGACTGCGGCAGGCCGCCGTGGGGGTAGAGGTAGCGGTAGTTGGTGTATTCGTTGTTGATCGCCATCAGCGCCCGATTTTTGTCGTCCGGGAAGGCGAACAGGCTCATGCCGTCGTTGTTGTCGCCGAACTGCACTTCCTGTGCAGCCGCGGTGCCGTTGCCGCTCGGGTCGAAGGCCGGACCGTTCTTGTGCAGGGGCTGACCCCAGCTGATCAGCACCGACGACTTGTAGCCCTTGGGCAGGCTGATGACGTCGGTGGTGGCAGCCGGAATGCTGTCGAAGCCGAGCAGGCGGCTGTTGCCGGCGCTGACACCGGTGGCCAGGGCGCTGCGGCTCAACAGGCTGCCACCGAGGAACATCGCCGCGCCGCACAGTGCGCCGGCACCGATGAAACCGCGACGGCTCATGCCGACCATTTTTTCCAGGTCAGTGGATTGGTTTTCTTCTAATAGGCTCACATCAGGCTCCCTGCTTGGTTTTGGCAGCCACCTTAATGAGAGGCGATGAAGCTTTTGTTGCAGGGATCCGAACTAGAGCGGTGTGCCGATCAGCACATTGGACGGTGAGAACTGCACTTGTACCGGCTGGTCGACGGTCAGTTTATGGGTGCGCAGGTGCAGCGGCTCAGCCAGGGCGCAGAGTGTCTGGCCATTGGGCAGGGCGATGCGCACTTCGCTGGGGCCGTCTTCGGCGTCGAGAATCGCTTCGAGGGTACCTTCGAGAAGATTGTGACCAGATGTTGCAGCTTGCCCGTTGCCCAGCAATTCAAGCCAGCCAGCCTTGATCAATGCCACCACTTCGGTGCCCGATTGCAGCTCCAGATGCACGGTGCTGTCGTGGGTGATCTGCGCGTCGATGCACAGGCCTTCGGCCAGTTCGAGACGGATCAGGTCATTGCGGCCCTGGTGCTCGATGCCGACAACTTTGCCGTGCAGTTGATTGCGGGCGCTGGTCCTGAGCATCAAGCGGCCCAGCAGATCCAGATCGCTGGCGTCTTCGGCGGCTTCCAGCACCTGCGCCTGCAAGGCTTGCAGCTTTTGATAAAGACGCAGCACCCGTTCGCCTTCGCTGGACAGTTTCGCGCCACCGCCGCCCTTGCCGCCGACAGCCCGTTCGACCAACGGTTTCTGCGCCAGATTATTCAGCTCATCGATGGCATCCCACGCCGCCTTGTAACTCAGGCCCGCGCTTTTCGCGGCGCGGGTGATCGAGCCCTGTTCGGCGATGTGTTGCAGCAGGGCGATGCGCTGCGGGCGGCGGACGATGTGCTGGGACAACAGGGAAGGCAAGGACATGTCGGGTGCTTTGTGCTGGGTTGATGGAGGAGGAAGTTGGCCGCTTGGCGCGTGTGAGTCAAGCCGCGTCGCCAGGTTTCGGCGTTCGGGCCAGGCAGTAGACGTCGACCCGCGTGGCGCCTGCGTCCACCAGCAACCCGGCCAACGCCTGGGCAGTGGCACCGGTGGTCAGCACATCATCCACCAAGGCCAGATGCCGGCCTTGTATATCGGCGTCCGGCACCAGGTTGAAGGCATTGCGCAGATTGCGTTTGCGCGCCTTGGCGTCGAGTGCCTGTTGGGCACTGGTGTCCTGGATACGGCGCAGGGCATTTTCTTCGCAGGGCAGATCCAGTTGCTTGCCGAGCCACCGCGCCAGCATGGCGGCCTGATTGAATCCGCGCTGACGCAGGCGCTTGTTCGCCAATGGCACCGGCAGCAGGGCGTCCGGGCGGGGCAGGTCTTCCTCGAAGCGATGTTGCAGGAATTGCCCGAGAACCTCGCCCAACAGGCGGCCAAACGGCCATTTTGCGTTGTGCTTGAACCGGGTGATCAGGCGGTCCACCGGGAAGCCGTAGGACCAGGGTGCTACCACCTGCTCGAAGGCAGGCGGATCTTTCAGGCAGCCGCCGCATGTCAGGCCCGCTGCGGGCAGCGGCAATGCGCAGGTCATGCATTGATCGCCAAGCCAGGGCAGGTCGGTTTCGCAGGCTACGCAGAGCGGCGTTTCAGTTTCCGCCGGCTCATCGCAAATCAAACAGGTTTGGTTGTTATTTAACCAGATGTAAACCGGTCTATCTTGATGTGGTTGACAGTGCATGACTCTTCCTTAAATATGCCGAACATCCGTGTCGTGCCTGTGGGTATTCCCTTTCCCCAGGCGCAAGCCAAGCATAACCAAGGAATCGCCCATGAGCGCCAGCACCACTGCCACCCTGCGTCACGACTGGACTTTGGCCGAAGTCAAAGCACTCTTCGTTCAGCCATTCAACGACTTGCTGTTCCAGGCGCAGACGGTGCACCGTGCGCATTTCGACGCCAACCGCGTCCAGGTTTCCACCCTGCTGTCGATCAAGACCGGCGCCTGCCCGGAAGATTGCAAATATTGTCCGCAGTCCGGTCACTACAACACCGGCCTGGAAAAAGAAAAGCTGATGGAAGTGCAGAAAGTCCTCGAAGAGGCTGCCCGCGCCAAAGCCATCGGCTCGACCCGTTTCTGCATGGGCGCGGCGTGGAAACATCCGTCGGCCAAGGACATGCCCTACGTGTTGAAGATGGTCGAAGGCGTGAAGGCCATGGGCCTGGAAACCTGCATGACCCTCGGTCGGCTCGATCAGGATCAGACCGAAGCGCTGGCCAAGGCCGGCCTCGACTACTACAACCACAACCTCGACACCTCGCCGGAGTTCTACGGCAGCATCATCACCACCCGCACCTACAGCGAGCGTCTGCAGACCCTGGCCTACGTGCGCGATGCCGGCATGAAAATCTGTTCCGGCGGCATTCTCGGTATGGGCGAGTCCCTCGATGACCGCGCCAACCTGCTGATCCAGCTGGCCAACCTGCCGGAGCATCCGGAATCCGTGCCGATCAACATGCTGGTGAAAGTGGCCGGCACGCCGCTGGAGAACGCTGACGACGTCGATCCGTTCGACTTCATCCGCATGCTCGCCGTGGCGCGGATCCTCATGCCGCAATCCCACGTGCGCCTGTCCGCCGGCCGCGAAGCAATGAACGAGCAGATGCAGGCCCTGGCGTTCTTCGCCGGCGCCAATTCGATTTTCTACGGCGACAAACTGCTGACCACCGCCAACCCGCAGGCCGACAAGGACATGCAGCTGTTTGCACGTCTGGGCATTCAACCGGAAGCCCGTGAAGAGCACGCCGACGAAGTGCATCAGGCTGCCATCGAGCAGGCGCTGGTGGAGCAGAAGAGCAGCGAGCAGTTCTACAACGCGGCGGTGTAAAAACCTGCGCGGATTCCTCTGAAGGAATGCAAACCCCTGTGGGAGCGAGCTTGCTCGCGATAGCGGTGCTTTAGTCGACATTGATGTCGGATGTGAAGGCCTCTTCGCGAGCAGGCTCGCTCCCACAAGGGATCTGTGTCACTTGAATGTCGAGGCTTGCATGTCTTTCGATCTCGCCGCACGTCTTGCTGCCCGTCGTGCCGAAAATCTCTATCGCCAGCGACCGCTGCTTGAAAGCCCTCAGGGGCCGCAAGTGGTGGTCGACGGTCAGCCGTTGCTGGCGTTCTGCAACAACGATTACCTGGGCCTGGCCAATCATCCGCAAGTGATCGAAGCCTGGCGCGCCGGTGCCTCCAAGTGGGGCGTTGGCGGCGGAGCTTCGCATCTGGTGATCGGCCACAGTGGCCCGCATCATGA
Source organism: Pseudomonas sp. 91RF (assembly GCF_003576265.1). Classification (NCBI taxonomy): domain Bacteria; kingdom Pseudomonadati; phylum Pseudomonadota; class Gammaproteobacteria; order Pseudomonadales; family Pseudomonadaceae; genus Pseudomonas; species Pseudomonas sp. 91RF. The sequence continues at coordinate 223,804 of NZ_QWFC01000023.1, forward strand.
GTTGGAGGAAGCCCTGGCCGACCTTACCGGACGGCCCCGCGCGCTGTTGTTCACCACCGGCTACATGGCCAACCTCGGCACGGTCACGGCGCTGGTCGGGCAGGGCGACACGGTGCTGGAAGACCGGCTCAATCATGCGTCGTTGCTGGATGCCGGACTGTTGTCCGGCGCGCGCTTCAATCGTTATCTGCACAACGACGCCGACAGCCTGGCCAAGCGTCTGGAGAAAGCCACCGGCAATACGCTGGTGGTCACCGACGGCGTGTTCAGCATGGACGGTGATCTCGCCGATCTGCCGGCGCTGGCCCGGGAAGCCAAGGCCAAAGGCGCTTGGTTGATGGTCGATGACGCACACGGTTTCGGTCCGCTGGGCGCGAACGGTGGCGGGATCGTCGAGCATTTCGGTCTGAGCCAGGAGGATGTGCCTGTGCTGGTTGGCACTCTTGGCAAAGCGTTCGGCACGGCGGGCGCGTTTGTCGCCGGCAGTGAAGAGTTGATCGAAAGCCTGATTCAGTTCGCCCGACCGTACATCTACACCACCAGCCAGCCGCCGGCGCTGGCCTGCGCGACGCTGAAAAGTCTGGAGTTGCTGCGCAGCGAGCACTGGCGCCGCGAGCATTTGCAGACGTTGATCCGCCAGTTCCGCCATGGCGCCGAACAGATCGGACTGGAACTGATGGACAGCTTTACGCCTATCCAGCCGATCATGATTGGCGATGCCGGTCGCGCCGTGCGTTTGTCGCAGATGCTGCGCGAGCGCGGGCTGATGGTCACCGCGATCCGGCCACCGACCGTGCCTGCCGGCAGTGCGCGGCTGCGGGTCACACTGACCGCCGCTCACACTGAGGCGCAGGTGCAACTATTGTTAGAAGGACTGGCCGATTGCTTTGCGCAACTCAAGTCGGAGCCAGGCCATGCGTGATCGACTGATTCTGCTCCCCGGCTGGGGCCTGGGGGTTTCCCCGCTGGAGCCTCTGGCGGCGGCGCTGCGCGGACTCGACGAACACCTGACGGTGGAAATCGAACCGTTGCCGGAGCTGGAGTCCAGCGATCCTGCAGACTGGCTCGATGAACTCGATGAGTGCATTCCCCAGGATGTCTGGCTCGGTGGCTGGTCGCTGGGCGGGATGCTGGCTTCTGAGCTGGCGGCGCGGCGTGGCGAACATTGCTGCGGCTTGCTGACGCTGGCGAGCAATCCTTCTTTTGTTGCCCATGAACAATGGCCGAGCGCGATGCCGGCGGAAACCTTCGATGCATTTCTGGCCGGTTGCAGTGCTGACCCGCGTCAGACCCTCAAGCGTTTTTCGTTGTTGTGCGCTCAGGGTGCGCAAGACTCTCGTGGCTTGTCGCGACTGTTGCTGGGCGGTGCGCCGAATACTTCACCGGTCGCCTTGATGGCTGGTCTGGAGTTGTTGGCGCAGATCGATACGCGCAATGCCTTGCAGGTGTTTCGAGGTCCGCAATTGCATCTGTTTGCCGGGCTGGACGGGCTGGTGCCGGCGGAAGCTGCGGGCGAGTTGTTCGCGCTGCTGGCGGATGTCGAAGTCGGGCTGATCGAGCAGGCCAGCCATGCGTTTCTTCTGGAAGACCCCCACGGTGTGGCCGGTGCGATCCAGGCGTTTTTAAGTGAGTGTGGTGATGACTGATTTGTCTCTTGCTGCGCTGCCCGGCGGCTTGCCTGACAAGCGCCAGGTCGCAGCTTCCTTTTCCCGTGCAGCGGCCAGCTACGACAGCGTCGCCGAGTTGCAGCGTGATGTCGGTACGCAGTTGCTCAATCGCTTGCCCATGGATTTTCTGCCGCCGCGCTGGCTGGATCTGGGTTGCGGCACCGGTTATTTCACTCGGGCGCTGGCCGAACGTTTTGCGGGTAACGAAGGGCTGGCGCTGGATATCGCCGAAGGCATGCTCAATCACGCCCGGCCGTTGGGCGGGGCCACATACTTTATTGCCGGCGATGCCGAACGCTTGCCGTTGCAGGATTCGACCTGCGATCTGATCTTCTCCAGCCTCGCCGTGCAGTGGTGTGCGGACTTCGAATCGGTGCTCGGCGAAGCCTTTCGGGTGCTCAAACCGGGGGGGATTTTCGCGTTTGCTAGTCTTTGTGTAGGGACGCTGTACGAACTGCGCGACAGTTGGCGCCAGGTCGATGGCCTGGTGCACGTCAACCGCTTCCGCGAGTTCGCCCGCTACGAACAATTGTGCGCAGCCAGTGGTTTGCGCACGGTCAGTCTGGAGAATCAGCCGCATGTGCTGCATTACCCGGATGTGCGCAGTCTGACCCATGAGCTCAAGGCGTTGGGCGCGCATAACCTGAATCCCGGTCGGCCGGGTGGATTGACCGGGCGCGCACGGATTCTGGGGCTGGTCGAGGCGTACGAGCAGTTCCGTCAGCAACAAGGCTTGCCGGCGACTTATCAGGTGGTCTACGCCGTGTTGGAGAAACCCTTATGAGCGCAGCCTATTTCATCACCGGAACCGACACTGACGTCGGCAAGACGACTGTCGCCGCCGGGTTGCTGCATGCCGCCAGATCGGCAGGGTTGAGCACGGCGGCGGGTAAACCGGTGGCGTCCGGTTGTGTCGTGACGCCCAAAGGCCTGCGCAACTCCGATGCCCTGGCATTGCAGGCCGAGTGCTCTTTGCCGCTGACTTATCAGCAGGTCAATCCGGTAGCGTTCGAACCGGCGATCGCGCCGCATCTGGCGGCACGAGAGGCCGGTGTGGCGCTGACCGTGCAATCACTGCTGGCACCGATGCGCGAGATTCTGGCCATGAACGCCGACTTCACGTTGATTGAAGGCGCGGGCGGTTGGCGGGTGCCGTTGGCGGATCAGGACAATCTTTCGGACCTGGCCATTGCGTTGCAGCTGCCAGTGATTCTGGTGGTGGGCGTTCGTCTGGGGTGTATCAGTCATGCATTGCTGACTGCTGAAGCGATTGCCCGTGACGGGCTGCAACTGGCCGGTTGGGTGGCGAACATCATTGATCCGAAGACATCACGACTTGAGGAAAACCTGGCGACGCTGGCCGAGCGGATTCCGGCGCCGTGCCTGGGGCGGGTGCCGAAACTCAAGGCGGTCAGTGCCGAGACGGTCGCGGATCACTTGCAACTGGATCTGCTCGACTGATTTTGGCTATGACAAGGCACTGTGCCATTAGTGTTTTTGACGGGTGTTTTTCTGACGCCTCTGGTTCAATGGCTGCCATTGATCCTTCCCAAGGATGAGAGCTCCCATGGAAATCTCCGGAAACACAGCTTTTTATGCCGGTCTGAGCACGATTCAGACCGGGCAGAACCGCGTCGATCAGGCCGCCAGCCAGATCGCCAACAACACCATTGAGCGTTCGGTCACCAGCCAGTCTTCCGAGGCCCAGATCGATCGTCTGCGCGGGATCGATCGCAGCCAGCAAATGGATCCGGGTAGCGCCATGGCCGAGATGGCCCAGGGCAAGTTTCAAGTGGAACTGGGCACGAAAGTCGCCAAGGCTTCCGATGAAATGCTCGGTACGATCATCGATACGTTCGCCTGATTTTCTGATCTGCGCTTTGCCAGACGCCGCGACTGTTCGCGGCGTTTTTCGTTGTAAGTCCTTCTCCCTCAACTAATCTTTTTTCATTGCACATGGCTCGTCCGGGCGCATGTCGCGGTGCTGTGTCCGGCGTTCGGAAAATGTGATGACGAATGGCAAAAGAACGACGCTTGACAAGATTTCGGCGTAAACGTATGTTTCAAACAACTGTTTGACCGTCACAACAAATCAATGCGGTCGTTCATTCCCGGTTACATCAGCAGAGGTTTATCGCTATGCCTGACTACAAGGCCCCCTTGCGTGATATTCGCTTCGTTCGTGACGAACTGCTCGGCTACGAAGCGCACTATCAGAGCCTTCCAGCGTGCGCAGAGGCAACGCCGGACATGGTTGACGCCATTCTTGAAGAGGGCGCCAAGTTTTGTGAGCAGGTGCTGGCACCGCTGAACCGCGTGGGCGACATCGAAGGTTGCACCTGGAGCGAGTCCGGCGTGAAAACCCCGACTGGCTTCAAAGAGGCCTACAAGCAATTCGTCGAAGGCGGCTGGCCAAGCCTGGCCCATGACGTGGAGCACGGCGGTCAAGGCCTGCCTGAGTCGCTGGGCCTGGCCGTGAGCGAAATGGTCGGCGAAGCCAACTGGTCGTGGGGCATGTACCCAGGCCTGTCGCACGGCGCGATGAACACTATTTCCGAGCACGGCACCCCGGAGCAGCAGGAAGCCTATCTGACCAAACTGGTTTCCGGCGAATGGACCGGCACCATGTGCCTGACCGAGCCGCACTGCGGCACCGACCTGGGCATGCTGCGCACCAAGGCCGAACCTCAGGCCGACGGTTCCTACAAAGTCTCCGGCACCAAGATCTTCATCTCGGCCGGTGAACACGACATGGCCGACAACATCGTCCACATCGTACTGGCCCGCCTGCCGGATGCACCGGCCGGCACCAAAGGCATTTCCCTGTTCATCGTTCCGAAGTTCCTGCCGAACGCCGACGGCACCGTTGGCGCCCGCAACGCTGTGAGCTGCGGCTCGCTGGAACACAAGATGGGCATCCACGGCAACGCCACTTGCGTGATGAACTTCGACGGCGCGACCGGTTTCCTGATCGGCCCGGCGAACAAAGGCCTGAACTGCATGTTCACCTTCATGAACACCGCACGTCTGGGTACCGCGCTGCAAGGTCTGGCCCACGCCGAAATCGGCTTCCAGGGCGGCCTGAAATACGCTCGCGACCGTCTGCAAATGCGCTCCCTGACTGGCCCGAAAGCGCCGGACAAAGCCGCTGACCCGATCATCGTGCACCCAGATGTACGCCGCATGCTGTTGACCATGAAGGCATTCGCCGAAGGCAACCGTGCAATGGTGTACTTCACCGCGAAACAGGTCGACATCGTCAAATACGGCGTGGACGAAGAAGAGAAGAAGAAAGCCGACGCTCTGCTGGCCTTCATGACTCCGATCGCCAAAGCGTTCATGACCGAAGTCGGTTTCGAATCCGCCAACCACGGCGTGCAGATCTACGGCGGCCACGGTTTCATCGCCGAGTGGGGCATGGAGCAGAACGTTCGCGACAGCCGCATCTCGATGCTGTACGAAGGCACCACCGGCATCCAGGCACTCGACCTGCTGGGCCGTAAAGTGCTGATGACCCAAGGCGAGGCTCTGAAAGGCTTCACCAAGATCGTCCACAAGTTCTGCCAGAACAACGAAGGCAACGAAGCCGTCAAGGAATTCGTCGCCCCGTTGGCTGCACTGAACAAAGAGTGGGGCGAGCTGACCATGAAGGTTGGTATGGCCGCCATGAAAGATCGCGAAGAAGTCGGCGCGGCCTCCGTGGACTACCTGATGTACTCCGGTTACGCCTGCCTGGCCTACTTCTGGGCCGACATGGCGCGTCTGGCTGCTGAAAAACTGGCTGCCGGCACCACAGATGAGGCGTTCTACACCGCCAAGCTGCAAACCGCACGCTTCTACTTCCAGCGCATCCTGCCGCGTACCCGTACGCACGTGGCAACCATGCTGTCGGGTGCCAACAACCTGATGGACATGAAGGAAGAGAACTTCTCGCTGGGCTACTAAGCCTTAACGCGGTCGTTCCAGAAACCGCTGCGCCTTCGGGGGCAGCGGTTTTTTTGTGCCCGGATTTCCCCAATCCCGGGGCTGATTCCCCAGCATCGACGACGGCTTTGCTCAGCCGATCCCCTGCGCTTATTGATTCAAGATGTTTCCAGAAGAGTGGCCAATTAATTGCACTGCCCGAATTACCGGTGCTGACCAGAACTGCCTGCTCAAAGAAGCATGACGCCCGGCACTTAACAACAACAGTCAGGGTGAAGCCTATGAACATCAGTCGACTCGCTCGTTTGACCTTCTGGTTACCCGTCGCGCTGTCAGTCCACAGCGCCTGGGCCGCCGACCCCGCCGAAGTCGATCCTCCCGTGCCGGAGGTTCCGTCGTTGCAATCTTTGCGCGGGATGGTGCCTCCCGATCCGTCCGGAACCGAAGGCGGGCGCAAGGTCGACTTGATGACCGACTACGTGCTCAACCGTTCTGCCGCGATCCTGTTGGGCAAGGCGTTGTTCTGGGACATGGAGATCGGCAGCGACGGCGCAACGGCGTGCGCATCCTGCCACTACCATGCCGGCGTCGATCATCGCATCACCAACCAGCTCAACCCCGGCCAGGCCAACACCAACGCCAACGTCGCGTCGATTTTCAACAAGCCGTTTGTGGCCTCCGACATTCCCGGTGACGTGGCGACCTACTCAACGTTGTCCGGCGGAAAGGGCGGCCCGAACTACACGCTGAAAAAAACCGACTTTCCGACTCATGTGCTGAGCAATCCGCTGGAGCGCAACTCGCCGATCGTTTTCTCGACTGACGATGTGGTTGGCTCGCAAGGTGTGTTCGATGCCAACTTCGTCAAACCCAATCAGCCGCGGTTCGACAAATGCACCCAGCAGCCGGACGGCCTGTTTCAGGTCGGCGGCATCAATGTTCGCCGCAGCACCGGGCGCAACGCGCCGTCGGTAATCAACGCCGCATTCAACGTGCGCAACTTCTGGGACGGCCGGGCCAACAACGTATTCAACGGGTTTTCGCCGTTCGGCAATCGCGATCCGGATGCGGGAATCTACGTGACCAGCGAACGCAGCACGGTCGCCACCAAAGTCAGGCTGGCACTCAACGATGCCTCTGCCGCCTCGCAAGCCGTCGGCCCGCCCGGCAGCCCGGTGGAAATGTCCTGCGGCGGCCGAACCTTTGCTGACATCGGTCGCCGGATGCTCGACACCCTGATGCTCAAGCAGCAGCGGATCTCGTCCAGCGATTCGGTGCTCGGCCCAGTGTCCGGTGCGCGGCGTCCGACTTATCGCGAACTGATCAAGAATGCCTTCCAGCCCCGGCTGTGGAACGCCACGCAAAACGTGTTGGTGGGCGGGGCGCCGTACACCCAGATGGAAGCCAACTTCCCGCTGTTCTTCGGCCTGGCGATCCAGATGTATGAAGCCACGCTGATCTCCGATCAGGCACCGATCGATGCTTATCTGCAGGGCGATCACACCGCGATGAACGCGCAGCAGGTCGAAGGCATGAATCTGTTCCTCGGCAAGGGCAAATGCGTCAATTGCCACGGCGGCGCTGAGCTGACCAATGCCGCTAGCCGCTTGCTGTTGCACCCGCGTGAGCGCATCGAGCGGATGGTGATGGCCGACAATCTGACCACGCTCTATGACAACGGCTTCTACAACACCGGTGTCCGGCCGACTTCGGAAGATCTGGCTCTCGGTGGCGCGGATGCCTGGGGTAATCCATGGTCGTTCACTCGCCAGTACAACACGGTGTTGCAGGGCGGAAAGTCCGTCGATCCGCTGGATGTCGACGTGTGCACCTTCGAAGCGCCGCTGAGTGCGGCGATTCCGTGCGATGCCACGCTCAAGCCGAATGTCGGGTTCCGCGATTCGGTGGATGGCGCGTTCAAGACACCGACCCTGCGCAATATCGCCCTGACCGGCCCGTACTTCCACAATGGCAGTCGCGCCACGCTCAAGCAGGTCATGGAGTTCTACAACCGTGGCGGCGACCGGCGCGGCGAGGATGCCAACAACACCAGCGGCTTCGAGCACCCGGCGGTGAATCAGCACAACACCTCCAACCTCGATCCGGACATGACGGCGCTGAACCTGACGCCTGATGAAATCGATGCGCTGGTGAAATTCATGGAGGTCGGCCTGACCGATCCGCGCGTCGCCTGGGAACGGGCGCCATTCGATCATCCGTCGCTGGTGATCCCGCAGGGCCACATCGGTGATGAAAATGCCGTGACCCAGCGCCCGGCCAGTCCGAAAGTCACGACCCGTCAGGCAACTGACGCACTGCTCAATCTCAAGCCTTATGGCGCTGAAGGCCGGCCGGCGGCGGAGGGTCCGTTGCAGCCGTTCTACAACGATCTTTGAGTGGAAATGATCGTCATGGCCATCACGCATGGTGGCCATGACGAAAGTTTCATGTCCGCCAAGGAAAAAACCTTGATTGGAGGCTCAGAAACCGGGGGATCCGGCCGTTAAAAAGACAACCTGTGATCTGGATCACATTGTGTGTGCTTAACTGGCCACATTGCAGGCACAATGCCATCTCTTTGCCAAGACGGTCGGAGCTTTACCCTTGCCGCGTTCTTCCGCTGTACGTTTCAGTCATTTCATACCTTCACTGCTGTTGTTGCTTGCGGGGTTGGCGGCTGCGTACGTCAAAGACCTCAACGTGTTCTTCACCTCGCTGTTCAACGTGTTGCCAACCCTGGTGCTGTTGCTCGGCGGGTCGTATTGCGCGGTTTACCGACGCCAGCGCGAACTGTTTCTGATGGTCACGGTGTACATCGCCTACTTCCTGCTCGACACCCAGACCGACTATTACCGCGACAACGGCAAGGTGCGCGAAGACGCGGCCGTGGTGTTCCATCTGGTTTGCCTGCTGTTGCCGTTATTGTTCGGTCTGTTTGCGGCGTGGCAGGAGCGCACGCATCTGTTTCAGGACATGGTGGCGCGCTTTGCCGTGCTGCTGGCGTTTGGCAGCGTGGCGCTGGGGCTTGAGCAAAGTTATCCGCAGGCGTTGCTGATGTGGCTCTCGGAGATCCGCTGGCCGGCCCTGCACGGCGCCTGGATGAGCCTGATCCAGATGTCCTATCCGGTGTTCCTCTCGGCGTTCCTGTTGCTGGCCTGGCAGTACTGGCGCAACCCGCGTCCGCTGCACGCGGCGCAACTGGTGGGATTGCTCGGGGTGTTCTGGATGCTGCCGAAAACTTTCATCCTGCCGTTCACCCTGAACATCATGTGCAGCCAGGTGATGCTGATGATTGCGGCGGCGGTGGCGCACGAGGCTTATCAAATGGCCTTCCGTGACGAGCTCACCGGTCTGCCGGGCCGTCGCGCACTCAACGAGCGGATGCAGCGTCTGGGTCGCAACTACGTGCTGGCGATGAGCGACGTCGATCACTTCAAGAAATTCAACGACACCCATGGTCATGATGTGGGTGACCAGGTCCTGCGACTGGTGGCCAGCAAACTGTCGAAAATTAGCGGAGGCGGCAGGGCCTATCGCTATGGCGGCGAGGAATTCGCCCTGGTGTTTGCAGGCAAGACCCTTGAAGAGTGCATGCCGCACCTGGAAGTCATCCGCGAGTCGATTGCGTCCTACAACATCCAGTTGCGCAATCAGGAAAACCGCCCACAGGACGATCAACAGGGGCGTCAGCGGCGGGGCGGCTCCGGTGCGTCCAGCGTATCGGTAACGGTCAGTATCGGTGTTGCGGAACGGGTCGAGCAGCGCACCCCGGAAGACGTGCTCAAGTCCGCCGACCAGGCGCTCTACGCCGCCAAGGGCGCGGGTCGCAACTGCGTGATGGCGTTCGGTCAGAATCGTCGTGGTGCGGTGCGCATGGACAGCGCCGCAGGTTGAGTGATGACGGCGCATTCAGCGTCTGGACAGTGATTGTGGAGCAGGGTGGCCGGCAGTAGGTTGAAACGATCTGCTGACGGAGAAGCCACCATGCCCGAGTACAAAGCTCCCCTGCGCGACATGCGCTTTCTGATCGACCACGTCTTCGACTTCCACACCCAGTACGCGGCCCTCGGCGCCCACGACGCCAGCCCGGACATGGTCAACGCGATCCTCGAGGAGGGCGCGAAGTTCTGTGAGAACGTTCTGGCACCGCTCAATCGCAGCGGCGACGAAGAAGGCTGCCATTTCGACAACGGCGTGGTGACAACGCCTACAGGCTTCAAGGAAGCTTTCGCACAATACGTGGAAGGCGGCTGGCATGGTCTGGCGGCGGATCCGGCCTACGGCGGCCAAGGCCTGCCGAGTTCGCTGGGGCTGGTGATCAGCGAGATGGTCGCCTCCAGCAATACCTCCTGGGGCATGTACCCGGGCCTGACCCACGGCGCGATGTCGGCGATCCACGCCCACGGCACCGAGGAGCAGAAAAACACCTATCTGCGCAAACTCACCGCCGGGCAGTGGACCGGCACCATGTGCCTGACCGAAGCCCATTGTGGCACCGACCTGGGCATCATCAAGACCCGCGCCGTGCCTCGGGCCGACGGTAGTTATGCGGTCACCGGCAGCAAGATTTTCATCTCCGCCGGCGAGCACGACCTGAGCGACAACATCATTCATCTGGTGCTGGCCAAACTGCCGGACGCCCCGGCGGGCACCAAAGGCATTTCGCTGTTTATCGTGCCGAAATTCCTCCCGGATGCAGCCGGCGAGGCGGGGGAACGCAATGGTGTTTCCTGCGGTTCGATCGAACACAAGATGGGCATCAAGGCCTCGGCCACCTGTGTGCTGAACTTCGATGACGCCAAAGGCTTCCTGATCGGCGAACCGAACAAAGGCCTCAACTGCATGTTCACTATGATGAACCACGCGCGCCTCGGCACCGGGATGCAGGGCCTGTGTCTGGGCGAGGCAAGTTTCCAGGGCGCAATCAAATACGCCAACGACCGCTTGCAGATGCGCGCCCTGACCGGCGCCAAAGCTCCGGATAAACCGGCCGACCCGATCATCGTCCATCCGGACGTACGACGCATGCTGCTGACCATGAAAGCCTTCAACGAGGGCAACCGTGCGCTGACCTATTTCACTGCGCAGATGCTCGACGTCGCGCACCTGAGTCCGGATGCCGAGGCGCGTCAGGAGGCCGAAGATCTGCTGGCGTTCCTTACCCCGATCTGCAAGGCGTTCATGACCGACACCGGGCTGGAGGTGACCAACCACGGCATGCAGGTGTTCGGTGGCCACGGTTTCATCCGTGAGTGGGGCATGGAGCAACTGGTTCGCGACTGCCGGATTGCACCGATCTACGAGGGCACCAACGGCATTCAGGCACTGGATCTGCTCGGGCGCAAAGTCCTTGGCAGCCAGGGCAAACTGCTGCGTAACTTCACCAAAATCGTCCATAAGTTCTGCGCCGCCAACGCCGGGCATGCGCAGCTGGGAGGATTTGTCGCGCAGCTCGATGGCCTCAATCAGCAGTGGGGCGAGCTGACCATGCAGGTCGGCATGGCGGCGATGAAGAATCCGGATGAAGTCGGCGCCGCCTCGGTGGATTACCTGATGTACAGCGGTTACATCGTCCTCGGCTATTTGTGGCTGCGCATGGCGCTGGTCGCCCAGGCACAGCTGGAATCGGGCGAGGGTGATGGCGATTTTTGCCACGGCAAACTGGCGACGTGCGAGTTCTACTTCAAACGGTTGTTACCACGTACTGCGGCGCACCGCGCGGCGATCGAGGCGGGCAGCGATTGCCTGATGAAACTGCCGGCGCAGTTGTTCTCGCTGTAACACGCCACTGTTAAACAAAAGAGCCCGCTGATTGCGGGCTTCTTTTTGGGTACAAGGCGGTGACTAAAAATAACAAAACAGTCATGGCCTGACCCTATGTGTCGCAAAAGTTGTTGGGTTACACTCCAGCTCAACGAAATCACCCTTCCACGAATTACCTGTTTAGATCTTTGCGAGGTTTGCCATGGCTGACTACAAAGCGCCGCTGCGCGATATGCGCTTCGTCCTCAATGAAGTGTTCGAAGTCGCCAAACTCTGGGCCGAACTGCCGGCCCTGGCCGAGACCGTCGACGCGGAAACCGTTGAGGCCATTCTCGAAGAGGCCGGCAAGGTCACCAGCAAAAGCATTGCGCCCCTGAGCCGTGCGGCCGACGAAGAAGGCTGCCACTGGGCCGACGGTGCCGTCACCACGCCGGCCGGTTTCCCACAGGCCTATCAGACTTATGCAGAAGGCGGCTGGGTTGGTGTTGGCGGTGATCCGGAATACGGCGGCATGGGCATGCCCAAAGCCGTCTCGGCTCAGGTCGAAGAGATGGTCAACTCCGCCAGCCTGTCCTTCGGTCTGTACCCGATGCTGACGGCCGGCGCCTGCCTGTCGATCAACGCCCACGCCAGCGAAGAGCTGAAAGCCGCGTACCTGCCGAACATGTACGCCGGCGTCTGGGCCGGTTCCATGTGCCTGACCGAACCGCATGCCGGTACCGACCTGGGAATCATTCGCACCAAGGCCGAGCCTCAGGCCGACGGATCGTACAAGGTCAGCGGCACCAAGATCTTCATCACCGGCGGTGAGCACGACCTGACCGAAAACATCATCCACCTGGTGCTGGCCAAACTGCCGGACGCACCGGCGGGGCCGAAAGGCATTTCGCTGTTTCTGGTGCCGAAGTTCATGGTCAATGCCGATGGCAGCCTGGGCGCGCGCAATCCGGCGAACTGCGGTTCGATCGAACACAAGATGGGCATCCAGGCCTCCGCTACCTGCGTGATGAACTTCGACGAAGCCGTGGGTTACCTGGTCGGCGAGCCGAACAAGGGCCTGGCCGCGATGTTCACCATGATGAACTACGAGCGTCTGGGTGTCGGTATCCAGGGCCTGGCCACCGGCGAGCGCTCGTACCAGAACGCTCTTGAGTACGCCCGTGATCGCCTGCAAAGCCGTTCGCCGACCGGTGCGCAGAACAAGGACAAGGTCGCCGACCCGATCATCGTCCACCCGGACGTGCGTCGCATGCTGCTGACCATGAAAGCCTCGAACGAAGGCGGTCGTGCGTTTTCCACCTACGTGGCAATGCAGCTCGATACCGCCAAGTTCAGCGTAGACGCCGCCACCCGCAAACGTGCGGAAGATCTGGTGGCCTTGCTGACGCCGGTTGCCAAGGCGTTCCTGACCGATCTGGGTCTGGAAACCACCGTCCACGGCCAGCAGATCTTCGGCGGCCACGGCTACATCCGCGAGTGGGGCCAGGAGCAACTGGTGCGTGATGTGCGCATCACCCAGATCTACGAAGGCACCAACGGCATCCAGGCGCTGGACCTGGTAGGCCGCAAGATCGTCGGTAGCGGTGGCGCGTTCTACAAACTGTTCGCTGACGAGATCCGCCATTTCACCGCGACGGCGAGTGCCGATCTCGGTGAGTTCACCAAGCCGCTGAATGACGCCGTCGACAACCTTGACGAACTGACCTCGTGGCTGCTGGACCGGGCGAAAACCAACCCTAACGAAATCGGTGCAGCGTCGGTCGAGTATCTGCAAGCCTTTGGTTACACCGCTTACGCCTACATGTGGGCGTTGATGGCCAAGGCATCGCTGGGCAAAGAAGCGCAGGATGATTTCTACGCGAGCAAGCTCGGCACCGCGCGGTTCTATTTCGCCCGTCTGCTGCCGCGGATTCACTCGCTGAGCGCGTCGGTGAAGGCTGGCAGCGAGTCGCTGTTCCTGCTGGATGCTGCGCAGTTCTGAGGATGTAACGTCATGTAAGCGATCTCTTACATGACGTGCTGCTGTTCTCCCATAGGCGTAGATTGGATCCAGAGCTAATCTACTTTCCATGGACGTCGCGCAGGAAGCGCAAAGCAACAACACGGACACGTAAGGATTCTGCCAGGGTGGCGGAGTGAAATGGATGTCAGGGAAACAGTCTGCAAAGCCCCGCTTCGGCGGGGTTTTCTTATGCCCGCAGAAAAGTTTTCAGCTCAACGAATCCAGACCTGGCGCAGCTTTGAGCGGTTTTTCCTCGCGCTGCATCACTTCCTCCAGCAACGTTCGCAGCAAGGCCAATGACGCCTGCTGACGCTGCACGTCGCGACACACCAGGCCCACCTTCAGCGGCACCCTTGGTTCGCTGATCGGTTTCCACAGCAAGTCCTGATCGTCGTACTCCTTCTGTGAGCGCCCCGGCAGCACCGTCGCCAGCCGTGTGTGCGGCAGGCTGTCGAGAATCCCCACCATATTGTTCAGTTCTGCCTGTACTTGCGGGCGTCGCCCGAGGCTGGCCAGTTGCGCCTGCCAGATCTGGCGGATCTGGAACTCCTCGCCCAGCAACAACATCGGCAATTCTGCGGCCTGGCTCATCGAGACTTTCTTGAATTCGCGCAACGGATGATCTGCCGGGATGACCAGCGTCAGTTCATCTTCGTACAGCATCACGCCGTGCAGCCCCGGCTGGCGGGGCGGCAGATAGCTGATGCCGATATCCAGCGAACCATTGAGCAGGCGCCGCTCGATCTCCAGCCCCGTCAATTCATAAATCTGTACTACCAGATGCGGCTGGGCCTTGCGCACCCGCTCAAGCATTTGTGGTACCAGGCTGGTGTGCACGGTTTGCAGCACACCGATCGCCAGCGTACGCAGCGCCTGGCCCTTGAAGTTGCCCAGCGCCTCGCGCGCACGTTGCATGCCGTCGAGCAATGGCAGCGCGTGGTTGTACAGCGTGTGGGCGGCCAGGGTCGGCAGCAGACGTTTGCTGCTGCGTTCGAACAGGGTGACGTCGAGGTTCTGTTCCAGATGGCGGATCTGCTGGGACAGCGCGGGCTGAGAGATCGACAGGCGCTCGGCGGCACGCCCGACATGGCCTTCTTCGTAGACCGCGACGAAATAACGCAGTTGTTTGAAATCCATAAGTGATACTTATCGAAAATGCTGGGAAATCGAAATGGCTCGGTGCCTTGAAGACGCCTAGTCTAACCGCATTCACAAGGCTTACAGGGCCGGAAAGCGCAATGACCAGCGTTTGCTTCGAAAGTGTTTACATAGGCAGTTCAAAAAACCTCAATCGAGGTTTTTTTCAATGAATCTGTTCAGCTTGCGGCGCCAGACGCCGAGCCTCGATGACCTGGCTTTTGAAACCCATGAGCCGGATGCCGCTGATGACCTGAATGCCGAGCGCCTGATGCCCAGCGTCGAGCGCCCGCAGCAGGTTTTCGTTCGCGGCCAGGGTTCCTGGTTGTGGGACAGCAATGACCGCGCCTACCTGGACTTTTCCCAGGCCGGCGGCGCCAACAGCCTGGGCCACAGCCCTTCGGCGCTGGTAAAAGCCATCGCCAGCCAGGCACAGGCCCTGATCAATCCCGGATTCAATCTGCACAACCGCGGCATGCTCAGCCTCGCCGAGCGTTTGTGTGCCAGCACTTCCAGCGATCAGGCGTATCTGCTCAACAGTGGCAGCGAAGCCTGTGAAGCCGCGATCAAACTGGCGCGCAAATGGGGCCAGCTGCATCGCGGCGGCGCCTCGCGGATCATTGTCGCCAGACAAGGTTGTCACGGACGTAGTCTGGCGACGATTTCGGCGTCGGACAGTTGCAACCTGCACAATCGCTTCGCACCACTGCTGCCGGGCTTCGATCTGGTGCCGTTCAACGACCTGCCGGCGCTGCATGCCGCAGTCGATGCGCAGACCGTGGCGATCATGCTCGAACCGATCCAGAGCGATGCCGGTGTCATTCCAGCGACCGAGCATTACCTCAAGGGTGTCGAGCGCCTGTGCCGTGAACTGGGGATTCTGCTGATCCTCGACGAAGTGCAGACCGGCATCGGCCGCTGTGGCACCTTGCTCGCCGAACAATCCTATGGCGTGCGCGCCGATATCGTCGTACTCGGCAAGGGCCTTGGCGGTGGCGTTCCACTGGCTGCATTGCTGGCGCGAGGCAAGGCCTGCTGTTTCGACTTCGGTGAGTTGGGCGGTACCCATCACGGCAACGCCCTGATGAGCGCCGCCGGCCTGGTGGTACTCGACAGCGTGCAGGACCGCTCCTTCCTCGATCAGATCCGGGAAAACGGCCAGCATCTGCGCGAAGGGCTGGCCCGTCTGGCGTATCGCTATGAACATGGCGAGTTACGCGGGCAAGGGCTGTTCTGGGGACTGACTCTGTCGGAAGACTCCGCCGAGGCCGTGGTCAAAGCCGCGCTCCATGAAGGCTTGCTGCTCAACGCCCCACAAGCCAACTGCCTGCGCTTCACCCCGGCGCTCACTGTCAGCAAGGCCAATATCGACGAAATGCTCCTGCGCCTGGCCCGCGCCTTCTCCCGGGTACGCACGGCGCAACTGCAATGCCGCAAAGGGATTGCCGTCTGAGCTGAAGTTTCCCACCCGAATTCAAGAACCGTCTCGCGGTATAAC
Organism: Pseudomonas sp. 91RF; assembly: GCF_003576265.1. Taxonomy (NCBI): domain Bacteria; kingdom Pseudomonadati; phylum Pseudomonadota; class Gammaproteobacteria; order Pseudomonadales; family Pseudomonadaceae; genus Pseudomonas; species Pseudomonas sp. 91RF. The sequence goes on from NZ_QWFC01000023.1 coordinate 239,795, forward strand.
GCACGCCCCACGCCTGATTCTTTTGGCGTGGGGCGTTTTTTTGTAGCCGGGTAATGGCATTCAAATGGCGAGATCGCGGGTTGCACTGAACCCTGACAAACGGCACAGGTCGATTAGCTTGTATGGCTCAGTCGAGCCAGCCCCCAATCAGGAGCTGCCCCATGGACTTCATCCGCATCATCATCGCCATTATCTTGCCGCCGCTGGGTGTGTTTCTGCAGGTCGGGTTCGGCGGCGCGTTCTGGCTGAATATCCTGCTGACGCTGTGCGGTTACATCCCGGGGATCGTGCACGCGGTGTACATCATCGCCAAGCGTTGAGTTTCAGACCGCCAGGCCCATCACTCGCCGATAGAAACGCCACTCCTGCTCCAGCGCATGGGCCTGATTGACGGCTCGGCGGAAGCCGTGGCGTTCGTCGGCGTAGTAATGCGCTTCGACCTCGATACCGTTGTGCTCCAGGGCGGCGACCATGTCGCGGGTCTGTTGCGGCACGACCACTGCGTCCAGTTCACCCTGAAAGAAAATCACCGGCACGCGAATGTTGCCGGCGTGCAGCACCGGTGTGCGGGCGGCGTAGCGTTCGGCGTCTTGCTCGGGATCGCCGATCAGCCAGTCCAGGTAATCGCCTTCGAACTTGTGTGTCGCGCGGCCAAGCGCTACCGGGTCGCTGACGCCGTACAGGCTGGCGCCGGCGCGAAATACTTGATGGAATGCCAATGCGCACAGCGTCGTATAACCGCCGGCACTGCCGCCGCGGATAAACGCGCGCTCGCCGTCGATCATGCCGCGATCATTCAGGTAAGCGACGACCGCACAGGCATCCTCGACATCCACCGCGCCCCAACTCAGATGCAACGCCTGCCGATAATCCCGGCCATAGCCGCTGCTGCCGCGGTAGTTGAGGTCGGCGACGGCGAAGCCGCGTTGCGTCCAGTACTGGATGCGCGGATCCAGCATCGGGTAGCAGGCCGACGTCGGGCCGCCGTGGATGAACACCACCAGCGGCGGTTTGGCATCGCCATTGGTGGCGGGATAAAAGAAACCGTGCGCTTCACCTGAACCGCTGGGATAGCGCAGGGTTTGCGGACGGCTGATGCGTTCGGGGGGCAACGGTGCGACGCCGCCGGCCAGCACCTTCACTTCACGGGATTCGCGATCTATGGCAACTACCGCTGAAGGGCTGATCGGTGAAGCGGCGATGCAGTAAATGAATTGATCATCGACCGCCAGATGACGGAAGCGACTGTAGTCGCCGGTGAAGTCTTCACCGTTGAGTGCCAGACGACCGAAACCGCCTTCGCTCCAACTCGCCAAAAAGCTTTCGTCGACGGGCAGCCAGGTGCAGCCGCCGAGTTGCCACGGCGCTGGTGCATGATCGGCCTCGGCACAAGGTAACGGTTGCAGGCCGTCTGCAGACTCGATCCACGGCTGCCAATATCCGCCACGATCAGTCAGACAGCCCAGTCGGCCACTGGCATCGAAGCGCGGTTGCTGGATCGACTCTTCCAGCGTTTCACCGGCCACGCAACGTGGGGCAGAAAATCCACTACCTGCGCGCTCGACGATCATCAAACGGGTGGACGTCCACGGCTGATGCGGGCGGCTCCACTCGATCCACGCCAGGCGCTGACCGTCCGGGCTGATGATCGGCGATGCGTAAAAGTCCGCGCCTTCAACCAGCATATGGCAGGCGCCATTCGCCAGATCGATGGCCACCAGCCGATGGCGATCACTCTTTTCTTCAACCGCCAGTACCTGACCGTTGGCGAAATGCAGATCACCATATCGGCACTCGCCGGATGTCAGCGCTTCAGGCTCGCCATCCAGCGTCTGGCGATACAGCTGCTGATCCGCCTCGTTGACGAAAACCACGCCATCAGGCGTCAGACAAAACGCTCCACCGCCATATTCGTACACCCGGCTGCGCACGCTGAATCCCGCAGGTGTCAGACATTTCGCCACGCCATCGCGCCAGTGCCAGATCCGGCACGCGGCGTCTGCCGGCCGGTATTCGTTCCAGAACAAACCATGGGCGCCGAGCTGCAATTCGGCGAAATCCACACCGGCTGCAACGGCGGCAGTGGCGCTGAAAGGCTCAGCCTTTGGCGATGAGGCGCGAGTTTCGTTCATTGCGAAAGGCCAGTTGTTCGATGGTCTGGGTGGCGTGCTCGGCTTCTTCGCGGGCCTTGAGGATCACGCCGTGATGTTCGGACTTGCTGCACACCGGGTCGGCATTGCTGGCATCGCCAGTGAGCATGAACGCCTGGCAGCGGCAGCCACCGAAGTCCTGTTCTTTCTCGTCGCAGGAGCGGCACGGCTCGGGCATCCAGTCATAACCGCGAAAACGGTTGAAGCCGAACGAGTCGTACCAGATGTGCTGCATGCTGTGGTCGCGCACATTGGGAAATTGTACCGGCAGCTGTCGGGCGCCATGACAGGGCAGGGCGGTGCCGTCCGGCGTGACCGTCAGAAACAGGCTGCCCCAGCCGTTCATGCAGGCTTTCGGGCGCTCTTCGTAGTAGTCCGGGGTGACGAAAATCAGTTTGCATGGATGCCCTTCGGCTTCCAGCTTGGCGCGGTATTCGTTGGTGATGCGTTCGGCGCGAACCAGTTGCTCTTTGGTCGGCAACAGGCCGACACGATTGAGCTGCGCCCAGCCGTAGAACTGGCAGGTGGCAAGCTCGACGAAGTCCGCCTCCAGTGCAATGCACAGCTCGATGATGCGGTCGATCTTGTCGATGTTGTGCCGATGGGTGACGAAGTTCAGCACCATCGGATAGCCCTGGGCTTTCACGGCGCGGGCCATTTCCAGTTTCTGCGCGAAGGCTTTTTTCGAGCCGGCGAGCAGGTTGTTCACTTGCTCGTCGCTGGCCTGGAAACTGATCTGGATGTGATCGAGCCCGGCCTTCTTGAAGTCGCTGATCTTCTGTTCGGTCAGGCCAATGCCGGAGGTGATCAGGTTGGTGTAGAAACCCAGCTGCCGCGCTTCACGGATCAGCTCGGCGAGGTCCTGGCGCACCAGCGGTTCGCCCCCGGAGAAGCCCAGTTGCGCCGCACCCATCTCCCGCGCTTCGCGGAATACCTTGATCCACTGCTCGGTGCTCAGTTCTTTGCCCTGCTCGGCAAAATCCAGCGGATTTGAGCAGTACGGGCATTGCAGCGGGCAGCGGTAAGTCAGCTCGGCGAGCAGCCACAGCGGCAGGCCGACTTCCGGTCTGGCCGGGACTTGCACCGATGACTCAGGCAAGTTCGATCCAGTGCTGCGCACGGGCAACCTCCATGAATTGCTCGATGTCGTCACCGAGCTCGGGCACGCCGGGGAACTGTCTGTCGAGTTCGGCGATGATCGTCGCGACATCCCGCTCACCGTCTATCAGACCGCCGATCAGCGCGGCACTTTCATTGAGTTTGATCATGCCTTCCGGGTACAGCAGCACGTGGCCTTTCTGCGCCGGTTCGTACTGGAAGCGGTAGCCGGGACGCCAGGTCGGGGTCTTGCTGCGGTCGAAACTCATAAGGCGATTCCTTTATGCCAGACCCGTTGATCGGTGACGCTGTGATACGGCGGGCGGTTCAGTTCGTAGGCCATGCTCATGGCATCGAGCATGCTCCAAAGGATGTCCAGTTTGAACTGGAGAATTTCCAGCATGCGCTCCTGGCCTTCGCGGGTCTTGTAGTGCTCCAGCGTAATTGCCAGACCATGCTCGACATCGCGCCGGGCCTGACCGAGACGGGTGCGGAAGTACTCGTAGCCGGCCGGGTCGATCCACGGGTAATGCTGCGGCCAGCTGTCGAGGCGCGATTGGTGGATCTGCGGCGCGAACAGTTCGGTCAACGAGCTGCTGGCGGCTTCCTGCCAACTGGCGCGGCGGGCGAAGTTGACGTAAGCATCGACGGCGAAACGCACGCCGGGCAACACCAGTTCCTGGGAGCGCAATTGATCCGGATCGAGACCGACGGCCTGGCCGAGACGCAGCCAGGCTTCGATGCCGCCGTCTTCGCCGGGGGCGCCGTCGTGGTCGAGCAGGCGTTGAATCCACTCGCGGCGGATTTCGCGATCCGGGCAGTTGGCGAGGATGGCCGCGTCTTTCAGGGGAATGTTCACCTGATAGTAGAAACGGTTGGCGACCCAGCCCTGGATCTGCTCGCGAGTAGCCCGGCCTTCATACATCGCCACGTGATACGGGTGATGGATGTGGTAGTAGGCGCCCTTGGCGCGCAGGGCCGCTTCGAATTCGGCGGGGGACAGCGGGGTGTCGGTCATTGCGGTTCTCCGGGCCATTCGTTACAGGACGATGCTCATGCCGTCATACGCCACTTCAACATTGCGTCGCGCCAGTTCTGCTCGCTCCGGGGAGTCTTCGTCGAGAATCGGGTTGGTGTTGTTGATGTGGATAAGTACCTTGCGCTGCTCGGGAAGCTGCTCCAGCACTTCGAGCATGCCGCCGGGGCCGTTCTGCGCCAGGTGACCCATTTCGCGACCGGTGCGGGTGCCGACGCCACGACGCTGCATTTCATCGTCGTCCCACATCGTTCCGTCCACCAGCACGCAGTCGCTGCCGGCCATGATTTCCAGCAACGGCGCATCGACTTTGCCCAGGCCCGGCGCGTAGAACAGTTTGCCGCCGGTGCTGAGGTCTTCGACGATCAAGCCGATGTTGTCGCCCGGATGCGGGTCGAAGCGGTGCGGCGAATAGGGCGGTGCGGCGCTGCGCAATGGCAGCGGGGTAAAGCGCAGGTTCGGGCACGCGGCGACGGTGAAGCTCTGGTCGAGCTCGATGCGGTTCCAGTCCAGCCCGCCGTTCCAGTGCTTGAGCATGGTGAACAGCGGGAAACCGGTGCTCAGGTCTTCGTGGACCATGTCCGTGCACCAGACCTGATGCGGGCAGCCTTCGCGCAGGCTGAGCAGGCCGGTGGTGTGGTCGATCTGGCTGTCCATCAGGATGATCGCGCTTATGCCGGTGTCACGCAGGGCACGGCCCGGTTGCATCGGGGCGAAGCTCTGGAGCTGCGCGCGGATATCCGGCGAGGCATTGCACAGCACCCAGTTCACACCATCATCGGAAATCGCGATGGACGATTGGGTGCGGGCCTGGGCATTCAGGCTGCCATCGCGAAAACCGGCGCAATTGACGCAGTTGCAATTCCACTGCGGAAAACCGCCACCGGCGGCCGAACCCAGAATCTGGACGAACATGAACGCTCCATCATTTCAACGCTGAAAATAAAACGCCCCGGCGAGCCGAGGCGTTGCACTGCAATTCTGACTAGGCAGAACTCAGCGGCTGGCGAAGTACATGGTGACTTCGAAGCCGATACGCAGGTCGGTGTAAGCAGGTTTGGTCCAGGCCATCGGGTGACTCCTTCTTCAGGTGGGTGAGATAGCGCTATCCATAGGTATAGTCCACGGCAGCGCTGAGATGTTCCAAATAGTTAGGTGGCTATGTTACTCAAAATTTCAGGGGGTTGGCCCGTGAATCTTTGAGAAAGCTCCTTGCAGCCCCGGTAATGATCATTTTGCCGCTTGCCATGGCGCGCCTGGCGCAGGGTCGCCGGACAGACCGTGCCAGCCGCCTTCGGCGCGGATCAGGCGTTGTATAGCGGCCAGTAATGCCGGGCGATCCAGTTGAGCGATGGCGCGGCGCAATTGCAGCAGATAATCCGACGAGTGGCCGGAAAGACGGGCTTGCCACAGGAGTTCGGCAGCGTCTTTGCCGGACAGGACGCTTTCATCGAACTGATCGGCAAGCGTCTGGCGTTGCTGGGCGAGGCTGGCGTCATCGAGTTGTTCGATAAGGGCTGGCAAGCCGTCGAGGAACTGTTGAATGTGCACGAGCAATTGAGCGGCGCTGGTCGTTGGCGATTGCACACCGAACAACAATCCGCTCCGGCCATGGATCTGGCGCAACCCGCTGAACACGGCATAACCCAGTTGCAGCTCGACTCGCAGGCGTTGGTAGAAAGGCGTCTGGCACAGGTGCGCGAGCAGACGCCACGCGGCTTCGTCAGCGATTTCATGACTGGCAGTCGGGCAGAACACCAGTAAGGCGTGTTCGCTGGAAGCACTTTCGATCTGGCGCCACAGGTAACCGGTGTTGATTGCCCACGGTGCGGAAATTTGATTGTCCGGTGCGCCGGGGATGCGACTCAGGGCCAGGCCCATGGCGGATTGGGTCTGTGGATTGAGGCCCAACGCCAGACCGTCCCAACGGGAAGTTGTCCACAGGTGCGTGGCGTCATCGGATTCGCCTACCACTGGCAGGCAGTGTTCGGGCAATGCCTTGAGCAGTTGGCGAATCGGTATCAACGGTGGTTGCGGCTCTTCCTTTACGGCGTTGGCGCCCACTTGTGTCAGAGATTTCAGCGCATGCTCCAGCACAGCGGGCAGCGTTTCCTGCAGACCGGTCACTTTCAGCAACCACTGATTACCCATGGTGCTGAACGACAACTCGACTCCGGCCTGATGTGCGTCGCCCGACACTTCCCCCAGACTGCGTTGCAGTTTCGCCTGCAGCTCGGCCGTGGCCACTGCTTCCGTTTGCCAGCGTACATACACCGCGCCTACGTCGCTGTTATCCGGCAGTGCCTGACTGAACTGCATCGGCGAGCGTTCACGGCGGCTGCGCGAGCGATCCTGAGCAAACGTGCGCAGACCCCGGTGAGCGCTGGTCTGGCCACGGATCAGGCCGGCGTTGGCCAGCGGTTCGGCTGTGCGCAGGAAGGGGTTGGCAGTTGGCAGATGCCAATGGGGGCTGAAGTTATCCACAGTGCCGATTTTCCCGAGAATCGCTTTGAGCGCTGCGACGGCCGATTCGGACAGGCCACTTTCGAATTGTTCACTGTCGAGTCGCGCCAATTGCAGTGCACCGCTGACTTGCTGCTGACGCTGAAGCAGTTCCGCGTATTCCGCACGCAATGCCGGCCAGTCCTGCTGCGCTGCGAAGAAGCTCAGCCAATCCAGAGAATGCGCTCTGATTACATCGAGTGACCCGGATGCCGCAGTGAGTTGAAGATGCAGCAAAGCTTGCCCGGCAAACTGATAGAGCAGACTCGCCTGCAACCCTTCCGCCAGACCCTGCTGCTGTAAATGCGCGAGCAACCCACCAGGTTTGGCGCTGTTCAGCCAGTGACAGAGAAAAGCCAGCGCTTGCGCCGACGACTCCGGCAGGTCCTCCAGCGCAAACAGCAGATTGCCGTGCCGCTCGCCGACCTGTTGATAACTTGTCTGTGGATTGTCCATCAAGCGAACGGATGCTGCCTGCTCAGTTTTATCCCCAGCCATCAGTGCGGCGGCAAACTGTTCGGCCAGCGCCCGCAGCTCTTCAATGTTCTGCGGTCCGACCAGGCTCAGTGTCATTTGTCCGGTTCGGTAAAACTGTTGATGGAAATCTTTCAGTGCTTGCTGAAAATCCGCTTGTTCTACCGGCAGGCTGTCGCGGTTCCCGGCATGGAAGCCGCGCAACGGATGCGCTGCTGACAGCTCTTCGAACAGCGCTTCTTTCTGCTGAGCCGCAGCATCCTTCGACCACGCGACAAACTCCGCCTGCAGCACTTCCCGTTCCCGCAACTGATCGTCCGGATTCATACGCGGCCGGGCGAGCATGTCTGACAGACGCTCCAGCCCGCCGCTGAAGGACGCTGGCGGCAACTCAAAGAAGAAATCGGTGGTTCGCTCGCGGGTGCTGGCATTCACCTGACCGCCGTGACCTTGCACGTAGGCCATCAGCCCTTGCTGTGCAGGAAAACGTTCAGTGCCGAGAAACAACAAGTGCTCAAGAAAATGCGCCAGTCCCGGCCACGCCAACGGCACATCATGACTACCGGCAGCCACCCGCAACGCGGCGGCGCTGCGCTTCAGGCCGGGCACGTGACGCAGGGTCACACGCAAGCCGTTGGCCAGGGTTTCGGAGTGGGGGCGGGGGTGAGTCGGCGCAGGCATGGGCACTTCCAGAACAGTGAAGTGCCAATGCTAGCGGATTAGCGCTTGTTGAGCGCGTCGTAAAGTTCGGGGCGGCGGTCGTTGAAGTAGCGGTTGGCGCTGCGGGAGTCGACCATCAACTGGCGATTGAGCTCACCGACGATCAAGGCTTCATCCAGTCCGGCCTGGGCGATGCGGCTGCCATCCGGCGCGGCAATGCTGCTTTGCCCGCAGTAATGGATGTCGCCTTCATGGCCGCAGTAGTTGGCGTAAGCCACGTAGCATTGGTTTTCAAAGGCGCGGGAGCGCACGGAAACATCGGCAATGAAATCGAAAGGAATCATGTTCGCTGTCGGCACCAGAATCAGCTCGGCACCTTCAAGGGCCAGGCGTCGCGCGTTTTCCGGGAACTCCAGGTCGTAGCAGATCAGGAAACCGAGCTTCCAGCCGTTGAGCTCGACGATGGGAAACTCGCCATCGCCAGGGCTGAACATTGAACGATCCAGATCGCCGAACAGATGCGTCTTGCGGTAATTGCACAGGCGCTCGCCGTTCGGATCGATCAACTGCACGGCGTTGTAGATCTGCCCTTCGGCGGTACGCTCTGGGTAACCGTAGAGAATCGCCAGGCCGGCAGCCTTGGCGATTCGTCCGACTTGCTGCGCCCACTCACCGTTGTAGACCTCGGCCAATGTCGCGACCGCTTCCTTGCCGATGTTGTAGCCGGTCAGGAACATCTCCGGCACCACCAGCAGATCGGCACCTTTGGCCTCCATCGCCAGTTGATGCAGGCGCTGGAGGTTGGCGGCCGGTTCCAGTGGCAGCGGTGGGCATTGGTAAAGGGCTACACGCATCGGGGATTCCTCTTACTCGGGCAGGGCGATCGGGCCGATGTCGTTGAACACATCACCCGGGCCGGGGTTCTCTTTATGTGTGGACCCGCCGAAGTGCTTCATGATTCCCCACACCGCGTTGAGCGACGTCTGTACCGCGCCCTCGACCCAGGCCGGCGTCCACGACACGTCGTCGCCGGCGATGAAAATCCCGCGCTGTTCCGGCGGCATGTCGTCCTGCATGAAGTGCGCGTACATGCGCTGGTTGTAGCGATAGTGGCCGGGCAGGGCGCCTTTGAACGCGCCGAGGAAATGCGGGTCGGCTTCCCACGACACGGTGATCGGATCGCCGATGATCCGTGCGGCGATATCGACTTTCGGGTAGATCTTCTTCAATGCGTCCAGCGCCAGTTTCACGCGTTTTTCCACCGGATGCGGGAGCATTTTCAGCGCATCGCTCATCCACGAGTACGACAGGCAGATCACGCCGGGCTTGTCGTCGCCGTTGTCGAACAGATAGGTGCCACGGGTCAGGCGATCGGTGAGGGTCATGCTCATCAGGTCGCGGCCGGTTTCCGGGTCCTTGTCCTTCCAGAATGGGCGGTCGACCATTACGAAGGTCTTCGACGATTGCATGTAGCGCGTGCGGTCCAGCGCCATCCACATTTTTTGCGAGAACAGGGTTTCGTCGCATTCGATCTGGGTGGTCAGCAGCCAGCTCTGGCAGGTGGTCAGTACGGCGGCGTATTCGCGGGTGTCGCCGTTGTTGTCGGTAACCGCGAAACGTCCGTCAGGCGCGTGGGCGATTTTCTTCACCCCGGAACGTGGCGCTCCATGGTGCAACGACTTGAGGCTGGTGCCTTGCGGCCAGTGTACGCAGCGCTCCGGCGCGTGGCGCCAGATGCCTTGTGGCACTTGTTCCACACCGCCGACCACCAGGTGCTGATGATCGTCGCAGTTGGTCATCACTACGCGGAAGATTTCCAGCATCGAGTTGGGGAAGTCCGAGTCCCAGCCGCCGGTGCCGAAACCGACCTGACCGAACACTTCGCGGTGATGGAACGACAGCTTGGCGAAGGCTTTTGACGTGGCAACGAAGTCGTAGAACGTGCGGTCGTCCCACAGTGGCACCAGGGTGTTCCACAGTTCCTTGAGGCGTGGCACATCGCGGTCGCGGATGGCTTGCTGGATGTCGGCGAACTGTGAGCCGGCCTCCAGAGCATCGGCCCAGGCGTCAGCCACTTCCTGGAACAGTGCAGGAAGATCCTTCAGGCTCTGTGCGTAATGGGTTTTGCCTTCCAGGTCGATCACGGTGCTGCCGGAGGCTGGCGTCAGCGGGTTGGGGAAGGGCTTGGTCTCAAGACCGAGTTTGTCGACGTAGTGATAGAACGCGGTGGAGGACACCGGGAAGCGCATGCCGCCGAGTTCGGCGACGATGCCGTCAGTGCCGTTGAATGCCTGGGAGCGCAGACGGCCGCCGAGCTTGGAGGCCTCATAAACGACGGGTTTCAGGCCAAGCTTCATCAGCTCGTAAGCGGCCACCAGACCTGCGATGCCAGCACCGACGATCGCCACTTCGGCGCCGTGGTTGTGCTCGGGAATGCTGCCCAGACCGGCGGGGTGCTCGATCCAGTCGTCGAAGGCGAACGGAAAGTCCGGGCCGAAAATGGTGATCGGTTTTTTACCGTCTGCAGGATGGCGATTGTTCTTGTTCATGGCTGACCTTGCTGGCGACCCGACGCCGGATGCGCGTCTGAGTATAGGAAAAGATGCCAGCCATTCTAGGGAGCGTAGAACACGTTAATAAGACGCAAATTGTCGTCGATTTGAGTGTTGGTGCTGCAATATGACGATAAAATTGGTCAGACTGGATGCCCGCGATCAATCTTGCTGCTGAGGATGATCGAGGTCGTGGTCTTCTCGACGCCGTCTACGCTGCCGATCTGATCCAGCAATTGATCGAGCTGTTCCGGCGAATCGGCTCGCAGCCACGCCACATAATCGAATTCGCCACTCACCGCGCACAATTGCTGCACCTGGGCCATCGCACTCAACCGGCGCAACACCTCTTTGCCGGAGCGCGGCTGCACCTTGATCCCGACGTACGCCTGCAACCCGCCGTCCACCACGCGCTGACCCAGACGCACGCCATAGCCGGTGATGACTTTGGCCTTTTCCAGCCGCGCCAGTCGTGAAGTCACGGTCGTGCGGGCGATCCCCAATTGCCGGGCCAGCATCGCCACGCTTTCGCGGGCGTTGATTTGCAGTGCAGCGATCAGCTGGCGGTCGATTTCATCGAGCACGGGTGGGCGGATGTCGGGCAAGGGCAGGCTCCAGCGGTACGGATCAATGGGGCTGCATGTTACAGGCTCGTCGCGCGAGGCGCTTGTGAGTGCTGATTGAGCGGCTGAGGCCAGGCAGTCGCCGGGCCGCGGGATTTTACTGAAACAAAAGAACAGACAAATGATTTGACTTGCCTGCCGCCTTTATAAAAAATGGCCTCAAGAGCGCGAAATCTGCTGCCTTGCAGGGCTTCAGCAGACGTAGGTACCTCAGCGATGCTGCAACATCGGTGTAAGGTGAGACCTCTTCATCCCATTTCCTGAGGATGCAAATATCAGGATTCAAATACTCAAGGGGAGCCAACAGGCTCCCCTTTTTGTTTGTCCTGAAGAACGTACCTCTTGTAGAGAAGTTCGCCCTGGCGGTGCTTGTTCATTGCTCTTGCCGGGGCATGCATGAAGTTCCACAGGACGTGTCCGTGCCTGACATCCACCACGACGAGCATGTCATTCTTTGCCTCGTAGGCGTTAATGAAGGCCAGGCGGTATCCACCGTTGTCGTACAGGACTCTCCAAATCTCAAAAGGTCCCGTCAGCGTATCAATGGCATGTCGAACATAGCGCTCTCGTGAGTCAGCGCGTTTTTCGACGATGTGGGCGAGCTTGTCCCTCATGACCGCAACGTTTCCGATCGGGGTGAGGATAGTGACTGCCAGTAATGCCTCATCGATAAATCCGAAGTGAGCCAAGAGGATTCTGAGTGCTCCTTGCGCATCGTCTGCCCTTTTCACTTCCTCAATTGCGGCTGAGCGAAGCTCTCTGGTCAGTGTCCGCAGGTCGGGCAAAGCTAAGTCGATCCATGTTTGTTGGCCACCTGCTTCTTTGACCAGTGGCGCAGCACTCACGAGCATGAAAGTAATCCTTGGCGGGCAGCGGCGCCCGGAGATTACTCGCTCGGAGAAAAAGCCAACAAGGCTGAAAACTGAGTAAAAACACAGCTTGGGAAATAACCTACAGACCTTGCAGTAGTCTTCCGAACATTGCGCTTGTGAAGAACGTAAACGCCAAACGACAGGCGAAAAAAAGCCGCGCGAGTGCGCGGCTTTTTCATGTTTGGTGGGCCCACACGGACTTGAACCGTGGACCAAAGGATTATGAGTCCTCTGCTCTAACCAACTGAGCTATAGGCCCTCAGTAGGCCGCGGATTATAGCGACGGTTTCTCGGCTGTGCTATCCGAAAAATCTGATACGGCTATGCGAAGAAACGTCGCGGCGAATTCCTCGGGTGGCAGCGGCAGGCTGACGATGTAGCCCTGGATCTGCTCGCAGCCTTCGGCGGTGAGGAATTGTTGTTGGGCCTGGGTTTCCACGCCTTCGGCGATCACAGTGAATTGCATGCTGCGGCCCAGGGCGATGATGGCGCGGACAATCGCCGCGTCGTGGGGGTCGTCGGGCAGGCCACGGACGAAAGACTGGTCGATCTTGAGGATGTCCAGCGGCAGGCGTTTGAGGTAGCTCAGCGAGGAATAACCGGTGCCGAAGTCGTCGATGGCCAGTTGCACGCCAAGGTGTTTGAGCTGGTGCAACACGGCCAGCGCCTCTTCGGCCTGGCTCATGATGAAGTTTTCGGTAATTTCCAGTTGCAGTAAATCCGGCCTCAGGCGGTTGTCCTTGAGCAGTTGTTCGATGCGTCCCAGCAGGTTTGGCTGACGCAATTGTGCGCCGGCTAGGTTGACCGAGAGCGGGCCCAGGGATTCGTAGATCTGGCTCCACTCGAACATCTGCCGGCAGGCGGTTTCCAGCACCCAGTCGCCGATTTGCAGAATCATGCCGTTCTCTTCCGCCAGCGGTATGAAATGCTCTGGAGGTACCTCGCCGAAGGTCGGATGGCGCCAGCGGATCAGGGCTTCGGCCCCGACCAGGCTGTGATCGTCGAGGCTGATTTTCGGCTGGTAGTAGAGGTACAGCTCTTCGCGCTCGATGGCCCGGCGCAGTTCGTGCTCCAGCGCCACCCGTTCGCTGGCCTGGGCGGTGAGGTCGCGGGTGTAGCTTTCGACACGGTTGCGGCCCTTGGCCTTGGAGCGGTACATCGCCGCGTCGGCGTTCTTGATCAGAGTAGCGACGTCGCAGCCGTCACGGGGATAGAGGCTGGTGCCGATGCTGGCGCTGATGAAAAACTCGTGCTCGCCGGCCTGGAACGGCGCGCCGAAGCAATTCAGCAGTTTGGTGGCGATGTTGTCGGCATCACCGGCCTGTTGCAGCCCCGGCAGCAGGATGATGAATTCGTCTCCGCCCAGCCTTGCAACGGTGTCGATATCGCGCAGTTGCTCTTTGAGGCGCACGGCGATGCCCTTGAGCAGCAAATCGCCAACTGGGTGGCCGAGGCTGTCGTTGATGTGTTTGAAGCGATCGAGGTCGAGGAACAGCACCGCGCCCAGTCCGCCGTTCTCTTGCTGGCCGTTCAATGCCGTCAGCAGGCGGCTTTCGAACAGCGTGCGGTTTGGCAGACCGGTCAGTGGATCATGGTGAGCCTGGTAATCGAGTTTGGCCTGGGCGTGCTTGAGGCTGGAGATATCGGCAAACACCGCGACGAAGTGAGTGATGAACCGGTCGCGGTTGCGCACGGCACTGATGGTCAGCCAGCTCGGATACAGCTCGCCATTCTTGCGCCGGTTGGAAATCTCGCCCTGCCAGTGGCCTTCGTCAGTCAATTGATGCCACATCGCCGCATAGAACGCGCTGTCGTGCAGCCCGGAAGCCAGCAGGCGCGGGGTATGACCGAGCGCTTCGCTTTCGCTGTAACCGGTGATTTCGGTAAAGGCGCGGTTTACGGCACTGATGTGCTGTTGCGTATCGGTGATCAAGACGCCTTCGGCAGTGCTTTCGAACACTGTGGCGGCCTGTTGCAGTTTTTCCTGCATCAGGTGGCGTTCAGTGATGTCCCGAGCGATGGTCAGCATGCAGTCGTCTTCGCCGATTGGCAACGGACGGCTGGACACTTCGCAGAGGCGGATTTGCCCGTCGCTGCGGCGGATGTGGCAGGTGAAGTCACGAACGAAACCGTCACGGTGCAGCAGGTCGAGCATCTGTTTGCGTTCGTTGAGGTTGACCCAGATCCCCAGATCCAGTGCCGAACGGTCCACCGACATGGCGCTGTTGAAACCGGTGATGCGGCTGAAACCTTCGTTGACCTCCAGCAGCAGGCCATCGCTCTGACGCGACAGCAACAGGCCGTCCGGCGAGGCGTGGAAGGCCTTGGCGAACTTCTCTTCGGAGGTTTGCAGTTGCTGTTGGGTTTCCTTGAGCTGGGTAATGTCGCGCACTACCACGACCAGCGCCGGTGTGGTGTCGAGTTCGAACGGTTCGGCGGAAATCAGCCCGGTGAATACTTGCCCGTTGCTGCGACGAAAGGGCATCTCCAGGTTGCGAATGCTGCCGGCCTGCAAGCGTTGCAGCAGACCGGGGCCGACACCGGGAATGCCCCAGATATTGAGTTCGGTGGCAGTCTGGCCAATGACGTCTTCGGCTTTCAGCCCGATCTGTTCCTCAAAGGCTTCGTTGACCTCCAGCAGACAGCCGTCTGACAGCCGCGCAATCACCAGAATATCCGGGCATTGCTGGAACACCGAGGCGAACTTCTGCTCCGACAGGCGCAGGGCTTCTTCGGTACGCTTGGTTTCGCTGATGTCGATCATCAGGCCGCGCATCACCGGTTCGTGGCCGTGCTCGATCAGGCTGACGATGTCGCGCACCCACAGGCAACGGCCATCAGCGGTGATCACCCGGTAATCGAGGCTGTGATCGCGCCCAGCGAGGACTTCGTGATCGCAGAAACTCTGTGCGCGGGTCAGGTCGGCGGGGTGGATGATGTTGCGCCAGAAGCCCGGGATCAGCCAGTGCGACAGGGGGTAGCCGAGCAGATCCTCGGCGTGGGGCGATACGTAGCTGTAGGTGAAATCGCTGATCCGCGCTTCCCACGCAATGGCCGACAGGCTCTCCACCAGCCCGCGATAGTGGTATTCGCTGCTGCGCAGTTCCTGTTCGAGGTCGATGCGCCGGGCGATTTCCGAGCTCAAGCGGCGGTTGATGCGGATCACCACTGCCAGGATGATCACCAGCAATAGCAGGCCGGGTAATCCGTAAACCAGCAGATCCGACCAGAATGTCCGATGATCGAGGACGTTGCCCACCCAGTGTTCCTGGATGCTGCTGATCTGCTCCGGGGACATGTCGGCCAGGACCTTGTCCAGAATGCCCACCAGCATTTTGCTGTCGCGGGGAACCCCCATTGCCAGTTGATAGCGATAAGGGGTTTCGCCGCTGACATACAGCCCGTCGAGCTTGAGCTGGCGAAGGCTCCAGACACTGGAGGCGAGATCGCCGACCACCGCGTCCACTTCGTCGGTGGCCAAGGCCTGCAACGCCGAACTGACATTGGGCATGGCAACCAGATTCAGATCGGGATGATGGGTGCGCAACAGTTCATGGGGTGCATAGTTTTCGACGACCGCAATCTTCAACCCGTACAAATCCTCGATCTTGCGCGGTTGCGGGCCGCCGACATGGGCGAGGATGACGATCGGAAAATCCAGGTAAGGGCGGGTGAAGGCCAGGTAATTCTGGCGTTCCGGGGTGGACATGATGCCCGGCAGCAGATCGATCGTGCCGTTTTTGGCCTGTTCGAGCACGGCTGTCCAGCTCGAGGGTTCGATGGGCGTAAGTTTGATGGCCAGACGCTGGCGGATCACGTCGATATAGTCCGCCGCCAGGCCCTGATAGCGGTTCTGATCATCGCGAAACTCGAAGGGGGGCCACGATGCATCGACACCCAGGCGCAAGTCCGGGTGAGCCGCCAGCCAGCTACGTTCTTCGTCGGTCAGAGTCAGCGCGTCAGCCGTTGCGGTCCAGATCATCAGTGACAGCAAAAAAAGCACGGACGCCAGTCTGGGCATAACGGTCTCGTTATGGCTCGGGGGAATGTTTCGAGTGTAGACGGGCTGTGCGCGGGGGAGGGCGGTGCGAGGTATTTAATCTGCCCGATAAAACAAAACCCCCGGCCTGGGCCGGGGGTTCTGGTGTCACTCGTCGAGGAACGAACGCAGATGTTCGCTTCGCGTCGGGTGGCGCAGCTTGCGCAGCGCCTTGGCTTCGATCTGACGGATCCGCTCGCGGGTCACGTCAAACTGTTTGCCGACTTCTTCGAGCGTATGGTCGGTGTTCATGTCGATACCGAAACGCATCCGCAGTACCTTGGCTTCACGGGCAGTAAGACCGGACAGCACTTCGCGGGTCGCTTCTTTCAGGCTCTCGACAGTGGCGACATCGATTGGCGACTGCATGGTCGAGTCTTCGATGAAATCACCCAGATGAGAGTCTTCGTCATCACCGATCGGGGTTTCCATGGAGATCGGCTCCTTGGCGATCTTCAATACCTTGCGGATCTTGTCCTCAGGCATCTCCATGCGCTCACCCAGCTCTTCCGGGGTCGGTTCGCGACCCATTTCCTGCAGCATCTGCCGGGAAATGCGGTTGAGCTTGTTGATCGTCTCGATCATGTGCACCGGAATACGGATGGTGCGGGCCTGGTCGGCGATCGAGCGAGTGATCGCCTGACGGATCCACCAGGTGGCATAGGTCGAGAACTTGTAACCACGACGGTATTCGAACTTGTCCACCGCCTTCATCAGGCCGATGTTGCCTTCCTGGATCAGGTCGAGGAATTGCAGGCCACGGTTGGTGTACTTCTTGGCGATAGAGATCACCAGACGCAGGTTCGCTTCAACCATCTCTTTCTTCGCGCGGCGGGCTTTCGCCTCACCGATCGACATGCGACGGTTGATGTCCTTGATCTCGGCGATGGTCAGACCGGTCTCGGTTTCCAGTGCGGTCAGCTTCTGCTGGCAACGAATGATGTCCGGTTGCACGCGGCCGATGGCTTCGGCGTACTTGCTCTTGCCTTTGGCCAGGGCGTCGGACCAGCTTTCGTCGACTTCGTTGCCCGGGAACTGGCGCAGGAAATCGGCACGCGGCATACGTGCATCACGTACGCACAGCTGCATGATCGCGCGCTCTTGCTGACGCAGACGATCCAGGGCACTGCGAACACGCTCGACCAGGGCTTCGAATTGCTTCGGCACCAGTTTGATCGGCATGAACAGATCGGCCAGGGCCAGCAACTCGGCAACCGCTGCCTTGTTGTGACGACCGTGCTTTTTCAGGGCCTTGCGGGTGATTTCCATCTGGTCGGCCACGGCGCCGAAGCGCTGGGCAGCAATGACCGGATCCGGACCGCTTTCGGCTTCTTCTTCGTCATCGGAAGCTTCGGCGTCATCGTCCTCGGAATCGTCGTCCGCTTTCGCGGCTTTCGCGTCGATCGGCGGTGGCACTTCGGCAGCCGGCGGCGTAATGCCGTCATCCGGGTCGATGTAACCGCTCAGAACGTCGGACAGGCGACCGCCTTCGGTGGTGACCCGAGTGTACTCGGAGAGAATATGGTCAACCGTGCCGGGGAAGTGCGCGATTGCGCTCATCACCTCACGGATGCCCTCTTCGATACGCTTGGCGATTTCGATTTCGCCTTCACGAGTCAGAAGCTCGACCGTACCCATTTCACGCATGTACATGCGCACTGGGTCAGTGGTGCGACCGATATCGGTCTCGACCGCTGCCAACGCGGCGGCTGCTTCTTCCGCAGCGGCCTCGTCGGTATCGGCGTCGGCCAACATAAGGGCGTCCGCATCCGGAGCACTCTCGTGTACGGGGATCCCCATGTCGTTAATCATGCGGATGATGTCTTCCACCTGCTCCGGATCTGAAATATCCTCGGGCAGGTGGTCGTTGACCTCGGCGTAAGTCAGATACTTCTGCTCACGACCCAGTTTGATCAACTCAATAATACGAGACTGCTGTTGCGCTTTTCCGGACATAACACCCTATCCACTGAAGGTCTTGGCGGGCAAAAAACAAGCCGAGGATTATACCTGAGCTATGACCTCACGCGCCAGTTGAGGTCGGGTTTGATGCAGGAACATCCCGTTTGAGCAATTCGAGCAGCAAAGATTTTTCTTCGGTGCTCAGATCGCTTTGACGTGATTTCCTGAGAAGTTGTTCCAGCTTTCGCTCGCGCTGGCGGGCTGACAAGCTGGTTATGGTGTCGAAAAACTGTTGTTCAAGGTTTTCTCCGTTGATCAACCACTCCTTTTCTGCCAGGCGGGTCAGCAATCGACCTTGTTCGGTGCCATGCCATCGCGAGATCAACTGAAAAGAGTTTAGCTGAGGATTCTTTTGCACGGCTTCCAGTGAGGCCACCAGCAACTGAGTGTTGGTATTGTCTTCGTCCGCAAAGTGGCTGGCCGTCTCGACCTTCAGCGCCAGTTGCGGGTGATGGATCACCGTTCGCAGGGCGGCCATGATCGGTGGCTCGACAGGCGCCGGCACTCTCGGGGCGCGCGGTTGATCACGATCGCCGCCACGCTTGCCGTTCTTGTCCCAGGGTTTTTTGTCCCATTTCTTGCCGCCGGCACCGGGTTTCTTCGGCGTCCATTCCTGCTGCGGCACATACATGTCCTGTGCCTGCGGCTGATGGTAGTCGCTGAAGTCCGGCATTGCGTCGTAATCGAAGCCCGGATCGTAGGCGGGCGGCGCTTCCTGCGGTGCGCTCTGGGCCAGCTGACTGACGGTCTCGCTGCTCAGGCCGGTGATTTCGGTCAGGCGTTGACGCATCAGGATTCGCAGGTTGGCCCCTGGCACTTTGTCGATCAGCGGTGCGGCAAGCGTCGCCATGTGCGCCTTGCCTTCGAGCGAGCGAGGGTCGGCCTCTTCGGTCAGTTGCTGGAAGAAATAGTCTGCCAGTGGCTGTGCGTGCTGATTGATCCGTGCACGGAAGGCGTCGGTGCCTTCGGCGCGGATCAAGGTGTCCGGGTCTTCGCCTTCGGGCAGGAACAGGAAGCGTGCGCGGCGACCGTCCTGCAGGCTGCTCAGTGTCGCTTCCAGTGCACGCCACGCGGCGTTGCGGCCGGCCTGGTCGCCGTCGAAGCAGAACAATACGTTCGGCACGACGCGAAAAAGGCGCTTCAGATGCTCTTCGCTGGTGGCTGTGCCCAGGGTCGCGACGGCGTTTCGCAGGCCTTGCTGGGCCAGGGCGATCACGTCCATGTAGCCCTCGACGACGATGATTTCATCGAGGTTACGGTTGTTCTTGCGGGCTTCATAGAGGCCGTAGAGTTCCTGGCCTTTATGGAATACCGGGGTTTCCGGTGAGTTCAGGTATTTCGGCTTGTCGTCGCCGAGGACTCGACCGCCGAAGGCGATGATGCGCCCGCGGGTGTCGCGGATCGGAAACATCACGCGATCGCGGAAGCGGTCATAGCGCTTGCCGGTTTCAGCGTTCTCGATCAGCAGGCCGGCGTCGATCATGGCTTTCTGCTGCAGGGTGTCGCTGCTCAGGTGCTTGAACAGATTGTCCCAGCCTGGCGGGGCGAAGCCGAGGCCGAAGTCCCGGGCAATTTCACCCGTCAGTCCACGGCCCTTGAGGTAATCCACGGCAGCCTTGCGTGCCGGGTGGCTCTTGAGCGCCTGGCGGTAAAAGTCCGCAGCGGCAGTCAGCAGTGGATAAAGCGGCGAATCGGTCGGCTGTCGCGGTTTGTGCGAGCGGCCACCTTCTTCGCGCGGCACTTCCATGCCGGCGGCTTTGGCCAGATCCTCGACGGCCTGGGGGAAGTCCAGGTTATCGTGATCCATGAGAAAACCGAGCGCGTTACCGCCGGCGCCGCAACCGAAGCAGTAATAGAACTGCTTGTCGGGGCTCACGCTGAACGACGGGGTTTTCTCTTTATGGAACGGGCAGCAGGCGGTGTAGTTCTTGCCGGCCTTCTTCAGTTGCACGCGCGAGCTGACCACATCGACGATGTCGGTGCGGTTCAGCAGGTCGTCAATGAAGCTCTGGGGAATCAGCCCGGCCATGGCGTTCTCGTCGTCTGCGCTGTAATGAGTCCGATGCGATGGGCGGCCGGACGCGGGTCATGCTTGAAAGCGCACAAAGAGTGCGGCTCGACCGGTGTCGTCTGCGTAATCGCTGTCGGGAAGTGTATCTGCCGAAAATCCACTGACGTTAGTACCTATCAGTCTTCGACTTTATGAAAGTGTTGCGCTGAATCCGCTGACGGCCGGTTGAAGGCCTCGGATAGCTCATGAAGCGGGCACGCAAGCAGGTGCCTTGGGCTGATCGTCGTAAGAGGAATCAGTGGGTGTGCTCGTCAGTAGCCTTGAAAGGCTCGTCAGAAAAGACGTGCACCGCTGGCAAAAGAGCCAGGTCTGACGCGGTGAAGCGGGTTTGTCTCGGTCGCGTGTGCGGCTTCGACGGTGAAGCATCAAGCGTTTTACGCAAATGCCATTAGCCCGGCTGAGGGCCGGGCTTGGCAGAAGCTTGCTACGATCGTCTGTGTATTAGTACAGACGAACGGCGCGGCGCTGTTCGCGCTGAACTTTCTTGGCGTGACGCTTAACAGCGGCTGCTGCCTTGCGCTTACGCTCGGAAGTTGGCTTCTCGTAAAATTCGCGGCTACGAACTTCAGCCAGTACACCGGCTTTTTCGCAGGAGCGCTTGAAACGACGCAGAGCTACGTCGAAGGGTTCGTTCTCTTTAACTTTGACGGCTGGCATCCAGAGCTACCTTCATTCATTACCGGGGTCAACATCCTCGCGGCAAAAGAGCACTTGAAGACGTCGGTTTTTAAGGGTTGCGGATGTTAACCCCTCAACGCTCGGAATGCAAAGCCTCTGATCGAAAACCGCTGGTCGGAGCATCCAGTGGCGACTATTATGCGCGCCTTCGAATTCAGCCTAAACAAGGCGCAAACCCATGCTAGTACTGGGATTAGAAACTTCCTGCGACGAAACCGGCGTCGCTTTATACGACAGCGAGCGCGGCCTGCTGGCCGACGCACTGTTCAGCCAGATCGACCTGCACCGCGTCTACGGCGGTGTGGTGCCGGAGCTTGCCTCCCGCGATCACGTCAAGCGCATGCTGCCCTTGATCCGTCAGGTGCTGGCCGAGGCCGACTGCGTACCGACCGAGATCGACGCCATCGCCTACACCGCCGGTCCTGGCCTGGTCGGCGCTTTGCTGGTGGGCGCTTCGTGCGCCCAGGCGCTGGCCTTTGCCTGGGGCATTCCGGCCCTCGGTGTGCATCACATGGAAGGTCACTTGCTGGCGCCGATGCTGGAGCCAAAACCGCCGGAGTTTCCGTTCGTCGCTTTGTTGGTCTCCGGTGGTCATACGCAGCTGGTTCAGGTTGATGGCATCGGCCAATACAGCCTGCTCGGCGAAACCCTCGATGACGCGGCAGGCGAAGCTTTCGACAAGACCGCGAAGATGATGGGCCTCAATTATCCGGGCGGGCCGGAAATCGCCAAGCTGGCAGAGAAGGGTGTCGCAGGACGTTTCACCTTCCCGCGTCCGATGTGCGATCGTCCGGGCCTGGATTTCAGCTTCAGCGGCTTGAAGACTTTCGCCCTCAACACCTGGCAGCAGTGCGTCAGCGCCGGGGACGACAGCGAGCAAGCCCGTTGCGACATCGCGCTGGCGTTCCAGCAGGCCGTGGTGGAGACTTTGACCATCAAGTGCAAGCGTGCGTTGAAGCAGGCTGGTATGAAGCGTCTGGTGATCGCCGGTGGTGTCAGCGCCAACAAGGCATTGCGGGTTTCGCTGGAGAAAATGCTCGGCGACATGAAGGGCGATGTGTTCTACGCCCGTCCCGAGTTCTGCACCGACAACGGCGCGATGATTGCGTTTGCCGGTTGTCAGCGTCTGCAGGCCGGTCAGCAGGAAAGCCTGGCGATCAGCGTGCAGGCACGCTGGCCGATGGAGCAGTTGTCGGCGTTGTGATGAGCGACGCTTACGTACGGTATTTAAAAATGCCGTTCGCGCCCGGCAAACAGGTCGCGTAGATTGCCCCGGTGGCGCCAGACGATCAGCAGCGTGAGCGTGCTCATCGGCAACAGCGCTTCCGGTTCCTGCCAGGCCAGCAATGGCAGGGTCAGGGGCGTGGCAATCAATGCTGCCAGCGAGCTGGTGCGGGTCAGGTAGAACGTCAGCAGCCAGGCGCACACGGCCAGCAGCGCGGCGGGTGGATACAGACCCAGCAGCATGCCGGCCGCCGTGGCGACGCCTTTGCCGCCGCGGAAACGGAAGTACAGCGGGAACAGGTGACCGATCACGGCGCAGACGCCGATCCACGCCTGATCCTGCAGCGACAGGCCTGCCGCCGAGGCGATCAGCACCGGCAGCAGGCCTTTGCACAGATCACCCAGCAGGGTCAGGATCGCGAGTTTGCGACCGGCCAGGCGCAGCATGTTGGTGGCACCGGCATTACCCGAGCCACTCATTCGCGGATCCGGATTCCCGGTCAGGCGGCTGAGCAAAATGGCGAAGGACAGCGAGCCGAGCAGGTAGGCGAGGATCGCCAGTAACCAAAACATGCTAACTATTCCGGGCGAGGACGCCCTGATTCTAACGGCGCATTGCGCCCTTGTCGTGCAGCGGAGAAAAGTGCTTGGACAGAGTGTTTATCGAGGGCCTGGAAGTCGACACCGTGATCGGTGCCTACGACTGGGAGCGCGGCATCCGACAGTGCCTGCGTCTTGATCTGAGCTTCGCCTGGGACAATCGCCCGGCCGCCGCCGGTGACGACCTGACCCTGGCACTCGATTACGCCAGTGTTTCCACGCGGATCCAGGCCTTTGCCGAGCAGGCACAGTTCCAGCTGGTCGAGACCTTCGCCGAGCGTCTGGTCGAAGTGCTGATGGCCGAATTCAAGATCACCTGGGTGCGCCTGAAGCTGACCAAGCCCGGCGCGGTTCCGGCCGCCAAGGGTGGTGTCGGTGTGGAGATCGAGCGCGGATGTCGCTGACTCAGGTCTACCTCGGGCTCGGTAGCAATATCGAGCGCGAAACTCATTTGCGAGCCGGTCTGGATGCCTTGGCCGGTTTTCTGGTGAATATCCGCTGCTCGGCGGTTTTCGAAAGCCAGCCGGTGGGGATCAAGAGCGGGCCTTTCTACAACTTCGTGGTGTCGGCCTACACCGATCTGCCGCTGATGGAGCTGGATCGACGGCTGAAATTCATCGAGGCGGATAACGGTCGTTATGCCCCGGATCGCAAGGGGCTGCCGCTGGATATCGACGTCTTGCTGTACGGCGAGCTGGCAGGCAATTTCGACGGGCTGATCCTGCCCCGGGCCGAGATTCTGAAAAATGCCTTCGTGTTGTGGCCGTTGTCGTTGATTGCGCCGGATCGGGTGCATCCAGGTGTGGGAAAAAGCTTTGCCACGCTGTGGTCCGAGGCGCAGATCGATCAGGTGTTGGCACCAGTCGGATTTGAATGGCGCGGGATTCAGCTCACGCCTTCAGATCTATTGAAGTGACTGACGCCATCGCGACCGGTTCGCGATGGCGTCAGGTATTCTCAGGACGGCGCTGATTCCTTGTAAGCCTTCAACGCCTTGAGCCGTTCGCGCTTGAGTGCTTCGCCCAGTTCCGGGCCCTTGAATCCTTTCTCCAGCAGCGGCTGTACCGCGACGCCCCTAGCAGCGCTGGCTGCACCGCGCAGGTAATCGGCCTGTGGATAACTGCGCTGCTCAAGTCCTTTGCGGCCTCGGGCATCCATCTCGCACGCGACGATAAATTCTTCGAAGCGCTGCGGTCGGCGATAAACATCAAAGCTCTGCAGCAATTCCTGCAAGGTCGAAGCCTTCAGCTCCAGGGCGCGATGGCCGTGGGTGTGATACTGGCCGACCAGCAGGGCCAGTTCCTGACAGTCCTTCGGTGCCTTGAAGCGTTCGTTGACCGCTTTGATCAGCTTCAGGCCCTTGTGCTCGTGGGCGATATGCCGCGGCCATTCCTCTTCCGGGGTCAGGCCCTTGCCGAGATCATGCAGCAGGCAGGCCCAACGTACCGTCAGTGGCTGTTTGTGCAGGGCGGCTTGCTCAAGCACGCTCAGTGTGTGGATGCCACTGTCGATTTCCGGGTGATGGACTTCCGGTTGCGGTACGCCGAAGAGGGCGTCGACCTCCGGCATCAGCACTTTCAGTGCGCCACAGTCACGCAGTACCTGAATGAACACCTGCGGTTGATTTTCCATCAGTGCGCGGGAAATCTCTTTCCAGCTGCGTTCAGCGGTCAGGGCCTCCAGTTCCCCGGATTCGCTGAGCTGGCGCATCAACTCAAGGGTCTCGGGGGCAACCTTGAAACCGAGTTCTGCGTAACGAGCCGCGAAGCGGGCAACACGCAAGACTCGCAAGGGATCTTCGGCGAACGCAGGGGAAACGTGGCGCAGGATCCGGTCTTCGAGATCGCGCTGGCCGTGATAGGGGTCGGTCAGGTTTTGCTGATCGTCCTCGGCCATGGCGTTGATCGTGAGGTCGCGACGGATCAGGTCTTCTTCAAGCGTGACCTCGGGGCTGGCGTGAAAGGTGAACCCGCCGTAACCGCGACCGCTTTTGCGTTCGGTGCGGGCGAGAGCGTATTCCTCGCCGCTTTTCGGGTGAAGAAAGACAGGGAAGTCCGCACCGACCGGGCGAAACCCTTTGGCGAGCATTTCTTCTGCGGTGGCGCCGACCACCACCCAATCGATATCGGTGACCGGTTTGCCCAGCAGGCGATCACGTACCGCACCGCCGACCTTGTAAATCTGCATAAAAAACCTCCGTTGGCCCGACAGGATAACCCTTGCGCCGGACTTTCGGAGGTCAGAACGGGATCAAAGATGAATGACGGCCAGATCGAGCCGACCGTAATCCCCCTCGCCGTGTTCGCTGCGGGGCGGCACATGGTGGGTTTTCATTATCTGGTCGCCCTGCAGGGTTTCCAGATGAATGTCGAAACCCCACAACCTGTGCAGGTGCTTGAGTACCTCGTCGGTGGAGTCGCCCAGCGGTTTGCGGTCGTGCTGCTGGTGACGCAGGGTCAGAGAACGGTCACCGCGCCGGTCAATGCTGTATATCTGCACGTTCGGTTCACGGTTGCCCAGGTTGTACTGCGCGGCCAGGGTCTCGCGGATGATCCGGTAGCCGCCCTCGTCATGGATGGCAGGCACCAATAGATCATCTTTCTGGTCGTCATCGAGGATGCTGAACAGTTTCAGGTCGCGGATCACCTTCGGCGACAGGTACTGCAGGATGAAACTCTCATCCTTGAAGCTGCTCATGGCGAACTTGATGGTCGACAACCAGTCGCTGCCAGCGATTTCCGGGAACCAGCGACGGTCTTCTTCCGTCGGCTCTTCGCACATGCGCCGGATGTCGCGGTACATGGCAAAGCCCAGTGCGTAAGGGTTGATGCCGTTGTAGTAGGGGCTGTCGAAGCCCGGCTGGAACACCACGCTGGTGTGAGACGTCAGGAATTCCATCATGAAGCCGTCGGTGACCAGACCCTCGTCGTACAGGTCGTTCATCAGCGTGTAGTGCCAGAAAGTCGCCCAGCCCTCGTTCATCACCTGGGTCTGGCGCTGTGGATAGAAATACTGGGCGATCTTGCGCACGATGCGCACGATTTCCCGTTGCCAGGGCTCCAGCAGCGGCGCGTGTTTCTCGATGAAGTACAGGATGTTTTCCTGAGGCTCGGCCGGGAACCGCGCATTGTCCTTGTCGCTGAACTTGTCCGCGCCTTTGGGAATGGTGCGCCACAGGTCGTTGATCTGCTTCTGCAGGTGTTCTTCGCGATCCTTCTGCCGGCGCCGCTCTTCCTCGGCGGAAATCGGATACGGGCGTTTGTAGCGGTCGACGCCGTAGTTCATCAACGCATGGCAGGAGTCGAGCAGGTCCTCGACCGCGTCGATGCCGTGGCGCTCCTCGCACTGCATGATGTACTGCTTGGCGAACACCAGGTAGTCGATGATCGAGCTGGCATCGGTCCAGGTGCGGAACAGGTAGTTGCCCTTGAAGAAGCTGTTGTGGCCGTAGCAGGCATGGGCCACCACCAGTGCCTGCATGCAGATGGTGTTTTCTTCCATCAGGTAGGCGATGCACGGATCGGAGTTGATCACGATCTCGTAGGCCAGTCCCATCTGCCCGCGGCTGTAGGATTTCTCGGTGCTGAGGAAGTGTTTGCCGTAGGACCAGTGGTGATAGCCCAGCGGCATGCCGACCGAAGCGTAGGCGTCCATCATCTGTTCGGCGGTGATCACTTCGATCTGGTTGGGATAAGTGTCCAGGGCGTACCCGGCCGCGATCCGGGCAATTTCGCGGTCGTAGGTCTGGATCAGCTCGAATGTCCATTCGGAGCCGGTGGAAATGGGTTGGCGCTTCTGCTCTTTGGCGGTCATGTCACTAACCTGCGCTGGAAGAGTTCACGGAAGACCGGATAGATATCTCCGGCCGAGACCAGCTGCTGCTGGGCAAAAGTGTCGGAAAAGGCTTCGGCGATGCGTTCGTACTCGTACCACAGGGCCTGATGTTCGCGCGGGGTGATCTCTACGTAAGTGTAGTACTGCACGAACGGCATGATCTGGTTGATAAGGATGTCGCGGCAGATCGGCGAGTCATCGTTCCAGTTGTCGCCATCGGAGGCCTGGGCGGCGTAGATGTTCCATTCGTTGCTCGGGTAGCGCTCGGCCATGATCTCCTGCATCAGTTTCAGGGCGCTGGAAACGATGGTGCCGCCGGTTTCCCGCGAGTAGAAAAACTCTTCCTCGTCAACTTCCCGGGCGCTGGTGTGGTGGCGGATGAACACGACGTCGATCTTGTCGTAGTTCCGCTTCAGGAACAGGTACAGCAGGATGAAAAAGCGTTTGGCGATGTCCTTGGTCGCCTGGGTCATTGAGCCGGAAACGTCCATCAGGCAGAACATCACGGCCTTGGAGCTGGGGTTCGGCTGCTTGATCAGCAGGTTGTACTTGAGGTCGAAGGTGTCGAGGAAGGGCACGCGATGAATGCGCGCACTGAGTTTCTCGATTTCCGCTTCCAGGTTCTGAATATCGCCGAAATTGTCAGGTTCTTCGCGTTTCAGGCGTGCCAGTTCTTCCTTGGCCTCGCGCAGCTTGGCGCGGCTGCTGCCGGACAGCGCGATCCGCCGGGCATGGGCCGAGCGCAGGGTGCGGATGATGTTGATCCGGGACGGGTTGCCCTCGTTGCTGATCCCGGCACGAACCGTCTTGAAGGTATCGGTACCGGTCAGATTGCGTTTGACCAGGTTCGGAAGTTCGAGATCCTCGAACATGAACTCGAGGAATTCCTCCTGGGTGATCTGGAAGACGAATTCGTCCATGCCTTCGCCGGAGTTACCGGCCTTGCCCGGCCCACGGCCTCCGCCACCTCCCGGCGGGCGGGCGATGTGTTCGCCGGCGGTGAATTCCTTGTTGCCGGGATGAACCACGGTCTGCTTGCCGCCACGACCATGATGAAGCACCGGTTCGTCGATGTCGCGACCGGGAATGCTGATCTGTTCGCCGTGCTCCATGTCGGTGATGGAGCGCCGGCTGACCGCCTCTTCGACAGCCTTCTTGATGTGGTCACGGTAACGCCGCAGGAAGCGCTGACGGTTCACCGTGCTCTTGTTCTTGCCATTGAGACGTCGGTCGATCACATAGCTCATGACTGCTCCTTAGAAGCTGTCCTGCAAAGGGCGAGCGGTCATGCAGCGTTTAACCGAATGCCTGGGGACGCAAACGCTCCCCCAAGCGCTTTGGGTGCTGCCTGAACCTCGCTACCGCCTTTCGAACACCTTCCAGAGGCCTGTGTAGCAGAAAATGCGCACACAGGCCTCGGGCTGACGACAACCGGTCTGACCGGTCGCGGTTTACTGTGATTTTCTGACCCGCAGATACCACTCGGAGAGCAGTCGTACCTGTTTGTCGGTGTAGCCGCGTTCGACCATTCGTGTAACGAAGTCGTTGTGTTTCTGTTGATCCTCTTTGCTGGCCTTGGCATTGAAGCTGATGACCGGCAGCAGGTCCTCGGTGTTCGAGAACATTTTCTTCTCGATGACCACCCGCAGTTTTTCGTAGCTGAGCCAGGTCGGGTTCTTGCCGTTGTTGTTGGCCCGGGCGCGCAACACGAAGTTGACGATTTCGTTGCGGAAATCCTTCGGATTGCTGATGCCGGCCGGTTTCTCGATCTTTTCCAGTTCCTCGTTGAGGGCGACGCGGTTGAGGATCTCGCCGGTTTCCGGATCTCGGTATTCCTGATCCTGAATCCAGAAGTCCGCATACAGCACGTAGCGGTCGAAGATGTTCTGGCCGTACTCGCTGTAAGACTCGAGGTAGGCGGTCTGGATCTCCTTGCCGATGAATTCGATATAACGCGGCGCCAGGTACTCCTTCAGGTAGCGCAGATAGCGCTCGCGGGTCTCGGCCTGGAACTGTTCCTGTTCGATCTGCTGTTCCAGCACGTAGAGCAGGTGCACCGGGTTGGCGGCGATTTCGTGCGGGTCGAAGTTGAAGACCTTGGACAGGATCTTGAACGCGAACCGGGTCGACAGACCGTTCATGCCCTCGTCGACACCTGCCGCGTCGCGGTATTCCTGGATCGACTTGGCCTTCGGATCGGTGTCCTTGAGGTTTTCGCCGTCATACACCCGCATCTTGGAGTAGATGTTGGAGTTTTCCGGCTCCTTCAGGCGTGACAGAACGGTGAACTGCGCAAGCATCTTCAGGGTGTCCGGCGCGCAATGGGCCTTGGCCAGGGAGCTGTTGAACAGCAGCTTGTCGTAGATCTTCACTTCATCGCTGACCCGCAAGCAGTACGGCACCTTGACGATGTAGATCCGGTCGATGAAGGCTTCGTTGTTCTTGTTGTTGCGGAAGGTGTGCCACTCCGACTCGTTGGAGTGGGCCAGCAAGATGCCGGTGAACGGAATCGCGCCCAGGCCTTCGGTACTGTTGTAGTTGCCTTCCTGGGTGGCGGTCAGCAGAGGGTGGAGCACCTTGATCGGTGCCTTGAACATTTCGACAAATTCCATCAGGCCCTGGTTGGCCCGGCACAGCGCACCGGAATAGCTGTAGGCATCGGCGTCGTTCTGCGGGAATTCTTCCAGCTTGCGGATATCGACCTTGCCCACCAGCGCGGAGATGTCCTGGTTGTTCTCGTCGCCCGGTTCGGTCTTGGCCACGGCGATCTGGTTGAGGATCGAGGGGTACAGCTTGACCACGCGGAACTGGCTGATGTCGCCACCGAATTCGGCCAGGCGCTTGGTGGCCCATGGCGACATGATGGTGTTCAGGTAGCGCCGGGGAATGCCGAAGTCCTCTTCGAGGATCGCGCCATCTTCGGTGGCGTTGAACAGACCCAGTGGGGATTCGAATACCGGTGAGCCCTTGATGGCATAGAAGGGCACTTTTTCCATGAGCTGTTTCAGCTTCTCGGCCAGGGACGATTTACCGCCACCGACGGGGCCGAGCAGGTAGAGGATCTGTTTCTTCTCCTCGAGTCCCTGGGCGGCATGGCGGAAATACGACACGATCTGGTCGATGCATTCTTCCATCCCGTGGAAGTCTTCAAAGGCCGGATAGCGGCGGATCACCTTGTTGGAAAAGATTCGCGACAGCCTCGAATTGGTCGAAGTGTCGAGCAGCTCCGGTTCGCCGATAGCCATCAACAGACGCTCGGCGGCGGAAACGTAGGCGCTGCGATCCTTTTTGCACAGTTCCAGGTATTCCTGCAGCGAGAATTCTTCCTGGCGTGTGGACTCGAAGCGTTGTTGGAAGTGGCTAAAGATACTCATGACGTCACCTCGCTCGATACGTGGAGCCGACGCCGGATCACTCAGTCGATGCTGGCAAGCAGCCGCGATGGCAGCTGTTGTTTACCCCCCAGAACCCTTCCGCGATCGACAACCGCGAAAGTCACTCCCGATGACCCGTGCGCCGGTGTACCGGCTCTCCCCTGTTTTGGATGGCCTGGGCTTAAGGATAGTTGGGAATTCGGGAGGTAAAGGCGAGATACGTAATTAGTTGTGGCAGACCGTTCGTCTGCCACCGCGCGAGCCCACGGGAGCCGGGGCTTGCACGTTACAAAAAAATTATTCGGAGGTGCCTTGCGCGGTTTCCGAAGGAAAAGTCGTACGCCACAGCTCGAAGCCGCCGTCCATGCTGTAGACGTCGGAAAAGCCCTGGCTGACAAGATACGCCGCGGCACCCTGGCTCGAATTGCCGTGGTAGCAGACCACGACGGTCGGGGCATCGAGGTCGGCGCCCTGGATGAAGGCATGCAGGGAATGATTGTCCAGATGCTTCGAGCCGCTGATGTGCAGCGCCGCGAATGTGGCTGGGTCACGGACGTCGACGACCACGGCACCTTGCTCGCGCAGGGCCTGGGCCTGTTCCGGGGGGATTCGTTTGAATTCGCTCATGGCGGGTTCCTGTGGCTCGGCTGAAAACGCAGTCTAACGCGGGGCGCTGACTGGCGAGGATTCGGTGATCAATGGTGCGACCGGAGGCAGGGCGCCGCCGTGTTCGTCGCATTTGCACGACAGCCGTTCAAAGCTGTCGACGTTCATCAGGGTCAGGCTGCCGCCCCACACGCATCCGGTGTCGAGGGCAGAGATGCCTGGCTCGTGAACATCGCCCTCAAGCGCCGCCCAGTGGCCGAAAATGATCCGCAGGCCACGGGTCTTGCGTTCCTTGTGCTGGAACCACGGTTTGTAGCCCGGTGGCGCCGTCTCCAGACCTTCCTTGCTCTTGAGGTCGAGCTTGCCTTCGGCGGTGCAGAAGCGCATGCGCGTGAAGTAGTTGGTGATGACCCGCAGGCGGGCCACGCCTTTGAGTTCGCTGTCCCACTTCGCCGGCTCATTGCCGTACATGCCGTCGAGGAAGGCCGGGAGCAGGTTGTCGTCGCGCAGGGCGGTCTCGACTTCTTCGGCGTACTTCAGGGCCTTGCGCAGCGACCATTGCGGCGGGATGCCCGCGTGGGTCATGGCGACTTCACGTTGCTCGTCGTAGTGCATGAGTTTCTGCTGACGCAGCCACTCCATCAGTTCGGCGCAGTCCGGTGCTTCGAGAATCTCGCGCAGGGTGTCTGACTTCTTCATCCGCTCGATGTTTTTAGCTGCCGCCAGCAGGTGCAGGTCGTGATTGCCGAGGACGCAGACCAGCGACTCACGTATGCCGTAGAGGAAACGCAGGGTTTCCAGCGATTGCGGGCCACGGTTGACCAGATCGCCCACCAGCCACAGCCGATCCACTGCCGGGTCGAACGCAACTTGCCTGAGCAGGCACTTGAGCGGTTCGAGGCAGCCCTGAAGGTCGCCGACGGCATACGTCGCCATCAGTGCAGGGCTCCGGGAACGGCGAGGCGGAAGGGTTTGATGATCGCATCGAAATGCTTGCCGTCACTGGCGACCATTTCATAGCTGCCCTGCATGGTGCCGACCTTGGTGGTCATGACCGTGCCGCTGCTGTAGGTGTGGCTTTGTCCCGCGTCGATCAAGGGCTGCTGGCCGACCACGCCGGCGCCGCGCACTTCTTCGACATGCCCGTCGCCATCGGTGATCACCCAATGCCGGGACATCAGTCGGGCCGGTTGCTCGCCATTGTTCTGCACAGTGATGGTGTAGGCGAAGGCGAAGCGGTCGTGCTCGGGTTGCGATTGGTCTGCCAGGTAGTGAGTAACGACACTGACATCGACCTGATAACGAGGATCAGACATGCAAAAGGCCTTAAGGACAAAGCGGGGTGCGGGGGGGAGCCGATGGGTTGAGTCTAGGCAAGTATCGGGCAGGAGACCAGAGCGGCGTCCTGCCCGAGTGCGATGCTTGCCTGTCAGTCGGCTGCAGGTGTTTTCGCAGGCTGTTCGGCAAGCTTGTCGGCCAGACGCACGAATGCGGCCAGATCGAGCTGCTCGGGACGCAGGCTGCCATCGACGCCGGCGGCCTCGATTTCAGCGTTGCTCAGCAATTGCTTGAGGGTATTGCGCAGGGTCTTGCGACGCTGATTGAAGGCTTCGCGCACGACGCGCTCCAGCAAGCGATGATCCTTGGCCGGGTGCGGCAGTACCGCGTGCGGCACCAGGCGCACGATGGCCGAGTCGACCTTCGGCGGCGGGTTGAAAGCCCCCGGCCCGACGTTGAACAGATGTTCGACCCGGCAGTGGTACTGAACCATGATCGACAGACGGCCCCAGTCGCCGCCACCCGGGCCGGCGGCCAGACGCTCCACGACTTCCTTCTGCAACATGAAGTGCATGTCGCGAATGATCGCGGCATTGTTCAGCAGGTGGAAAATCAGCGGCGTGGAGATGTTGTACGGCAGGTTGCCGACCACGCGCAGGCTGTTCGGCGCAGCATTCAGGGTGTTGAAATCGAACTTCAGTGCATCGCCCTGATGCAGGTTGAAGTTGCTCTTGCCGGCGAACTGCTGGTTGAGGATCGGGATCAGGTCCTTGTCCAGTTCCACCACGTCCAGCTGTGCGCCAGAGTTGAGGATGCCGGCGGTCAGCGCGCCCTGGCCCGGGCCGATTTCCAGCATCCGGTCGCCGGACTTGGCACTGATGGAGCGCAGGATGCGGTCGATGACGCCGGCATCGTGCAGGAAGTTCTGGCCAAAGCGTTTGCGCGCCTTGTGTTGGTATTGCTCGGTCATAAACGGGTCTCGGCCATCTGGTAGGCGGTTTCCAGGGCGACCTGGAGGCTGCCGGTGTCGATCTTGCCGCTGCCGGCCAGATCCAGGGCGGTGCCATGGTCGACGGAGGTGCGGATGATCGGCAGGCCCAGGGTCACGTTGACCGCTGCGCCGAAGCCTTTGTACTTGAGCACGGGCAGGCCCTGGTCGTGGTACATCGCCAGCACTGCGTCGCAGTGCTCCAGATATTTGGGGGTAAACAGAGTGTCGGCAGGCAGCGGGCCACGAAGGTCCATGCCCTCGCCGCGCAGGCGCTCTAATGTTGGTTCGATGATGTCGATTTCTTCATGGCCCAGGTGTCCGCCTTCACCGGCGTGCGGGTTGAGCCCGCAGACCAGGATGCGCGGTTGGGCAATGCCGAATTTGTCTTGCAGGTCGGCGTGCAGAATCCGCGTGACCCGCTCCAGCCGCTCCGGCGTGATCGCGTCGGCGATATCGCGCAGGGGCAGGTGAGTGGTGACCAGCGCCACGCGCAAACCGCGGGTGGCGAGCATCATCACCACCTGGGCGGTGTGGGTCAGGTCGGCGAGGAATTCGGTGTGGCCGGAAAAGGCGATGCCGGATTCGTTGATCACGCCCTTGTGCACCGGGGCGGTGATCATCCCGGCGAAGTCGCCGTTCAGGCAGCCATTGCCGGCGCGGGTCAGGGTTTCAAGAACGAAGGCGGCGTTGGCCTTGTCCAGTTGACCGGCGACCACGGGGGCGCTGAGCGGGGTGTCCCAGACATAAAGGCTGTTGGCCGGCGCTGGAGCGTCCGGCCAGTGACCCGGCGAAACGGGCAGCAGACTGACGGCCAGCCCCAACTGCGCGGCCCGCTCTTGGAGCAGGTCGCGGCTGGTGATGGCAATCAGGGGATGTGGCTGGGCTTGCGAGGCGAGCAGCAGGCACAGGTCGGGACCGATGCCGGCTGGTTCGCCGGGTGTCAGCGCGAAACGCTTGGGTTTCACTGCGCTGCCTGGTCTGCACCAGGGAGTTTGATCTCTACGTACGCTTCGTCACGGATCTGACGCAGCCAGGTTTGCAGCTCTTCGTCGTATTTGCGGTTACGCAGTACGGTCATTGCTTGCTGCTCGCGGGCCTGTTCGGTGCTGTCGGTGGCGCGACGGCCAAGGACTTCCAGAACGTGCCAGCCGTACTGGGTCTGGAACGGCTTGGACAGCTGACCCTGCGGGGACTTGGCCATCACGGCGCGGAATTCCGGTACCAGTGCGTTCGGGTCGATCCAGTTCAGGTCGCCGCCGTTGAGGGCGGAACCCGGGTCTTCCGAATATTTCTTCGCCAGTTCGGCGAAATCTTCGCCAGCTTCGATACGGTTATACAGCGATTGAACCAGCTCTTTGGTCTTGGCTTCGTCGCGAACCGGACTTGGCTTGACCAGGATGTGGCGCACATGCACTTCGTCACGCATCTGGCTTTCGCCGCCGCGTTTTTCCAGCAGCTTCAGGATGATGAAACCACCTGGAGTGCGTGCCGGTTGAGTGATGTCGCCCGGCGACATGGCGCTCAGTTCGCGATCGAACGGCGGTGGCAGTTGAGCGGCTTTACGCCAGCCCATGTCGCCGCCTTCCAGGGCGTTGTCGCTGCCGGATCTGGCAACAGCCAGTTGACCGAAGTCAGCGCCTTGCTTGAGTTGCTGGTAAACCTCCATCGCCTGGCGTGCGGCGCTCTGAATCGCTTCAGAGTTGGCGCTTTCCGGGGTCGGAATCAGGATGTTGGCCAGGTGCAGCTCTTCCGACAGTTGCATCTTGCCCAGGTCGGAGGCGAGGAAGTTCTTCACTTCCTGTTCCGATACCTGAATGCGTTCTGCAACACGGCGCTGACGTACGCGGCTGATGATCATTTCCTTGCGGATCTGGTCACGGGCGCCTTCGTAGCTCAGGCCGTCGCGAGCCAGGGCTGCGCGGAACTGGTCGACAGTCATGTTGTTGCGCTGGGCAATGGTGCCGACAGCCTGGTTCAGTTCTTCATCGGTGATGCGGATGCCGGAGCGTTCGCCGATCTGCAGCTGCAGGTTTTCGACGATCAGGCGTTCAAGCACCTGCTGATCCAGCACGCCCGGAGGCGGCAAGCCGCCACCGCGCTTGGCGATGGTTTGCTGAACTTCGTGGACGCGTTGATCCAGCTGGCTCTGCATGACCACGTCGTTGTCGACGATGGCCACAACCTTGTCGATGGACTGTACTGCGGCGTTCGCCGCAGTACCCAGGAACAGCGCGCCCAGCATCAGCGGGCGCAGACAATCAGAAAGCTTGGTCTTCACGTTGACGATAACCTTGGATGCCTTTGTCGAGGAAAGTCTCTGTCTTGGCGCCGGTGAGGCCGCCGAGTCCTTTCAGGACAATTTGAAGGAAGAGCCCGTGGTCGCCTTTTTCGTTTTCCGGGGCGTTCTGACTGAATTCGTCATAGCTGACCCAGTAACGGTTGATCAGGCGCAGTTTCCAGCAGCAGTTGTCGTATTCGAAACCACCGAAGGCTTCCAGCGTGCGGTTGCGGTTGTAGTCGTACTGCCAGCGGCTGATGGCGCTCCATTGTGGAACGATCGGCCAGATGACCGAGAAGTCATGCTGCTGGATCTTGTAGTAGTCCTTCACGTAACCAGGCTGGCCCGGGGTGCCGTAGTCACCACCGCCCACCGACCATTTGCCGGTGTTCTGGTCGTAACGAACCTGGTCGTTGCGATAGCGATAACCGACGTTGACCACCTTGTTCGGGTTGTCTTCAGGCTGGTAGTGGAACATCGCACTGCCGGAGCGTGGGCTGCGGCTGTCAGGGTCCCAGTTGTAATCGGCAGTGGTGCGCCAGTCGCGGTTCCAGCGGTATTCGTATTCCAGCGCATAGGGCGAAACATTGGAATGCGCGTCATCGCGGGTTTTCGGATCGATGCCTGGCAGTTGGACTTCGCGATCCTTGAAGTACAGAGCCTGGCCGACGCTGATACGTTGACGCTCGAATCCGTTGTCTTCGATCCAGCGGCTGGTCACGCCCAGCGACAGTTTGTTCTCGTCGCCGACACGGTCGGAGCCGGAGAAGCGGTTATCGCGGAACAGCGAGGCGTAGTTGAAGGTGTATTCGCTGGTGTCGAAAACCGGAATATCAGACTGGTCTTTCTCGGGCACATAAAGATAGAACAGGCGTGGTTCCAGGGTCTGACGGTAGTTCTTGCCAAAGTAGGACGTGTCGCGGTCGAAGTACAGCCCGCCGTCGATGCTCGCGATCGGAACGCCACGGTTCTGGTTGCTGCTGAACTTGCCGTTGAGGTTCTGGTCTTCTGGCGTCATTGCCGCAATTTGCGATTTACCGGTACCGTCCAGATCCAGCTGGTACTGGGTGTACTGGTACTTGAGCGATGGCTTGAGGAAGCCATAGGTCCAGTTCATCGGCAGGCTGACGCCTGGTTTCAGGTTGAGCCGGTCGCCGTTTGCACGGGCCAGACCAGTGATGTTGTTGTCCAGACGACGTTCGACAGTACCGTCTTCGTTCGTGAAGTTGCCATTCTGCAGATCACGATCAAACCGTACGATCTCGGTTTCGTAATCGAAGTCCAGGCCTTCCGGGTGATACGGCAGCTGACCATTGAAGGTGATCTGCGGCAGACGGTCGTACGGCGTGAGGTTCGAAACGGTCGCCAGTTGATACGCCTGAGCGTTCAGGCGTGCCGTGTAGCTGTCGCCACGATAGGTGACGGAACCCTGCTGATTCACGTAGTCCTGGCTCTTCACACCAATCTGGTCGGTGGTCAGGTCCTGGAAGTAATACGGATCGCTGATTTTGGTGTAGTCGACCTGGGTGAGCACGCGGGAGTCGAGACCTCCCTTGTGCTGCCAGTTGTACATGTAACGGTTTTTCTCGTAGTCGCTCTGCTTGCTGCGATCGGTGTCTTCGTCGTTGAGGTACGCGGCACCGAACTGACCTTCGCTGGACTTGGTCAGGTAGCGGAATTCGCCTTCCATCAACAGACCGCGCTTGCTCATGTAGCGCGGGTACAACGTGGCATCGTAGTTCGGTGCCAGGTTGAAGTAGTACGGTGTGACCAGCATGAAGCCGGTGTCGCTGCCGGTGCCGATGGTCGGCGGCAGGAAGCCCGACTGACGGCGGTCGTCGATCGGGAAGTAGATGTACGGGGTGTACAGGATCGGAATGTCCTTGACCCGCAGTGTCACGTTGGTCGCGGTACCGAAGCCGGTGGCAGGGTTCAGGGTGATGTTGTTGCCCTTGAGCTGCCAGGCGTTGCTGTTCGGTTCGCACGTGGTGTACGTGCCGTCCTTCAGGCGGATGATCGCGTTTTCGGCGCGCTTGGCGTACAGCGCGTTACCGCGGATGCGCGATTTGTGCATCACGTATTCGGCGTTGTCGACCTTGGCTTCACCGGTGTCGAGCTGCACATCGGCGTGGTCGCCGACGATCAGCGCGCCATTGTCGCGGATGCGCACGTCGCCCTTGAGTTCGGCGCGGCTCTCGGCCTGGTAGAGGCTCGCTTCCTGGGACTCGACCTGCATGCTGCCCTGACGCAGGACCACGTCACCGGCCAGCGTGCCGACCTGATCTTCGGTGTTGTAGCGCGACGCTTTCGCGCCGATGAAGGTCGGGGCGTCACTTTTATTCGTCTTGTCATTCATGCCAGGACGAATCGGTTCGATATAGGAACCAGAGCAGTAAGGACCTGTCTCGGCCAGTTGGGCGGCGGTGAGCTTCTCGCGCGGAACCCAGTCGAGGTGACTGTAGTCTTCGCTACGGGATTTCAGGCCGCGTCCCTTGGACTCGGTGACCAGCACGGGTTTGGGACCGGAGTCCGAAACGCTGCCGTTCTCGGCCGGGGCTTCGCCGGTGGCGCTGACAGCGCTGCCGTCATGCACCGGACGCGGTGGCAATGCAGCCGTCGGCGTCTTCGGCGAACAGGCCCAGCCGCCCGTAGCCGAGACCGCGCAGTCATACTGCTCGGCGGCGACAACGAATGAACTGGCCAGAGGTTGCATAGCCAGCAGACTGCCGGTTACCAACAACGGAAATTTTTTACGAAACGCGGGGGATTTCAATGCCATCTTATTAGTCCGGGCTTCCTGCGTGCCATCTGCCCGCGGTGTGGGCCGCACGCCTCTCGATGGTCTGAAAAAGATGCTGGATAATAAAGCATGACCCGCTTGACGGCTAGCGCCGTCGGAGACCCTTGCAATGCCTGACCAAGATGTACGCTTGCAACACCTGAAAGTTTGGCTCGATGAACAGTTGGCGACCCTTTTTGCCGAGCAGGGCTGGGGTGCCGTACCCCCGGCCACGTTGACCGCGGCCAGCAGCGACGCGAGTTTCCGCCGTTATTTCCGCTGGGAAGGCGCCGGTCGCAGTTTCGTCGTGATGGACGCACCGCCCCCCCAGGAAAACTGCAAACCGTTCGTGGATATCGCCTTTTTGCTGGCGAAATCCGGTATCAACGTGCCGAAAATTTATGCAGAAGACCTCGATCGCGGATTTCTTTTGCTCAATGACCTGGGTAACAAGACCTATCTCGACGTGATCAATGGCGAAAATGCCGACGCATTGTTCAGCGATGCCTTGCGGTCGCTGTTGGCTTTTCAGCAGTTGCCGATGGTGGCACCGCTACCGAGCTATGACGTCGCGCTGCTGCGCCGTGAGCTGGAACTGTTCCCCGAGTGGTACGTGAAGCGCGAGCTGGGCATCGAATTCGACGCGACTCAGCAACAACAATGGCAGCAGGTCAGCGATCTGCTGATCGACAGCGCGCTGGCCCAGCCCAAAGTGCTGGTGCACCGCGACTACATGCCGCGCAACCTGATGCTCAGTGAACCGAACCCCGGCGTGCTGGATTTCCAGGACGCGGTGTACGGCCCGGTGACCTACGACGTGACCTGCCTGTTCAAGGATGCCTTCCTCAGCTGGCCTGAAGAGCGTGTGCGCGGCTGGCTCGAAAGCTACTGGCAACAGGCGACGGCACTCAACATTCCGGTACAGCCGGATTTCGAAGACTTCCTGCGCGCCAGCGACCTGATGGGTGTGCAGCGTCACTTGAAGGTCATCGGAATCTTCGCCCGCATCTGTCACCGCGATGGCAAACCTCGATACCTGGCCGACGTGCCGCGTTTCTTCGCTTATATAGAAGCGGTGATCGCACGCCGTCCGGAGTTGGCGCAACTGCAGGCGCTGCTGGTCAGCCTGCGTGCCGGAGTGACGGCATGAAGGCAATGATTCTGGCGGCCGGCAAAGGCGAGCGCATGCGCCCGCTGACCCTGACCACCCCCAAACCGCTGGTGCGTGCCGCTGGCGTGCCATTGATCGAGTATCACCTGCGCGCCCTCGCGGCGGCGGGTTTCAGCGAGATCGTGATCAACCATGCCTGGCTCGGCCAGCAGATCGAAGATTACCTGGGTGACGGCTCGCAATTCGGCTTGAGCATCCGTTATTCGCCCGAAGGCGAGCCACTGGAAACCGGTGGCGGCATTTTCCGCGCCTTGCCGCTGCTCGGCGACGAAGCGTTCCTGGTGGTCAACGGCGATATCTGGACCGATTACGACTTCAGCGTGCTGCACCAACCGATCAGCGGACTGGCGCATCTGGTGCTGGCGGACAACCCGGCCCATCACCCGACTGGCGACTTCCGTCTGGTCGGTGATCAGGTACAGGACGGGCAACCGGATGCGCCGACCCTGACCTACAGCGGCATCGCCGTGCTGCATCCGCAACTGTTCGACGGCTGCACGGACGGCGCCTTCAAACTGGCACCGTTGCTGCGCAAAGCCATGGCGGACGGGCAGGTGAGCGGTGAGCGACTGAAAGGTCAGTGGGTCGATGTCGGTACGCACGAGCGTCTGGCCGAAGCCGAAACCTTGATAGAAGCGAGTCGCTGATATGTTGTGGCCAGGGACTCTGATTGGAGCCGGAGCGGGTTTTGCTATCGCCAGCATTCCGGGGGCCATGCTTGGGGCTTTGTTGGGGCAGGCGCTGGATCGGCGTCTTCATCTGCAGAGCTGGGGACATTTGCGGGAAAAACTCGGCGGCCAGCCGATGCTGCGCAACGACGAGTTGTTGTTCGTCCTGCTCGGGCGTCTGGCCAAGAGCGGCGGGCGGGTCACCGACGGGCATATCCAGCAGGCGCGTCAGGAGATGCGCGCGCTGGACATGAGCGAGCCGGCGCAGCGCCGGGCCATTGCCGCGTTCAATCGCGGCAAGTCCGGCGGTGACCGTTTGCGCGGTTATCTGCGGCGTCTGAGTGCTCAACCCCATGCTGCCGAAGGCGTGTTGCGCGCCTGCTGGCGGATGGTCTGGGCCGACGGTCGGGCCGGCAGCAGCGAGCGCGAACTGCTGGCGCAGTGGGGCAAGTGGCTGGGCTGGACGACTCACCAGATTCAGGCGCTGGCGGCGGATTACGAACCGCACAAGCGCCCGATCGTCAGCGCTGCGGTGAGCTATCAGGATGCGATGCGCCTGCTCGGCGTGTCAGCGACCAGCGAACCGGCACAGATCAAACGCGCCTATCGTCGCCTGCTCAGCCGCCATCATCCGGACAAGGTGGCCGGTAGTGGTGCGACGGCGGCCCAGGTGCTCGAGGCGACTGAAAAGACCCGTGAATTGCACAATGCCTACACATTGATTCGCGAGCGGCGGGATTTCCGCTAGATGAAAAAAAGATCGCAGCCCTGGCTGCGATCTTTTTTTGTGTGGTCGGTCAGTCCGGGTTTTGCGGATTCAACCAACCGCGCACCCGGCGGAACAGTTGCTCCTGCTCGGCCTTGTTGTCGGGCAGCGCCTTGAGCGCGACCTGGCTGAACGATGACGTCTTCAAGCGCTTGCTGGCCTGCAAACGCTCCAGTGCGGCGTTGCGATCCAAAGGCTTGTCCATATAGAAGATATCGGCCGTCGGCAGCTTCAGCAGTGGCGTCAGTTCTGCAAGTTCAGGCTTGGCTTTGGGCGGCACTTGCGCGGCGACCATCAGCAGTTTCTCCACTTGCGCGGTCTGCTTTTCGTTGAGGAAACGTGCGGCCCAATAGGCGCCTGTGCCGTGACCCAGCACCACGATGCTGTGCGCGCCTTGCTGTTCGGCGTAGGCAATTGCCGCATCGATGCGGGCGAAGATTCGCTCGGCGTCGGCCTTGGCCTGTTCTTCGGTGG
Source organism: Pseudomonas sp. 91RF (assembly GCF_003576265.1). Taxonomy (NCBI): domain Bacteria; kingdom Pseudomonadati; phylum Pseudomonadota; class Gammaproteobacteria; order Pseudomonadales; family Pseudomonadaceae; genus Pseudomonas; species Pseudomonas sp. 91RF. The sequence continues at coordinate 280,555 of NZ_QWFC01000023.1, forward strand.
TTTCGGCAACGACCTTGTCAGCCACGTCCGCTTCACCGCCGGCGGCTTGCTCGATCGGTTGGGCGGTGGTCGAATCCTTGCTGCCTGCATCGGCGGTTTTCGGCGCTGCGGGTGCTTCGACCACGCGTGGTGCGATGGCATCGCTTTGCAGGTCGGGCAGGGTGATACTCAGGCTGTTCCACTCGACGTCCGGCAATTTACGCCGCAGCGGGCCGATCGCCTGGGGCCAGTCAGCGGTTTCGCCGGCACCGGGGATGAGGATCACCACGCCTTTGGGGTCGGCGGTGTTGGCCGGTTTCCACAGAGCGAGGAAGGTGTCGCTGCCGGCCTGCAACTGTTGTTGTTCCTGGGCCGGGACTTTGCGTTCGAGTGCCGAGGCTTCTTCCTGACTACGCTCAAGCAGTGGCTGGCGTTCGACCGGTTTTTCTTCGGCGGTTTTTTCCGCGGCAGGGGCGGGTGCCGGATCGGCGGCTTCGACGGAAAAGGCACAAGGCAGGATCAGCGACAGGCACAATGCTGGCATTGCCAGGCGAGAGACAGGGGGCATCGGTTATTCCAGGCCAGAAAGTATCCCGGCAGCCTAATGGGTTGGTCAGAATTTGTCAGTGTATGGGATGTCAATGATGCGTTTTTGCTGCCTGTGGGTTATCGGCTGTCTGGCGTTTCCCTTGATGGGCTGGGCCGCGCCTGCCCCGCCGAGTCATGCTGCGCAGCTGTCGGCGAGCCAGCATCAGTGGCTGGCCGGGCACAATGAATTGCGTGTCGGCCTGATTCTGCAGGCGCCGTACGCGCAATACGACCGGCGTCTGCAGCGGCTGTCCGGGGCCAATGTCGAGTTGATGAAGTGGATGGCCAAGGCCCTCGACATCGAACTCAGCTGGCGCAACTTCCCCGATCTGGAACAACTGGAAGCCGCCGCACGGGAAGGCGAGATCGATATCGCCCCGGGCCTGACCCAGACACCCGGCTCACTGCGCCTCTGGCAATTCTCCGATCCCTATATGCGCGTGCCGCAACTGGTGGTCAGCGATCAGAAAGCCAGCAGTTCAGTTGAGCTGGAGAAACTCGACAGCCAGGCCCGGGTGGCCGTGCGCATGCCCAGCGTCACCGCCGATTACCTGCGCGGCAACTATCCCCATCTGAATCTGCAAGGCGTGCCGCTGGAGCGTCAGGCATTGCAGTTGCTGTTGAGTCAGCAGGCGTCTTACGCGGTGGTGGACGAAGCGCAATTGGGGCGGCTGTCGACAGAGCCGGAGTTCGCCGGGCTGGTGGTGGTCGGCGACATCGGTCTGCCGCAACTGTTGCGAGTCGCCACCCGTCGCGACTGGCCGGAACTGGCCGGGATCGTCGAAAGCGCCTTGCGGGCAATCCCGGCGAAAGATCTGGAGCGCCTGCACACGCAATGGCTGCAACCCAAATACCCGAGGCTCTCGGAATCGCCGGGGTTCTGGCAGAACCTGAGCCTGTTGTTCGCCGTGTTGCTGCTCAGTTGTGCGGCGATTGTTTTTTGGCAGCGGCGTCAGCAACGCAGTCTCGAACAACGCCTGCTCGCCGCCCGGGAAGACATCGCCCTGCGCGCGGCCAGCGAAGAAGCCCTGCGCCTGACCCAGTTTTCCATCGACCAGAGCACCGTTGGCATCCTCTGGGTCAATTGGGACAGTCATGTGCGTTACGCCAACCGCGCGGCGGAACACATGCTCGGTTATCCACAGGGCGCACTGATCGAGCGACCGCTGATCGACTTCGAACCCGGCCTGCACATGGACCGCTGGCTCAATTTGTGGAAGCGCGCCCGGGCCAGCGAAGAAGGGCCCCTCAGTTTCGAGACGAGCTGCGTGCGGGCCGATGGCAGTGTGTTGCCGGCGGATGTGTCGCTGAGTTTTTTGCGCTTTCGCGACAGCGAGTATCTGGTGGTCTACCTCACCGACGTGACCGAACGCCGACGCGCCCTGGCGGCGTTGCAGGAAAGCGAGGCGCGCCTGCAAGGCATCGCGGCCAACGTGCCGGGGCTGGTGTTCCGCCTGGAGCGGGCGCCGGTGACCGGGCAGATCGACTTTGCCTACATCAGCGAGGGCAGCGAAAGTCTGGTGGGCTACGCACCGGCTGCCATCGCCCATCGCGACATGGGTTTGCGCAGCCTGGTGCATCCGGACGACAAGGCCGGTTATCACCAGACTCAGGACCATGCGCTGGACACCGACAGCGACTGGTCGTGGCAGGGGCGGATCCTGACGCGCCAGGGCGAACAGCGCTGGGCCGAGATCAAGGCCATCACCCGGCAACTGGAGGACGGCGCCTACGTCTGGGACGGCATCGTCTGGGACATCACCGAAAGCAAACGCATCGAACTGGAACTGGCGGCATCGCGGGAACAACTGCGCGAGCTGTCGGCGCACCTCGAAAGCGTACGGGAGGAGGAAAAGGCGCGCATTGCCCGTGAAGTTCACGATGAACTGGGGCAGATGTTGACGGTGCTGAAACTGGAGACATCGATGTGCGAACTGGCCTACGCGCAACTCGACCCGGGTCTGAACGAACGCCTGAACAGCATGAAACGCTTGATCGCCCAGTTGTTCCAGTTGGTGCGCGACGTAGCGACGGCATTGCGCCCGCCGATTCTCGATGCCGGGATTGCCTCGGCGATCGAATGGCAGGCCCGGCGTTTCGAGGCGCGCACGCAGATTCCGTGTCTGGTGCAGGTGCCGGACAATCTGCCGCCGCTGAGCGACGCCAAGGCCATCGGCCTGTTCCGCATCCTCCAGGAGGCGCTGACCAACGTCATGCGCCACGCCCAGGCGCATACTGTGGAACTGACGCTGGCGCAGGAAGGCACCGATTTGTGTCTGACAGTCAGTGATGATGGCGTAGGATTTGTCGCCGCTGCGGGCAGGCCGACATCCTTTGGACTGGTGGGCATGCGCGAGCGGGTGTTGATCATGGGTGGGCGGTTGTCACTCGACAGCGCGCCGGGCGAGGGCACCACACTGAGCGTGCGGGTGCCACTGGATGAGGAGAAGTAAGTGATCCGTGTACTGGTAGCCGAAGACCACACCATCGTTCGCGAAGGCATCAAGCAATTGATCGGCCTGGCCAAGGATCTGCAAGTGGTGGGGGAGGCGGGCAATGGCGAGCAGTTGCTCGAAACCCTGCGCAATGTGCCGTGCGAGGTGGTGCTGCTGGATATTTCCATGCCCGGGGTCAACGGGCTGGAAGCGATTCCACGCATCCGCGCACTGAACAATGCGCCGGCGATTCTGGTGCTGTCGATGCACGACGAAGCGCAGATGGCTGCCCGGGCGCTGAAGGTCGGCGCTGCCGGGTATGCGACCAAGGACAGCGATCCGGCGCTGCTGCTGACAGCAATCCGCAAGGTCGCGGCGGGTGGACGCTACATCGATCCGGAACTGGCCGACCGGATGGTCTTCGAAGTCGGCCTGACCGATACGCGGCCACTGCATTCGTTGTTGTCCGAACGCGAGTTCTCGGTCTTCGAGCGCCTGGCCCAGGGCGCCAACGTCAACGACATCGCCCAGCAACTGGCCCTGAGCAGCAAGACCATCAGCACCCACAAGGCGCGGCTGATGCAGAAACTCAACATCACCTCACTTGCCGAACTGGTGAAGTACGCGATGGAACACAAGCTCCTCTAGTTCACCGTAAACCGAATGTGGGAGCGAGCCTGCTCGCGATAGCGGTCGAACCGTCACCGCATCACCGACTGACAGAATGCAATCGCCAGCAGGCTGGCTCCCACATGGACTTCACTCCCTTGCAGACTGCACATATCCAATAGCGACAGGCGCTTTTGCCGGTTCTGAAGGCTTGAGCCCCGACTCATGCGTCGGGTTTGCCAAAACGCGCCATCCTTGTAGGGCAATCCCTACCCCCGGCCTTCCATCCGGCTGAGGCGATTCTCTCCTGCGCCCCGATTTGCGTGACTGCAGGCAGCCACTAGGCTTAATCCCACAGCAGTCATCAATAACAAAGGTGTGGGTATGAGCCAGGTCGAATCAAACGCAGGGGCCAGCGATGTGCTGGTCAGCTTTCGTGGAGTGCAGAAGAGCTACGACGGCGAGAACCTGATCGTCAAAGACCTCAACCTGGACATCCGCAAGGGCGAGTTCCTGACCTTGCTCGGGCCGTCCGGCTCCGGCAAGACCACCAGCCTGATGATGCTCGCCGGTTTCGAAACGCCGACTGCCGGGGAAATCCTCCTGGCCGGGCGCGCGATCAACAACGTGCCGCCGCACAAGCGCGACATCGGCATGGTGTTCCAGAACTACGCGCTGTTCCCGCACATGACCGTCGCCGAGAACCTGGCGTTCCCGCTGACCGTGCGCGGCCTGAACAAGAGCGACGTCAGCGACAAGGTCAAGAAAGTCCTGAGCATGGTCCAGCTCGATGCCTTCGCTTCGCGCTATCCGGCGCAACTGTCCGGCGGCCAGCAACAGCGTGTGGCACTGGCCCGCGCGCTGGTGTTCGAGCCGCAACTGGTGCTGATGGACGAACCGCTCGGTGCTCTCGATAAACAGCTGCGCGAACACATGCAGATGGAGATCAAACACCTGCACCAGCGCCTCGGCGTGACCGTGGTCTACGTGACCCACGACCAGGGCGAAGCCCTGACCATGTCCGACCGTGTTGCCGTGTTCCATCAGGGCGAGATCCAGCAGATCGCTCCGCCGCGCACCCTCTACGAAGAACCGAAAAACACCTTCGTCGCCAACTTCATCGGCGAAAACAACCGCCTCAACGGTCGACTGCTCAGCCAGAACGGCGAGCGCTGCGTGGTCGAGCTGGGTCGTGGGGAAAAGGTCGAGGCGCTGGCGGTCAACATCGGCCAGACCGGTGAACCGGTCACCCTGTCGATCCGCCCTGAGCGCGTCAGTCTCAACGGTTCGAGCGACCAATGCGTCAACCGCTTCTCCGGGCGGGTGGCCGAATTCATCTATCTGGGCGACCACGTCCGGGTGCGCCTGGAAGTTTGCGGCAAGACCGACTTCTTCGTGAAACAACCGATTGCCGAGCTCGATCCAGCGCTCGCGGTCGGCGACGTGGTTCCGCTTGGCTGGCAGGTCGAGCACGTTCGCGCACTCGACCCACTTCTAGAGGCGCATTGATCGCCCCGGCAATACCAACACCAACCCTGCACGTGGAGAGAACAATAAATGTTGAGATCCCTGAAGTTCACAGCCCTGACCCTGGGCCTGATGGGGGCGGCAAGCGCAATGGCCGCCGGCCCGGATCTGACCGTGGTGTCGTTTGGCGGGGCGAACAAGGCGGCGCAAGTCAAAGCCTTCTACGCACCGTGGGAAGCGGCGGGCAACGGCAAGATCGTCGCGGGTGAGTACAACGGTGAGATGGCCAAGGTCAAAGCCATGGTCGATACCAAGAGCGTGTCCTGGGATCTGGTGGAGGTTGAATCGCCGGAACTGTCCCGTGGCTGCGACGAAGACATGTTCGAGCAACTCGATCCTGCGCTGTTCGGCAAGACCGAAGACTACGTCAAAGGCGCGATCCAGCCTTGCGGTGTGGGCTTCTTCGTGTGGTCGACCGTACTGGCCTACAACGCTGACAAGCTGAAAACCGCACCGACCAGCTGGGCGGATTTCTGGGACACCAAGAAATTCCCGGGCAAGCGCGGCCTGCGCAAAGGCGCCAAGTACACCCTCGAATTCGCACTGATGGCCGACGGCGTTGCGCCGAAAGACGTCTACAAGGAACTGGCCAGCAAGAACGGCCAGGACCGCGCGTTCAAGAAACTGGATGAGCTGAAACCGAACATCCAGTGGTGGGAAGCCGGCGCCCAGCCGCCGCAGTACCTCGCTTCCGGTGACGTGGTCATGAGCTCGGCCTACAACGGTCGTATCGCTGCCGTGCAGAAAGAATCCAACCTGAAAGTGGTGTGGAACGGCGGCATCTACGACTTCGACGCCTGGGCCATCCCGAAAGGCCTGGACAAGGCGCGTGCCGAAGCGGCGAAGAAATTCATCGCGTTCTCGGTGCAGCCGCAGCAGCAGAAGACCTACTCGGAAAACATCGCTTACGGTCCGGCCAACTCCCAGGCCGTGCCTTTGCTGGACAAGGCGATCCTGAAAGACATGCCGACCACCCCGGAAAACATCGCCAACCAGGTGCAGATCGACGTCAGCTTCTGGGCTGACAACGGTGAGCAACTGGAGCAGCGTTTCAACGCCTGGGCTGCGAAGTAAGTAGAGGGCTCGCCCTCCTGTGGGAGCGAGCCTGCTCGCGATTGCGGTGTGTCAGTCGGCATCAATGTTGAGTCCGAAAACGCTATCGCGAGCAGGCTCGCTCCCACATTTTCGATTGATCAAAGATTTGCGGAGTACGTCATGGCTATCGCCGTTCCCCTGAACGAGGGCAACAGCCCCACCTTGAAGCAGCGGCTCAAGCACGCCGAGCGGGTCAACCGCTGGAAGGCCCAGGCGCTGATCGCGCCACTGGTGCTGTTTCTGTTGCTGGTGTTCCTGGTGCCGATCGTGGCGCTGCTCTACAAAAGCGTCGGCAACCCGGAAGTGGTGGGCGGCATGCCACGCACCGTGGCGGCCATTGCCAGTTGGGACGGTCGCGGACTGCCCGCTGAACCGGTCTACAAGGCCGCCGGCGAAGACCTCGCCGAAGCCCGCAAAAACCAGACCTTGGGCGATCTGTCCAAGCGCTTGAACATGGAGTTGGCCGGCTATCGCAGCCTGCTGACCAAAACCGCCCGCTCGCTGCCCTTCGCCAGCGAACCGGCCTCTTATAAAGAAGCGCTGGAAGGCCTCGACGAACGTTGGGGCGATCCGGCCTACTGGCAGGCTGTGAAGCGCAACACCAGCAGCATCACCCCGTTCTATCTGCTGGCGGCGGTGGATCATCGCATCGACGACCTAGGCGAACTGGCCCCGGCCACCCCGGATCAAGCGATCTACCTCGACATCTTCGCCCGGACCTTCTGGATGGGCCTGATCATCACCGTGATCTGCCTGGTGCTGGCCTATCCGCTGGCGTACCTGCTGGCCAATCTGCCGTCGCGTCAAAGCAACCTGCTGATGATTCTGGTGCTGCTGCCGTTCTGGACCTCGATTCTGGTGCGGGTCGCGGCGTGGATCGTGTTGCTGCAATCCGGCGGATTGATCAACAGCGCATTGATGGCGATGGGCATCATCGATAAACCGCTGGAACTGGTGTTCAACCGCACCGGCGTCTACATCTCGATGGTGCACATCCTGCTGCCGTTCATGATCCTGCCGATCTACAGCGTGATGAAAGGCATCTCGCCGACTTACATGCGCGCCGCGATTTCCCTGGGTTGCCATCCGTTCGCCAGTTTCTGGCGGGTGTACTTCCCGCAGACCTATGCCGGTGTCGGCGCCGGTTGCCTGTTGGTGTTCATCCTTGCCATCGGCTACTACATCACCCCGGCACTGCTGGGCAGCCCGAACGATCAGATGGTCAGTTACTTCGTCGCGTTCTATACCAACACCAGCATCAACTGGGGCATGGCCACCGCGCTCGGCGGGCTGTTGCTGCTGGCGACCGTGGTGCTTTATCTGATCTACAGCTGGCTGGTGGGCGCCAGTCGCCTGCGCCTGAGCTAAGGGGAGTTTGAAATGCTGAGTCCTTATATGTCGCCCGTCGAGCGGGTGTGGTTCTACAGCTTGCGGATCCTCTGCGGCTTGATCCTGTTGTTCCTGATCCTGCCGGTGCTGGTAATCGTGCCGCTGTCGTTCAACTCGGGCAGCTTCCTGGTGTACCCGCTGCAAGGTTTCTCGCTGCACTGGTATCAGGACTTCTTCGCCTCGGCGGAATGGATGCGTTCGCTGAAGAACAGCATCATCGTCGCCCCGGCGGCGACTGTGCTGGCGATGGTGTTCGGCACGCTGGCGGCCATCGGCCTGACCCGTGGCGATTTTCCAGGCAAGGCGCTGGTGATGGCGCTGGTGATCTCACCGATGGTGGTGCCGGTGGTGATCATTGGTGTGGCCAGTTATCTGTTCTTCGCGCCGCTGGGCCTGGGCAACAGTTTCTTCTCGCTGATCGTGGTGCACGCGGTGTTGGGTGTGCCGTTCGTGATCATCACGGTGTCGGCGACCTTGCAGGGCTTCAACCACAATCTGGTGCGGGCGGCGGCCAGCCTTGGAGCCTCGCCGCTGGTGACATTCCGCCGGGTAACCTTGCCGCTGATTGCGCCGGGGGTGATTTCCGGGGCGCTGTTTGCCTTTGCGACATCGTTCGATGAAGTGGTGGTGACGTTGTTCCTCGCAGGTCCCGAGCAGGCGACGTTGCCTCGGCAGATGTTCAGCGGGATTCGCGAGAACCTGAGCCCGACGATTGCGGCGGCTGCGACCCTGCTGATTGCCTTCTCGGTGATCCTGCTGCTGACGCTGGAATGGCTACGCGGCCGCAGCGAAAAACTGCGTACTGCTCAAGTCTGAACCCCGCCGGATAACCTGTGGGAGCGAGCCTGCTCGCGATGACGGACTGACATGCACTAATGATGTCGACTGAACCTCCGCTATCGCGAGCAGGCCCGCTCCCACATGGGTTGTCTGTCATTCATGCGCTGAATGACAGACAACCCGAATTCCCCAGCTACGCTTGTGCTCAGCTCCCACATCTATAAGAGGCTGCGCACGATGAGTCTTTCCTCGTTCAAGATCGCTCACAAACTGATCACCGGCGCCGGGGCCATCGAGCAACTGGCGGTCGAACTCACGCGGCTGGATATCGACAACCCGCTGATCGTCACCGATGCCGCGCTGGTCAAGTCCGGCACGGTGGAGCTGGCGCTGGCGCAAATCGGTGAGCGCGAGTACGAAATCTTCGACCGAGTGCTGCCGGATCCGGAAATCGCCATCGTCGAAGACTGCATGCGCGTCTACCGAGAGGGCGGGCATGACGGGCTGATCGGCCTCGGTGGCGGCAGTGCCATCGACATCGCCAAGAGCGTTGCCGCGTATGCCGGTTATCACGGTGCGCTGGAAGATCTGTTCGGCGTCGACCAGGTGCCGCGCAAAGGCCCACCGCTGATCGCCATCCCGACCACGGCCGGCACCGGTTCTGAGGTGACCAACGTGGCGATTCTTTCGGACAAGGTCGCCCAGTTGAAGAAGGGGATCGTCAGCGATTATCTGTTGCCGGACGTGGCGCTGGTCAGTCCGCAGATGACCCTGACCTGTCCGCGCAGCGTGACCGCCGCCAGTGGTGTCGATGCGCTGGTGCATGCCATCGAGTCCTACCTGTCGTTGAATGCCTCGCCGATCACCGATTCGCTGGCCGTCGGTGCGATCAAGCTGATTGCCCGGTCATTGCCCAAGGCCTACGCCAATCCGTCCAACCTGCAGGCCCGGGAAGACATGGCCACCGCCAGCCTGATGGCCGGCATGGCGTTCGGCAATGCCGGGGTCGGTGCGGTGCATGCGCTGGCGTATCCGCTGGGCGGGCGTTTCAACATTGCCCACGGCGTCAGCAATGCGCTGTTGCTGCCGTATGTCATGACCTGGAACAAGATGGCCTGCGTCGAACGGATGCAGGATATTGCCGAAGCCATGGGGGTGAAGACCGCTCATCTGAGTCTCAATGAAGCGGCCGACAGCGCCGTCACGGCAATGACCGAACTGTGCGCTGCGGTAGAAATCCCGCCGGGGCTGCGCAGTTTCGGCGTGCCCGAAGACGCGATCCCGGCCATGGCCGTAGAGGCCGCGGGGATCGAGCGCCTGATGCGCAACAACCCGCGCAAGCTCAGCGCTGGCGACATCGAGAAGATCTACCGGGCGGCGTACTGAGAACCCGCCGGTCATCCGTCATGGCACAACCCAATCATCGCGGTCACGGTGCGCGCGCGGAAACTTGAGGTATACAATGCGCGCCATCGTGATTTAGCTCAGAAAAGGTGCGTCATGCAGCCCTTCGTTATTGCTCCGTCGATTCTCTCCGCCGACTTCGCCCGCCTGGGCGAGGAAGTGGACAACGTTCTGGCCGCCGGTGCCGACTTCGTCCACTTCGATGTCATGGACAACCACTACGTGCCGAACCTGACCATCGGCCCGATGGTCTGCGCAGCGCTGCGCAAGTACGGCATCACCGCGCCGATCGACGCGCACCTGATGGTCAGCCCGGTGGATCGCATCGTCGGCGACTTCATCGAGGCCGGCGCGACCTACATCACCTTCCACCCGGAAGCCACGCTGCACGTCGATCGCTCGCTGCAACTGATCCGTGAAGGCGGCTGCAAATCCGGCCTGGTGTTCAACCCGGCGACCCCGCTCGACGTTCTCAAGTACGTGATCGACAAGGTCGACATGGTCTTGCTGATGAGCGTCAACCCGGGCTTCGGCGGGCAGAAATTCATCCCCGGCACTCTCGACAAGCTGCGCGAAGCCCGCGCGATCATCGATGCCTCGGGGCGTGACATCCGCCTGGAAATCGACGGCGGCGTCAACGTCAACAATATCCGTGAAATCGCTGCTGCCGGCGCCGACACCTTCGTGGCCGGCTCGGCGATCTTCAATGCGCCGAACTATCAGGAAGTCATCGACAAGATGCGTTCCGAACTGGCGCTGGCCCGCCCATGAGCGGTTTTGAGCAGCTGTTCCCGGGGCAACTGCCGCGGTTGGTGATGTTCGATCTGGATGGCACGTTGATCGACTCGGTACCCGACCTGGCGGCGGCGGTGGATAACATGCTGCTCTCCCTCGGGCGCAAGCCTGCCGGTATCGAGTCGGTGCGCGAGTGGGTCGGCAACGGCGCACCGGTGCTGGTGCGCCGCGCCTTGGCCGGCGACATCGACCATTCCGCCGTGGATGACGTTGAAGCCGAGCACGCGCTGGAGGTGTTCATGGAAGCCTACGGCGCCAGCCATGAGCTGACCGTGGTCTATCCCGGCGTGCGCGACACCCTGAAATGGCTGCACAAGCAGGGCGTGGCCATGGCGCTGATCACCAACAAGCCGGAGCGCTTCGTCGCGCCGTTGCTGGATCAGATGAAGATCGGTCGCTACTTCAAGTGGATCATCGGCGGCGATACCCTGCCGCAGAAGAAGCCCGATCCGGCGGCGCTGTTCTTCGTCATGAAGATGTCCGGCATTCCGGCCTCGCAATCGCTGTTCGTCGGCGACTCGCGCAGCGACGTGCTGGCGGCGAAAGCGGCGGGGGTCAAATGTGTCGCGCTGAGTTATGGCTACAACCATGGCCGGCCGATTGCCGAGGAATCCCCGGCACTGGTGATCGACGATCTGCGCAAGCTAATTCCCGGTTGCCTGGATACGGCCGCTGAGATAACGTTGCCCGACGCATCTCAATCGCCTTCTGGAAACGCCATCGTGGTGGTCACCCGCAAACTCTGGATGAAAGTCATCAAGGCCCTGGCCCGCTGGCGTTGGCGCGCCTGACTTGTTCCTGGCCGGCCTGCCGGCGCGTTTGCACACCTGACTGATTTGCACCTCACACCACGAGGCACCCTATGATCCGCGAAGAATTCCTGCGTCTGGCCGCTGACGGCTACAACCGCATCCCGCTGGCCTGCGAAACCCTGGCCGACTTCGACACTCCACTGTCGATCTACCTGAAACTGGCCGACCAGCCCAACTCCTACCTGCTCGAATCGGTGCAGGGCGGCGAGAAATGGGGCCGTTACTCGATCATCGGCCTGCCATGCCGCACCGTGCTGCGGGTTCATGACCATCACGTCAGCATCACCGTCGATGGCGTCGAGACCGAAAGCCACGACGTCGAAGACCCGCTGGCCTTCGTCGAAACCTTCAAGGCTCGCTACAACGTGCCGACCATCGCCGGTCTGCCGCGCTTCAACGGCGGCCTGGTGGGTTACTTCGGCTACGACTGCGTGCGTTATGTAGAGAAGCGCCTCGGCAAGTGCCCGAACCCGGATCCGCTGGGCGTGCCGGACATTTTGCTGATGGTCTCCGATGCGGTGGTGGTGTTCGACAACCTCGCCGGCAAGATGCACGCGATCGTGCTGGCCGACCCGGCGCAGGCCGATGCCTACGAGCAGGGTCAGGCCCAGTTGCAGGAACTGCTGGAAAAACTGCGTCAGCCGATCACCCCGCGCCGTGGCCTGGATTTCAGCAAGCAGCAGGCGGCCGAGCCGGTGTTCCGCTCCAGTTTCACCCAGGATGACTACGAAAAAGCCGTCGACACCATCAAGGAATACATCCTCGCCGGTGACTGCATGCAGGTCGTGCCGTCCCAGCGCATGTCGATCGACTTCAAGGCGGCGCCGATCGACCTGTACCGCGCGCTGCGTTGCTTCAACCCGACGCCGTACATGTACTTCTTCAACTTCGGCGATTTCCACGTCGTCGGCAGCTCGCCGGAAGTGCTGGTGCGGGTCGAAGACAACCTGATCACCGTGCGCCCGATTGCCGGTACCCGTCCTCGCGGGGCTACCGAAGAGGCGGACGTGGCGCTGGAAGAAGACCTGCTGTCCGACGACAAGGAGATCGCCGAGCACCTGATGCTGATCGACCTCGGTCGCAACGACACCGGTCGAGTTTCGGAAATCGGCTCGGTGAAACTCACCGAGAAAATGGTCATCGAGCGTTATTCCAACGTGATGCACATCGTGTCCAACGTCACCGGTCAGCTGAAATCCGGCCTGACCGCCATGGACGCGCTGCGGGCGATCCTGCCGGCGGGCACCCTGTCCGGGGCGCCGAAGATCCGTGCGATGGAAATCATCGACGAACTGGAGCCGGTCAAGCGTGGCGTGTATGGCGGTGCGGTCGGTTACTTCGCCTGGAACGGCAACATGGACACCGCGATTGCGATCCGTACCGCTGTGATCAAGGACGGCGAGCTGCACGTGCAGGCCGGTGGCGGCATCGTTGCCGATTCGGTGCCGGCGCTGGAATGGGAAGAAACCATCAACAAGCGCCGGGCGATGTTCCGGGCTGTTGCACTGGCCGAGCAAACTCCGGACTGAGTGACGGGGTGCAGCCATAAAAAAAACGCGGCGCCTGTGAGGGCGCCGCGTTTTTTATGGCCTTCTGATCAGAAGTCGAGACTTACGCCGACATTGATCCCTTGCTGGGTAAAGTCGTCATCCTTGCGAATGTTGTAACTGGCGCGAAGCGCGACTTCCTTGGTGAGGTTGTGGCTCACGCCCAGGTTCAGGCGGTTGAGGTTGGTCTGCGGTGTGTAGCCTTCCAGGGTGTAGCGGTTGTTCGGCAGGCTGTTGAGGTTCATCGTCAGATCCTGGGCGTCGTCGTTGTATTCGCGCTCGTGGGCGAATTCGCCGAAGACCTGGGTCTGTGCGGTGATCTGGTATTTGCCCTGGATGCCGAGGCCGAGACGGCGGGAGTTGCGCGACTGGTCGTCGAAGGTCAGCGCCGTGGAGTCTGCACCTTTTTCCGAGTAGCCATCCACTTCGACCTTGCCGAAGTCGGCGCTGACGAATGGCGACAGATGCCATGGGCTGCTCGCCTCTGGCGCGATGTCGTAGCCGACACGGCCGCCGATAGCCAGTACATAGCCGTCGGTATCGCCTTTCTCGCCACGTTCGTTGACCCCGAGCTGGAACTTGCGCTTCAGGCTGTCGTAGTCCAGATGTCCGGCGGTAACGGCCAGGTCACCCCACCAGCGGTTTTGCTGGTACTGGGCGAATGCGGTGCCCATGTAGGAATTGAGTTTGTACTCGGAGTCGTTGTCGCCGGCTTCGATTTTCTGGTGATAGAAACCCGCCGCCACACCCACGCGCCAGGCGTCGTCGAGACGGTAGCTGCCACCGATATTCAGGTTGTAACCGTTGCCGTCGGCGCTTGCCCCGGCGTGCTGGTCGTCGAAGTCCTGATGCTGGCCGCCCGCGGAGACAATCGCTCGCCATTGGCCAACGCCTTGCCAGTTTTCCCAGTCGGCCAGCCATTGGTTACGCAGCTCATCCTGATGCGCGCGCAACGTGCCCTGGGCCATTTCCGGCAGCAGGGTCAGCTCCCACGGCGCAGCCAGCAACGAGTAGGCGTAGTCGGCGATCAAGCGCTGCCCGGCTTCGGTCGGGTGCACCGAGTCGTTATAGATCAGCTTGGTCGGATCCGGCGTGGCGCTGTTGATCCCGTACCGAGCGTTTTCGGTGCAGCTGTCGCCGCTGAAGCAGGTGGCGACCAGATTCTGGTCGGTGGCCAGGCCGAACTGTGCAGGGTTGGCAAACGCTTCCTTGAGCAGAACCGGAATGTTCAACGGGATCACGTTGGCGCCGACCGTCTGCAACTGGCTCACCAGCTCGGTGTTGAACTGGGCGCTGAGTTGCGACGTGAAGCCTTGCAACGGTGAGCCGTTGATGGCCGGAGTCAGGCCGATGTCCGGCAGCAGCCAGACCATGATGTAGCGGGCACCCGCGCCTTGCAGGGTGCGCACGCTGTCGACCAGTCGGTCGGCGGCGGCGTTGGCCTGAGGCAGGCTGGTGACGCGGCCCTGAAGGAAGTCGTTGCCGCCTCCGGTCAGGTAATACAGGGCATTCGGGTCGGCGCGGAAGCCGTTCGACGGCAGGTAGCCGGCACGGGTGCGTTCGCCGCTGGCGGACGTAGTGGTGATCGAATCGAGAATCTGGTCGGTGCGATAGCCGCCGACCGCCCAGTTATTGCCATCCGGCAAACCTTGGCCTGCACGTACCGCCGAGTCGGCGGAAGCGGTCTGGTTCGGCGTGAAGCCCAGGCGGCCGCCAATCAGTTGGGTGGCGTTGAGCGAGTAGAACTCTCCGCTGCCGTCCTGATAGTTGGGGCCGGTGCGGTTGGTAAATCGTTTGACCGAGCCGGCAGGACCATCCGGATCAGAAAACGTCCCCGCGTCGCTGAGACTGTCACCAAAAACAACGAAATTCGAATAAGGATTGGGTGCGGCGTTCGCCTGGGCGCAGGCCATCGCGAGCAGGCATCCGGCGAGCGGTACAAACAACGTCTGTTTGATCATGAGCAAGTCCGTTTATTTATTGTTGTATGGAACGAAACGACAGTACCAAAAACTTCCGGCGTTTTGCCATCGGTCGTCAACCCTCCCATAGTTTTCCCCCCGTCAGGCCCGGCCATATTGCACGCTCTGCCCAGCTAAGTTACTGTGCGGGAACGTATGAACGAGACCTTCCCCGTGTTGATCACCAGCAAACTCCTGGATCAAGTCATCAAGGCACACGCCCGCTGGCGTTGGCGCGCCTGAATCTTTTCTGCCGGCCCCGCCGGATCTGTATCGCTCTGCCTTCCTTGCCCGTTTGAAATGCCGCCTTGCCGTCGCCACTTGCGCGTCCGACTTGGTGCAGCGTCCTGGCAAGTCATCCGAAGGCTGTTTCCAAGTCAGAATTCAAGAGGTTCGAAACGCCATGTTGCTGATGATCGACAACTACGACTCCTTTACTTACAACGTTGTGCAATACCTCGGCGAGCTGGGTGCCGAGGTCAAGGTCGTGCGCAACGACGAGCTGACCATCGCCGAAATCGAAGCGCTCAACCCGGAGCGCATCGTGGTGTCCCCCGGTCCGTGCACACCGACCGAAGCCGGCATCTCCATCGAAGCCATCAAACACTTCGCCGGCAAACTGCCGATCCTCGGCGTCTGCCTCGGCCATCAGTCCATCGGCCAGGCCTTTGGCGGTGATGTGGTACGTGCCCGCCAAGTGATGCACGGTAAGACTAGCCCGGTATTCCACGAGGACAAGGGTGTTTTTGCCGGTCTGAATCGTCCGTTGACGGTTACTCGCTATCACTCGCTGATCGTCAAGCACGAGACTTTGCCTGACTGCCTGGAACTGACCGCGTGGACGCAACATGACGACGGCTCGGTCGACGAAATCATGGGCCTGCGTCACAAGACCCTGAACATCGAGGGCGTACAGTTCCACCCGGAATCGATCCTCACCGAGCAGGGCCATGAACTGTTCGCCAACTTCCTCAAACAAACCGGCGGCACGCGCTAAGGACTCTCCATGAATATCAAGACAGCCCTGAGCCGTATCGTCGATCACCTCGACCTCAGCACCGAAGAAATGCGCGACGTGATGCGCGAAATCATGACCGGCCAATGCACCGACGCACAGATCGGCGCGTTCATGATGGCCATGCGCATGAAGAGCGAGAGCATCGACGAAATCGTCGGTGCGGTGTCGGTGATGCGTGAGCTGGCCGATCAGGTCGAACTCAAGACCCTCGACGGCGTGGTCGATGTGGTCGGCACCGGCGGTGACGGCGCGAACATTTTCAACGTTTCCACGGCTTCGGCCTTTGTCGTTGCCGCTGCCGGCTGCACCGTGGCCAAGCACGGCAACCGCGCGGTGTCGGGCAAGAGCGGCAGTGCCGACCTGCTCGAAGCGGCCGGCATCTACCTCAACCTGACCCCGGTTCAGGTGGCGCGCTGCATCGACAACGTCGGCATCGGTTTCATGTTTGCCCAGACTCACCACAAAGCCATGAAGTACGCTGCCGGCCCGCGCCGCGACCTTGGCCTGCGTACCCTGTTCAACATGCTCGGCCCGCTTACGAATCCGGCCGGCGTCAAACATCAGGTAGTTGGTGTATTCACCCAGGCCCTGTGCCGGCCATTGGCCGAAGTCTTGCAGCGTCTGGGCAGCAAACATGTGCTGGTAGTGCATTCGAAGGATGGTCTGGACGAGTTCAGTCTCGCCGCACCGACCTATGTGGCCGAGCTGAAGAACAACGAGATCACCGAGTATTGGGTCGAGCCGGAAGATCTGGGCATGAAGAGCCAGAGCCTGCACGGTCTGTCGGTCGAGGGCCCGGAAGCTTCGCTGGCACTGATCCGCGATGCATTGGGCAAGCGCAAGACGGAGAACGGCCAGAAGGCTGCAGAAATGATCGTGCTCAATGCCGGTGCAGCGCTGTACGCCGCCGATCTGGCAACAAGTCTGAAAGAAGGCGTGGCACTGGCCCACGACGCTCTGCACACCGGCCTTGCTCGGGAGAAACTCGAGGAGTTGGGTGCCTTTACCGCGGTATTCAAAGTGGAGAATGAGGGATGAGTGTACCGACGGTTCTGGAAAACATTCTGGCCCGCAAGGTTCAGGAAGTCGCCGAGCGTAGCGCCCGCGTGAGCCTGAGCGAGCTGGAAAGTCTGGCCAAGGCGGCCGATGCACCCCGCGGTTTTGCCCAGGCATTGCTGGCGCAGGCCAAGAAGAAACAACCGGCCGTGATCGCCGAAATCAAGAAGGCATCGCCGAGCAAAGGCGTGATCCGCGAGAACTTCGTTCCCGCCGACATCGCCAAAAGCTACGAGAAGGGCGGGGCGACCTGCCTGTCGGTACTGACCGATATCGACTACTTCCAGGGCGCCGATGCCTACCTGCAACAGGCCCGCGCCGCGTGCTCGCTGCCGGTGATCCGCAAGGACTTCATGATCGATCCGTACCAGATCGTCGAAGCCCGTGCCCTGGGCGCCGATTGTGTGCTGCTGATCGTCTCCGCGCTGGATGACGTGAAAATGGCTGAACTGGCTTCGGTGGCCAAAGGCGTCGGCCTCGATGTGCTGGTAGAAGTCCACGACGGCGATGAGCTGGAGCGCGCATTGAAGACTCTCGACACGCCGCTGGTCGGGGTCAACAACCGCAACCTGCATACCTTCGACGTCAGCCTGGAAACCACTCTCGACCTGCTGCCGCGCATTCCGCGCGATCGCCTGGTGATCACCGAGAGCGGGATCCTCAATCGTGCCGATGTCGAACTGATGGAAATCAGCGACGTTTACGCGTTCCTGGTCGGTGAAGCGTTCATGCGCGCCGAAAGCCCGGGCATTGAACTGCAACGTCTGTTCTTCCCTGAGCGCGGCGTTCCGGTGAGCGGTTCGACCCTCGACTGAGTTTCGGTAGACCGAGTCGAACCCAATCGCGAGCAGGCTCGCTCCCACATGGATAATGCTGAAACCTGTGGGAGCGAGCCTGCTCGCGATGACGGCCTGAGAAGCTCTACAGATTGAACTGTCTGGCGGATAACTTGATGACTCCAACCTCCCTGACCATCGAAGCCGGCCTGCAAGCCGAACAGGATCTGCTGGCCTCGGTCTGCGCCGGTGATGCCGAATTCGGTTTGCTGTTCTGGCAACCCAGCGATCGCGCGCTGGTCATGCCGCGTCGTTTGAACCGCCTCCCCGGATTCGATCACGCCTGCGAAGTCTCCGCCGCTGCCGGTTGGCCGGTGCTGCTGCGTGAAACCGGCGGTGAGCCTGTTCCGCAATCGGCGTCGACGATCAACATTGCGCTGGTCTACGCACCGCCTCGCAGCGAAGGCGATCTGAACCGCATTGAAACCGGATACCGGCGTCTGTGTGATCCGATCTGTCAGTTGCTGGATGAGTTGGGCGGCGTATCGTCGCTGGGTGAAATCGACGGTGCGTTCTGCGACGGTCGTTTCAACGTCAACCTCGACGGCCGCAAGATGGTCGGCACCGCTCAGCGCTGGCGCCAGAGTCAGGGTGGGCAGCGTCCGGTGGGCCTGGTGCACGGTGCGATGCTGCTGGATGATGAGCGCGAATCGATGGTGGCGGCGGTCAACCGCTTCAATGAGGCGTGCGGCCTGGAGCAACGGGTACGCGCTGCAAGCCACATCGCGTTGCATGAGAAATTCCCGGCGCCCCATGCGTTGGCGCGTCTCGATGAACTCTTTCGTTTGATGCTGGCGCAGATCTACACCGGCTGAGTTTTCGAACTCAGCGAGTGCCGAAGACCACCATGGTCTTGCCCTTCACATCCACCAGGTTGCGTTCCTCAAGATCCTTGAGCACGCGACCGACCATCTCCCGCGAACAACCGACAATCCGCCCGATTTCCTGGCGGGTCACCTTGATCTGCATGCCGTCCGGATGGGTCATCGCGTCGGGTTGCTTGCACAGTTCCAGCAAGCAGCGAGCGACACGGCCAGTGACGTCGAAGAACGCCAGGTCGCCGACCTTGCGCGTGGTGTTGCGCAGGCGTTGTGCGATTTGTCCGCTGAGCACGTAAAGAATGTCTGGATCTTGCTGCGACAGCTCACGGAATTTGGCGTAGCTGATTTCCGCGACTTCGCACTCGACCTTGGCCCGCACCCAGGCGCTGCGTTCCTGTTCCTGGCCGGCCTGTTCGAACAGGCCCAGCTCACCGAAGAAGTCCCCGGCATTCAGGTACGCGATGATCATCTCGCGGCCGTCGTCGTCCTCGATCAGGATCGTGACCGAACCGCGGATGATGAAGTACAGCGTGTCCGAGCGATCCCCGGCGCAGATGATGTTGCTCTTGGCCGCATGGCGCCGGCGCTGGCAATGCATCAGCAGCTTGTCGAGGTTCTTGATTTTGGGTGTGGGGGTAATACCAACCATGGTTGTATCCCGAAAAGACTGCACGGTTATATGTGGTTTTTATATGAGGCGCTGAGGCGATCGCTACAGATACCGGCTTGGGGCGCCAGTGAATTGGCGCCAGCTTACCAGACACTTCGTCGAAAATTCGAGAAATTACCTACGCAGTAAAGGCATCGGTCCTAGGATCACCGCTCGCAGTCAAGCCGGGGCCCTGTGCTAAGCTGGCGACCCTTTTTTCTACAGTGGAGTCTTGGCGATGAAGGCACGCATCCAATGGGCTGGCGAAGCCATGTTCCTCGGCGAATCCGGCAGCGGTCATGTCGTGGTCATGGACGGTCCGCCAGACGCCGGTGGTCGCAATCTGGGTGTTCGCCCGATGGAGATGCTCCTGCTGGGCGTTGGCGGTTGCAGCAATTTCGACGTGGTCAGCATTCTGAAGAAGTCCCGCCAGGCCGTTGAAAGCTGCGAGGCTTTCCTGGACGCCGAACGTGCGACCGAGGATCCGAAAGTGTTCACCAGGATCCACATGCACTTCGTGGTCAAGGGCCGTGGCCTGAAAGAAGCCCAGGTCAAACGCGCCATCGAGCTGTCGGCGGAGAAGTACTGCTCGGCCTCGATCATGCTCGGCGCCGCCGGCGTGGCAATCACCCACGACTACGAAATCGTCGAACTCGGCTGAGCCGACATTCAACTATCATAAAAGCAGTGCAGACTCTGGCGATCCCCCGCTGACGTCTGCATAATGCGCCACTTTTTTCAGGGCAGTGATCGGTCAGCCGACGGGTCATCCGCCTGAACAGATAACCAAAATCGCCATCGCGAAGAGGTGTTAACCGTCCTACGCAGGTGCGTCGTTCGCACTTGACGGGCATGCTTGATCACGCGGCCGGGCCGCATACATAGAGAGTTTTTAACGGTGAAAAGCAAACTCAAGCTCCACGGGTTCAATAACCTGACAAAGACCTTGAGCTTCAACATCTATGACATCTGCTACGCGGAAACCCCGCAAGACCAGCAGGCTTACGTCGAGTACATCAATCAAGAGTACAACGCCGAACGCCTGACGCAGATCCTCACGGAAGTTGTCGAAATCATTGGTGCCAACATTCTGAACATTGCCAGTCAGAACTATGAGCCTCAGGGTGCCAGCGTCACGATTCTGATCTCGGAAGAACCGGTCACCCCGACCGAAAGCCAGATCGAAGAGTCCCCGGGTCCGCTGCCGGAAATCATCCTGGCCCACCTCGACAAGAGTCACATCACGGTGCATACCTACCCGGAAATCCATCCGGACGCCGGTATTGCGACGTTCCGTGTGGACATCGATGTGTCGACCTGTGGTGTCATTTCACCGCTCAAAGCGCTCAACTTCCTCATTCACCAGTTCGATTCGGACATCGTGACCGTGGATTACCGTGTGCGCGGCTTCACCCGTGACGTTGAAGGCAACAAGCACTTCATCGACCACGAGATCAACTCGATCCAGAACTACCTTTCCGAAGACACCCGCGACGCGTATCAGATGACCGACGTGAACGTGTACCAGGAAAACCTGTTCCACACCAAAATGCTGCTGAAGAACTTCGAACTGGATAACTACCTGTTCGGCGATGCCACCAGCAACCTGTCGGCTGAGCAACGCGCTCAGGTGACCGAGCGTGTGAAACACGAAATGCTGGAAATCTTCTACGCGCGCAATATGCCGAGCTAAGAAGTCCAGGCACAAAAAAGGCGACTGCTTTGCGGCAGTCGCCTTTTTTATGGGCGTTTTTCAGATTCGGTAGGTGCTTTTGGTCATCACTTTGGCCAACAGGCTCATGCCGAATTTCACCGGTGCCGGGAAGCGGAAACCGCCGGCCTCCAGTGCGCTTTCCGCGTGATGTTCTTCATCGATACGCATCTGCTCCAGAATCGCCCGGGATTTTTCGTCCTCGGCCGGCAGTTGTTCCAGATGCTCGTTCAGATGCTTGCAGACTTGATGCTCAGTCGCCGCGACAAATCCAAGGCTGACTTTGTCGCTGATCAGCCCGGCGACTGCGCCAATCCCGAACGACATCCCGTAGAACAGTGGGTTGAGCACACTGGTGTGGCTGCCCAGTTGGTGAATGCGCTGTTCGCACCAGACCAGATGATCGATCTCTTCTTCGGCCGCATGCTCCATGGCCTCGCGCACCTGCGGCAGCTTGGCGGTCAGCGCCTGGCCCTGATACAGCGCCTGGGCGCAGACTTCACCGGTGTGGTTGATGCGCATCAGGCCGGCGACGTGGCGGGTGTCTTCATCGCTCATCTGCACATCGGGCTGCACGATCGCCGGAGAGGGACGGTACGGCTGGCCGCTGAAGGGCAGCAAAGTACGCATCGCGGCATCGGCTTGCAGCAGAAGGCGATCAATGGGCGAGTAGTGACGTTGGGTAGTCATGCTGACCTCCGGGAAGAATCTCGGCGGCCAGTTTAACCGAATCGGCCGGGGAAGGTTTGCGCTGGGTCATGTGGGAGCAGAGCGCCCCCACCGAACTTTGAGTTCAATCAGCCCGGAGGCCAGTTCATCTGGCGTTGACCGAGCACGTGCATGTGAATGTGGTAGACGGTCTGCCCACCCTTCTCATTGCAGTTCATCACCACTCGGAAACCTTCTTCGCAACCCAGTTCCAGCGCCAGACGCTGAGCGGTGAACAGGATGTGCCCGGCCAGTGCCTTGTCGTCTTCGGTCAGGTCATTGAGGGTGCGCACCGGTTTCTTCGGGATCACCAGAAAATGCACCGGTGCCTGCGGGGCGATGTCGTGGAACGCCAGAACCTGGTCGTCCTCGTAGATGATCTTCGCCGGGATTTCCCGGTTGATGATCTTGGTGAACAGAGTATCCACAGCTGTTTTCTCCGTTGTGTGAGCTGGGCTGAGTGTACCCACGAGGGGTCACCACGCCCAGCCAGTTGCCTGCCGGCCCTTCAGCGCGGGCAGTAAGCTTTGTTGACCATGCCGACGATGGTGCGGTTGAGCCAGCGCGAACCCAGTCGTGGCAGAAAGGCGAACCAGCGGTTCCTGCGCCCGGGAATGATGATCGCGCGGTTTTTTTCCAGGGCGCGCACGGTATACAGCGCGACCTCTTCGGGGCTCATCAGCAGTTTGCTGGCGTTGAGTTTGTCGTTGTTCAGTTGCGCCGTACGAAAGAACCCGGTGCGTGTGGGGCCTGGGCATAGCACCGAGACCTTCACCGCGCATTTCTTCAATTCCACTCGCAGCGCTTCGGAAAAGTGTAGAACGTAGGCCTTGCTGGCGTAGTAAGTGCTCATCCATGGGCCGGGATTGAACGCGGCGACCGACGCCACGTTGAGAATCTGCCCGCCACCCTGCAGGGCCATGCTGTTGCCGATCGCGTGGCACAGACGGGTGAGGGCGAGGATGTTCACTTCGATCAGGTCCTGTTCGGTCATCCAGTCCTGGGCCAGGAACGGGCCGCAAGTACCGATGCCGGCACAGTTGACCAGTAGATCGATCTGTCGGTCGCCTTCTTCAAGCTCCAGCAGAAAACCGGACAGGCGCAGCGGTTCGCCGAGGTCGCAGGCGCGGAACAGCACTTCCACGCCAAAGCGTTGGGTCAATTCAATCGCAATGCTTTCCAGCTGATCACGCTGGCGGGCCACCAGAATCAGGCTGCGGCCACGGCGCGCCAGGGCTTCGGCCATGGCCAGGCCGATACCGCTGGAGGCGCCGGTGATCAGAGCGTAACGGGTCATGCAGTTCTCCATCGCAACAGCTCCGCGCCGTGGACGCAGGTGTCACGGCGGGGAGCGCTGTTCATTCTTTCGCAGAGTCTACAGGGGCCGGCGCGGCTTCGGCTGCATCGTCCACCGGATTCGGCACGGGCTCGACTTCGACATCGACTTCATCGGCGGTCACCGAACCGCTTTCATAACTGCTTTCGAGGCTGGTTTCGTACTCCTGCTGGATGGCAGAAATCCCGCCCAGCATGCCTCCGACGAAAAACAGACCGATAAAGACGATCCACAGGGAGCACAGTACTTTGACGGCGGTGCTGTTCGGTGGCGGCGGTGGGCCATAGCGGTTGGCGCCGGTATTGCCCGGCATGACCATGATCACCAGCGGAAAGAAGCTGCCCACGAACGGTACCAGGGTCAGCAGCCAGAGCCAGCCGGACCAGCCGATGTCGTGCAGGCGCTGAATGCTGAACAGGATGCCGACGATCGCGAAGGCCAGGAACAGGAAGAAGGCGAAGATACCGCCGAGGATCAGGCCGCTGGTCGAGTCGGTACTCACCAGCCCCAGACCGATCAGGGCGAAAACGCCGACGATCGGCAGGGTTACCAGGCTCAACACCATCGACCATGCCAGGTAACGCAGGCGTCCGATCCGGCCTTCGACACTGAAGGGTTTGAGCGTGGCGAATTCTGCCAGTTGTTCACCGACACTGGCCCGGGGTGGTGCATAAGGCGAATCGGGCTCAACCACGGTGGAGGAGTGCTCCTGCACATCGGACAGATTCAGTTCGATGGCTGTTTCCGGCTCGATCCGGGCGTCGATCCCGGTCTTGCCCAGCGCTTGCAGATAAGCCTGGGCATCGCTGTGCGACAGGTCGCGTTTGAGGGCGACGGCGCGGCCATTGAACAGGCGTTCGATGGCGGCCACATCGCTCTTGAACAGATCGGCCAGGTTCAGTTTGGCTGTGGTGATATCGACACCGGGCTGCAGGGCACCGTCGAAAACGATCTTGTAGCGGGTTTCGCTCATGGCCGAGGCATCCTTGTCGCGAAGAAATTGAGTTGAGATGTGTCGCAACCGCCAAGTGTAAGGCCAGTCAGGCTGCAACTGGCCGGAATTTTCTCAGCGCGGCCAGCGGTTCGGTAGCTGTGCCGCATGTTCCAGGGCCTGGCGATACTCTGCATCGAGGCGCTCCACCAGTTGGTCCACGCTCGGCAGATCCTCGATCTCACCTACACCCTGTCCGGCCGACCAAACGGTTTTCCAGGCTTTGGCTTCATCGTTGATCGGCTTGAGTTTGTCGCCAAAATTCACCTCACCCTTGCCTTGCAACGCCGCCATGTCGAAACCGGCAGCTTCCAGGCTTTGACGCATGAAGCTGGCCGGTACTCCAGACACGGCAGGAGTATGAATGATGTCCGCTGCCTTGGCTGTCAGCAGCATCTCCTTGTAGGCGTCGGGCGCATGACTTTCAGTCGTACCGATGAATCGTGTACCGAAGTAGGCCAAATCGGCGCCGAGCAGCTGTGCGGCGAGAATCTCATGGCCGTGGTTCAAACATCCTGCAAGCAGCAACGTCTTGTCGAAGAATTGGCGAATCTCGGCGATCAGCGAGAACGGGCTCCAGGTGCCGGCATGTCCACCGGCGCCGGCGGCAACGGCAATCAAGCCATCGACGCCGGCTTCGGCAGCTTTTTCCGCATGGCGGCGGGTCGTCACGTCGTGGAACACCAGGCCGCCATAGCTGTGCACGGCGTCTACTAACTCTTTCACCGCGCCGAGACTGGTGATGACGATGGGCACCTTGTGCTCGACGCAGATGTTCAGGTCCGCCTCCAGACGCGGATTGCTCTTGTGAACGATCAGGTTCACGGCATAAGGCGCCGGGTTGTCCAGTGTCGCCAGTCCTGCTTCGATCTGTTCCAGCCAGGCCTTGAACCCGCTGCTTTCGCGCTGGTTGAGCGCCGGAAAGCTGCCGACCACGCCATTGCGACAGCACGCGAGCACCAGTTCTGGATTGGAAATCAGGAACATCGGCGCAGCCACGACGGGCAGGCGCAGACGTTGTTCGAGCAAAGCGGGCAGCGACATCGGAAGTACCCCGGAAAGTTGAACCAGTTGAAGTTAGAACGGCTTGACCACGACCAGAATTACGATAGCCAGCAATATCAGAACCGGGACTTCATTGAACCAGCGATAAAAGACATGGCTGCGGGTGTTCTCGCCACGGGCAAAACGTTTTACCTGCGCGCCGCACATGTGGTGATAGCCGATCAACAGCACGACCAGGGTCAGCTTGGCGTGAATCCAGCCACCGCTGCTGAAGATGCCCGGGTTCAGGTAAATCAGCCAGCCGCCGAAGATCAGCGCGGCGATCATCGCCGGGCCCATGATGCCGCGATACAGCTTGCGCTCCATGACGCTGAAGCGTTCCTTGCTGATCGTATCTTCACTTTGTGCGTGGTAGACGAACAGTCGCGGCAGGTAGAACAGTCCGGCAAACCAGCACACGATGCCGACGATATGCAGTGCTTTGATCCATAGATAGAGCATTTTTGGTTTTTCCCTCATTCACGGTAGGCCGGATAGTAGAGGCTTGAGCGTCCGCACGTCACCTTGACGGTTGTCGCAGGGGCGCGCGGCCCCTATTATCGACGGCTTTCCAGTGGGTTCGTTGAGGGCAGGTTTATGGTCAAGGTCGGTATCGTCGGCGGCACGGGTTACACCGGTGTCGAACTGCTGCGTCTGTTGGCACAGCATCCGCAGGCAGAAGTGGTGGTAATCACTTCCCGATCCGAGGCCGGTCTGGCCGTAGCTGACATGTACCCGAACCTGCGCGGTCACTATGACGGTCTGGCATTCAGTGTGCCTGACATCAAGACCCTGGGCGCTTGCGACGTGGTGTTCTTCGCAACTCCCCACGGCGTCGCCCACGCACTGGCCGGCGAATTGCTGGCAGCGGGCACCAAGGTCATCGACCTGTCGGCGGACTTCCGTCTGCAGGACGCCGATGAATGGGCCAAGTGGTACGGCCAGCCGCACGGTGCGCCGGAACTGCTGGACGAAGCGGTTTACGGCTTGCCGGAAGTCAACCGTGAGCAAATCAAGAAAGCGCGCCTGATCGCGGTGCCGGGTTGCTATCCGACCGCAACGCAGCTGGGTTTCCTGCCATTGCTTGAGGCAGGTCTGGCCGATACTTCGCTGCTGATTGCCGACTGCAAGTCCGGTGTCAGCGGTGCCGGTCGTGGTGCTTCCGTAGGCTCGCTGTACTCCGAGACGTCGGAAAGCATGAAGGCTTATGCGGTGAAAGGTCACCGTCATCTGCCGGAAATTCGTCAGGGTCTGCGCCGTGCAGCGGGCAAGGATGTCGGCCTGACCTTCGTGCCACACCTGACGCCGATGATTCGTGGCATTCATTCCACACTCTATGCGACCGTGGTGGATCGCTCCGTCGATCTGCAGGCGCTGTTCGAGAAGCGTTATGCCAATGAGCCGTTCGTCGATGTGATGCCGGCCGGTAGCCATCCGGAAACCCGCAGCGTGCGCGGTGCCAACGTCTGCCGTGTCGCGGTTCACCGTCCACAGGATGGTGATCTGGTGGTGGTGCTGTCGGTGATCGACAACCTGGTCAAGGGCGCGTCGGGTCAGGCGGTGCAGAACATGAACATTCTGTTCGGGCTGGATGAGCGCTTTGGTCTGTCCCACGCGGGCATGCTGCCGTAAGACTGATCTTGCTTGGTGAAAAGGCCCGTCTGACGGGCCTTTTTGCATTCCGGGTTGCTGATGGCTTTATTGATATACCGTAACAATAGTTGACCGATTTTCTAGGACAAGCGGATAATGCGCGTCATCACGCATTATGGCGGCGTAACGCCGGGAGATAGTCAGCATGAGCGTCGAATCCTTCACCCCCACGGCTTTGCAATTCACTCAGGGTGCCGCGCACAAGGTGAAGAGCCTGGTCGATGAAGAGGGGAATGATCGCTTGAAGCTGCGCGTATTCGTTACGGGCGGCGGTTGTTCAGGGTTTCAGTACGGCTTCACCTTCGATGAAGATGTGGCCGAGGACGACACCATCGTCGAGCGCGAAGGCGTGAGCCTGGTGGTTGATCCGATGAGCTTCCAGTACCTGGCGGGTGCCGAGGTGGACTACCAGGAAGGTCTGGAAGGTTCGCGCTTCGTGATCAAGAACCCGAATGCCACCACCACTTGTGGTTGCGGTTCTTCGTTCTCGATCTGATCTCGTTTCACCGTACACAATAAAACGCCGCAGAACCTCACGGTTATGCGGCGTTTTGTTATCTGCATTTTGTCTTAGTTGGGGTAGATGGCGCCGAGTACGCGCAAGCCCTTTGCACCGGTGACGCTGGGGCGATTGGCGCTGATGCCTTCAAGACAGCAATGGGCCAGCCAGGCAAAGGCCATGGCTTCGACCCAGTCTGGATCGACGCCGTGAGTCGCGGTGCTGGCGACTTTCGTGTTGGGCAGCAGGTCAGCCAGGCGCTTCATCAGCGTAGCGTTGTGGGCGCCGCCGCCGCAGACCAGGAGTTCTTCGGTATTCGATTGGGCGCTTTGCAACGATTCGACGATGGTCAGCGCTGTCAGTTCGAGCAGCGTTGCCTGTACGTTTTCGGGAGCGAAATCCGGCAGGTGTGACAGTTGCTGTACAAGCCAGGGCAGGTTGAACACTTCGCGACCGGTGCTCTTCGGGCCTTGGGTCGAGAAGAAGGGATCGCTCAGCAATGCTTTGAGAAGGGTTGGTTCTACTTTGCCGCTGACTGCCCATTGACCGTTGCGATCATAGTTTTCGCCACGCTGCCGGTGAATCCACGCATCCATCAGCACATTCCCAGGGCCACAGTCGAAACCGGCTACAGGCTTGTTCGGCTCAATCAGACTGAGATTGCTGAAACCGCCGACATTCAGGACTGCGCGGTTACCGGTACGCTCTTCGAACAACGCTTCATGGAAGGCTGGGACCAGAGGGGCGCCCTGGCCCCCGGCAGCCACATCGCGGCTGCGGAAGTCACTGACTACCGTAATGCCGGTCAGCTCGGTCAGCAGGGCTGGGTTGCCGATCTGTACGGTGAAACCGCGTGCCGGTTCGTGGCGGATGGTCTGGCCGTGGCTGCCGATCGCGCGAATGGCTTCGGGTTTGAGCTGTTGCTGTTCGAGCAGCGCGTGGATGCCTTCGGCGGCAAGTTTCACCCAGTTCTGCTGGGCGATGGCCGAGCGGGCAATCTCGTCGGGGCCGCTGGCGCACAAGCCAAGCAGCTCGGCGCGCAGGGACTCAGGCATCGGAATGTAGTGCGTGGCGATCAGGTTGATCGCCGAGGTCTGCTCGATCAGGGCGATGTCCAGACCATCGAGGCTGGTTCCGGACATCACGCCAATGTAGAGAGCCATGGCTTAGCGCTTGCTCGAGGCCAGCATGGTGGCCTTCTCTTGGTCCATGCGGGCCATCAACGGCTGGCTCTGCGCCAGGAAGCGCGCGCGCTCGGATTTGGCGATCGGATCAGCCATTGGCAGCTTCTGGCCCAATGGGTCGACGTGAACGCCATTGACCTGGAACTCGTAGTGCAGGTGCGGACCGGTGGACAGACCGGTGGTGCCGATGTAACCGATCACCTGGCCCTGCTTTACGGTACCGCCGGTTTTCACGCCTTTGGCAAAGCCTTGCATGTGACCGTACAGCGTGCGGTAGGTGTTGCCGTGCTGAATGATCACGGTGTTGCCGTAACCACCACGGCGACCGGCCAGCAATACTTTGCCGTCACCGGCAGCCTTGATTGGCGTACCGCGTGGGGCGGCGTAGTCGACACCTTTGTGGGCGCGGATCTTGTTGAGGATCGGGTGTTTGCGGCCCATGGAGAACTTGGAACTGATGCGGGCGAAGTCCACCGGGGTGCGGATGAACGCCTTGCGCATGCTGTTGCCATCGGCGGTGTAGTAACTGCTGTTGCCCTGCTTGTTGGTGTAACGCACGGCCGTGTAGGTCTTGCCACGGTTGGTGAAGCGGGCGGACAGGATCGGGCCATTGCCGACGGCTTTGCCATTGACCACTTTCTGTTCGTAGATCACGTCGAACTCGTCACCCTGGCGGATATCCTGGGCGAAGTCGACGTCGTAGCCGAACACGCTGGCCATGTCCATGGTCAGGCTGTGGGACAGGCCGGCGCGGGCGGCGGACTGGGATAGGGAGCTGTTGATCACGCCGTGGACATAGGCGGTACGAACGGTTGGCTTGGCGGTAACGCGGTTGAAGACATAACCCTTGTCGTTCTTGGTCAGGGTGATGGTTTCGACGTCGCTGACCTTGCTGTGTAGATTGGTCAGTTGACCTTGTGGATTGAGTTCGAATTCGAGTTTCTGGCCGTGTTTGAGCTGGCTGAACTGTTTGGCCTGTTTGTCGCTGGCCAGAACGTCGTGCACGGTTGCAGCCGGGAGGCCGACCTTTTCAAACAGTGTCGAAAGGGTATCGCCCTTGGAGACGATCACTTCCCTGTGGCCTGGAGCCTTCTTTTCAGGCGCGACCGGTGCAGGCGCTGGTGCGACCTGGGCTGTTTCGGGTGTGTCTTCTGCGCTGTTTTCGATTTGTGCGAAGGGCGAGGCTACCGGCTCATTTGTGGCTTGAACCTCGTCAGCAGCGTCTTGATCTTGTGTCAGTTGTTCGGCAGGACTTTCCAGCTCAAGGCTCAGAGTCGTCTTTTTGGCTTCAACATCACTGGAAGGAAATACCAGGAGCGCCAGGCTGAGAAGGGCGGCGATCCCACTTGCGGCAAGCAGGTGGGACTTCGGGTAAAGCGGTGGCGCTTTAGACGGTTCAGTGGTCATAAGTAGTTTTGACTTTGAAAAGATGAATTGGAAAAGATGAATGACATGATGAAGATGAAATAACTGTATAAAATATAACCAAATCATCTCTGAGGCAAGTCCGCAGGCATCTCGCCCGTGGATTGGTGTCCGTGCGCCGGGCAAAACTTGTAATTGGTGCGCGATCTTGTATGGTTGGTTCCCTTTGAATCTGAGCCTTGCGGGTCTGTTATGAAGTCGGTTGAAGAGCAGCTAGCGCTGATTAAACGTGGTGCGGAAGAATTGTTGGTCGAGTCCGAGCTGATCGAAAAGCTCAAGCGTGGCCAGCCGCTGCGAATCAAGGCCGGCTTCGATCCAACGGCGCCGGATCTGCACCTTGGTCACACTGTGCTTATTAATAAGCTGCGTCAGTTCCAGGAGCTGGGGCATCAGGTGATCTTCCTGATTGGTGACTTCACCGGGATGATCGGTGATCCGAGTGGCAAGAGTGCAACTCGTCCGCCGCTGACCCGTGAGCAGGTTCTGGAAAATGCCGAGACCTACAAGACTCAGGTATTCAAGATCCTTGATCCGGCGAAAACCGAGGTCGCGTTCAATTCCACCTGGATGGATCAGATGGGGCCTGCGGACTTTATTCGTCTTACTTCGCAGTACACCGTTGCTCGTATGCTCGAGCGTGATGACTTCGACAAGCGCTACACCACCAATCAGCCAATCGCCATTCATGAGTTCCTCTATCCGCTGGTTCAGGGGTATGACTCGGTTGCATTGCGCGCGGATGTTGAGCTGGGCGGTACCGATCAGAAGTTCAACCTGTTGATGGGGCGCGAACTGCAGCGTGGTTATGGTCAGGAAGCTCAGTGCATTCTGACGATGCCGCTGCTCGAAGGGCTGGATGGCGTTAAAAAGATGTCCAAGTCGTTGGGCAACTACGTCGGTATCCAGGAAGCGCCGGGTGTCATGTACAGCAAGCTGGTTTCGATTCCGGACGCGTTGATGTGGCGCTACTTCGAGCTGCTCAGCTTCCGTTCGATGGATGAGATCAATGCGTTCCGTGCCGATGTAGAGGCGGGCGCCAACCCTCGCGACATCAAGATCAAGCTGGCTGAAGAAATTGTTGCGCGCTTCCATGGGGGCGAGGCTGCTGCCAATGCTCATCGTGGCGCGGGTAATCGTATGAAGGACGGCGAGCTGCCAGATGATTTGCCAGAGGTTGAGCTGACTGCTGCCGAGGATATGCCGATTGCTGCTGTCCTTAATAAGGCTGGCCTGGTGAAGAATTCGGCGGCGGCTCGTGATCTGTTGGCTTCCGGTGGTGTGCGTATAGATGGAGAGGTTGTCGATCGCTCCTTTATATATGTGCTCGGCGCGACTCACGTTTGCCAGGCTGGCAAGAAGGCTTTTGCGCGGATTACGCTGAAATCTGAGTAAAGTTGAAATAAAGGGGTTGACGGCGAATTCTAGATGTCTATAATTCGCCCCACTTCTGGCGCAGTCGAAACGGAAAACTCCTTGAGATTCAATGAGTTATGTAGGTTTCGATAGCGAGTTGCTTCAGATCATCGAAGCCTGGAAGGAGTTGGAAATGCCGGTTCTTCTGGTGCTTTCAACGGTTCGGTCTTCTCGATCGAAAGCGGAGAAAAAGAGGTGTTGACAGCAGCGTGTAACGCTGTAGAATTCGCCTCCCGCTAACGAGAGATCGGAAGCGCAAGTGGTTGAAGTTGTTGAA